>JBBIOD010000078.1:0-8708 GCA_037443545.1 Ignavibacteriales bacterium | reverse complement strand
TTCGAAAGCAATCGGTGCTGATATGATCGAAATCCACACAGGTGAATACGCTGAAGCCAAAACGAAAAGACAAATTGAAATACAATTAAGTAGGATAAAAACCACAGCATTGTATGCAAAGCAATTAGGTTTAGGAGTTAATGCGGGACACGGATTGGATTACGGAAACATCAAACCGATTACAAAAATAAAGGAGATTGAGGAGGTTAGTATAGGTTACGCAATAATTGTCCGATCGATGTTCGTCGGTTTAGAGGCTGCAGTTCGCGAAATGAAGAAACTAATCACATCATAACCTTATTTCAAAAAAATAAGCCCGGCTTTGTGTTAAAAGTCGGGCTTTTTTTTTATTCAGACTATTTGCGAAATAGCAACAGCTATTTATTTACAATCGTATCTAACAATTCCTTCGCTTCTTTACGAAACTTATCGTCGTCCTCGTCTTGAGTTTTCAAAGTAGCTATAATGTTTAAATATTCTTTAGCTTTTGCATACTGTTTTAACTCGATATAAACACGGGCTGCATCCAGCCGGTACATAATAAAATCGGGACGCAGCGAAACTGCCTTTTCATAATTTTTCACGGCTTCATCTAAGTTGGCCCATCCCAAGCCGAGGGGCCATCTTATTATTTTGCTCTTCTCGCTTAGCTTAGTGTGGGTGCGTCCTAAAACATAATACGCAGTCGCATTTTTGTTATCTAATTCTATCGCTTTATCTAAATCGGCTTTGGTCTGTTTAACCAGACCGATGTTCTCCCAAATTCCTTTAAACAAAGCAATACGTCCGTTAGCGATGGCACGCCGCGCATATCCCATTGAACCGGTAGGATTAATTTTTACAGCACTATCGGCATATTCGTAAGCAGTTTTGTAAGTCTGTTCCTGTTTCGCTTTTTCAGCATCGGTATTGGCCGGATAATGCTCACCGATATCAACATAACACCGGCTAATCTTCCAGTAGATTTCATAATTCTTCTTTGAAAGTGCCGATGCTTCTGAATATTTTAAAAGAGCTTTTTGATTTTCGAATGTAACTTCAGCAAAATTATCTCCCTCAAGAATTAATTGAGCCGCTTTTGTTTCGTTCGAAACATCCTGCGTTAAGGCTAAAGTTGTGAATGATAAAAAAATTATCATTAAAAAAATAACGATCTTATTCATATTTTACCTAATTTGAGTTAATATTAATTTATTCGGATAATTCGAGTTTTCGAATCGCATCTCTCAGTTGGGAAGCCGTTTCATAATCTTCCTGCTCAACAGCATCCTTCAACTGACTCCGCAACATATTTAATCTACCGAGTTTATCGGTGGGAATTTTAGCCGGAGAAGCTTGGCGTTTTTCTACATCTTCGGTTTCAGGGAAGAACGAAGCTTCACGCATAACCTTTTCCGTTACATAGATTGGTATTCCGCACCGGACTGCTAAAGCTATGGCGTCGCTCGGACGTGAATCGATCATCTCCTGGTCTAAAGCGATAGTCGCAAAAAATGTTCCTTCTCGCAGGTCGCTGATAGTAATTTCAGTTATTTCTAATCCCATTGCATCGATAATATTTTTGAGCAAATCGTGTGTCAAAGGTCGTGGTGGTTTAATTCCTTCCATCTCTAAAGCAATTGACTGAGCTTCGAAAGCGCCAATAATTATTGGAAGCTGACGGTTTCCATCTACCTCTTTTAACAGTAAGGCGTATGCACCACCGCTTGCCGGACTCGTTGTAAGTCCTACGATATCTACTTGTACCTTTTCTAATTCCATTATTTTCCTAAAAGTGTTTTAATTTCCTGAGTCAGCACAGGTAAAACCTCAATCACATCGCCAACAATTCCATAATCAGCAATTTGAAAAATCGGAGCGTCTTTATCTTTATTTATAGCGACAATACACTTTGATGACGACATACCCGCTAAATGTTGAATTGCTCCCGAAATTCCGCAAGCAAAATAAAGATTAGGCGCAACAGTTTTACCCGTTTGCCCCACTTGTTCGTCGTGAGCTCGCCAGCCGGCATCTACAGCCGCACGCGAAGTTCCAACACCAGCTCCGAGCACATCAGCTAAATCTTCTATCATTTTAAAATTTTCAGGTCCTTTCATACCTCTGCCGCCTGATACTATAATGCTTGCTTCGGTAACATCGGGTCTGCCGACTGCTACTTTGGTTTCGACTACTTTAGCAGCAAAGTCTGCTTGCGTCAACTCGACACCCACTTTTTCAACTGTGGCTGGAGCGCCGTTGCTTGAGCCCGCAGTAAACACATTCGGGCGGAGTGAGAATATTTGGACGTCGGCTACGATTTTTACATCGCTAATTATTTTACCCGCAAAAATCGGGCGGGTTGCAATAATTTTTCCATCCTCAATTTTTAATGCCGTACAGTCAGAAACCAATCCTGCATCAAGTTTTACAGCCAAACGAGGAGCTAAATCTTTCCCTATTTGCGATGCCGGCAATAAAAGTACATTCGCCGACTCTTTCTTGGCTATTTCTGAAATAATTTTAGTATAAGCAGTCGTTGAATAATAATGGAGTTGAGTATCGTCAACGACTATTACACGCTTCGCACCAAAGCCGCCCAACTCCGAGGCGATTGATTCTACACCACTGCCTATTACGAGCGAAATCATCTCGCAATTAAGTTTGTCGGCTATTTCTTTTGCAGTTTTTGTTACTTCAAATGCTGTTTTCTTGAATTTACCTTCGCGTTGTTCTGCTATTGCTAATATTTTCATACTTCTTCCGGTTTTTAATTTTCTAATTTTAAAATCAAATTACTTTTGCTTCTTCGTGTAACAAACGAACCAATTCTTTTACTGCTGTAGAATCGGTTCCAACAATTTTTCCCGCCGCTTTTGATGGAGGCATACGTAGAGAAATTGTTTCTACTTTTGAATTAACGGCTGGAATCTGTTTCTCTTCAATCGGTTTCGATTTCGCTGCCATTATTCCTTTGAGCGAAGGATAGCGGGGTTCGCAAAGTCCTTTTTGAACGCTTAAAACAATTGGAAGTTGGCTTTCAACTTTTTCGTGTCCGCCTTCAATTTCCCTTTCGCAGATAATTTTGTTGTCTTGGATTTCCAATCTCACAACAACCGAAACCGAAGATAAATTAAGAAGCTCGCCAACAAGCCCGGCCATTTGCGAGTTGTCATAATCGATAGACTGCTTACCTAACAAAATCACATCGGGATTGATTTCCTTTAGTGCATCGGCAAGTGCGACAGCTACTGCAAACGAATCTCGGATCGAATCGTCTTTCAGCAAGACAGCTTTATCGGCACCCATCGCAAGAGCTTTTCGCAATGTCTCCTTGTTGGAGTCGCCGCCGAGAGAAACTACAATTACCTCGCCGCCAAATTTTTCTTTTAATTGTAAACCCTGTTCAACAGCAATTTCATCGTACGGATTTAGAATAAAATTTATCCCCGCGTTGACGATTGTTTTGCCGTCGGAACTTATTCTAACTTTTGCTTCAGTATCGGGAACGTGATTAACACAAACAGCTATTTTCATTTGAAACACCTATTTTTTTAAATGATAATTAACTTCAAAATTCTTCTGTTGCAATATATTGATAAAAGTTAGAAAAGGCAAAATATAATTGCTTATTATATAAATGTTTCCTACATTACTATCAAAGAATCCCACTTTATTCAATTTTTTAAATTAAACTCGTATATGGTTTCAAATCCAAAAATCATGACTTTAGAGCGGTTTATTCGTGAGCAGGAAGAAAAATTTCCTTCAGCCTCGGGTGAATTTTCAAACATGCTCTTCGCAATAACACTCGCGGCAAAATTAGTTTGGCGCGAAGTGAGCAAAGCCGGATTGGTAAACATTCTCGGAACGACCGATAAAATGAACGTTTCTGGAGATATTTTGAAAAAGTTGGACTTGTTCGCCGACGAAACTATTTACAAAACAATGTTTTACAGTGGAAACATCTGCGCTATGGCTTCGGAAGAGAGCAACGGCTTAATCGAAATACCACAAAAGTATAACAGCGGGAAATATGTTTTGTTGTTTGATCCATTGGACGGTTCATCGAATATAGATGCGAATATTACGATTGGGACAATCTTCAGCATTTTTAGGCGGGTTACTCCATCCGGAGTTGGAACTTTGGAAGACTGTCTGCAAACTGGTTACAATCAGGTTGCTGCCGGTTATATTATTTACGGAACAAGCACGATGTTCATATATACTACAGGAAATGGAGTTCATGGCTTTACGCTGGATCCATCGGTGGGCGAGTTTTTATTGTCGAATGAATATATAAGAATTCCTTCGAAAGGAAAAATGTACAGCATAAACGAAGGCAATTACAATTTGTGGTCTCCTTCGATGCAGAGATACATCAGATATTTAAAAGAAATAGATAAACCATCGGGAAGGCCTTATTCGCTACGATACATTGGAACGATGGTCGGCGATATTCACCGCACACTTTTATACGGTGGAATTTTCATGTATCCTGCCGACAAGAAGAACCCTGACGGAAAATTACGATTGATGTATGAATGTAACCCTATGGCTTTCATAATCGAACAAGCCGGCGGGAAAGCTATCAACGGAAAACAAAGAATTTTAGATATCACATCAAATTCATTGCATCAACAAACTCCGATTTTCATCGGAAGCAGCGAAGATGTAACCAAGTGCCAGGAATTTTTATCTTCCCCCGAATGATGTACAGTATAAATGTTGAAAATATTACTTTTACTTACCCGGCACACAAAGGTAAAAAATTTCTTTCCCATTTTTCGTTAGACAAAATACTCTTGTCGTTAACGGCTGGAACATTTTTGAGTATCGTAGGACCCAACGGATCGGGCAAATCGACATTATTAAAAATTATCAGTAAAATTTTATTACCCGATAGCGGGAAGGTAAAAATTTTTGAAAAAGATTATGCAACGATACCACGAAAAGATTTAGCAAAAAAAATTGCTTATGTTCCTCAAACTCAACCGCTTGCTTTTCCATTTACTGTTTATGAAATCGTTTTGATGGGGCGTTCACCGTATCTCCAGGGCTTTGGTTTTGAGAACATTGAGGATAAAAATATTGCTCAAGATGCGATGGAAAAAACCGAAATTCAACAATTGTCGTCACGCTATATTAACGAATTATCGGGCGGCGAAATCCAGCGCGTATTCTTGGCTCGCGCTCTGGCTCAACGAGCGCCAATCTTGTTGCTCGATGAACCGAATACCCACCTCGATTTGCAACATCAAATCGAAATTCTAAGCCTCATTAAAAAATTAGTTACCAACGGCGGTATATCGGTGGTAGCTGTATTCCACGATTTAAATATCGCTTCGATGTTTAGTGATGAAATTTTAATACTGAATTTTGGTAAAGTTCATGCTGTAGGTAAAACCGCTTCAGTTGTGAACAAAAAAAATATAGAACAAGTATTCCGGACACACGTGATAATTGACAGTCATCCGGTAATAGCATCACCACGTGTAACATTACTACCGGATTTTAAAAATAAAATTAATTAAACAAGGAGATGGAGAGTATGTTATTTGAAGAAATTAGAAAATATGATCACGAACAAGTTGTATTCTGCTCAAGTGAATCAGCAAACCTAAAGGCAATTATCGGAATTCACGATACTACGCTCGGACCGGCTTTGGGCGGAACCCGAATGTGGATGTATGCTTCGGAAACCGACGCATTAATTGATGTTCTTCGACTTTCACGCGGAATGACTTATAAGGCGGCAGTTGCAGGATTAAATTTAGGAGGTGGCAAAGCCGTTATCATAGGCGACCCTCACAAGGACAAAACCGAATTGATGTACAGAGCTTTTGGCAGGTTTGTTGACGGACTTGCAGGGCGTTACATCACCGCTGAAGATGTCGGTACTTCGGTTCAAGATATGGAATACGTTCGTATGGAAACTAAATACGTAACCGGAATTGATAAAGCGTTGGGCGGAAGCGGCGACCCGTCTCCGTTTACCGCTTATGGTGTTTATGTTGGAATGAAAGCCGCTATGAAAGAATTAACTGGCAGCGATTCGTTAGCGAACAAAACTGTTGCAGTTCAAGGCGCCGGTAACGTTGCAAAATATGTTTGCAACCATCTTGCAAAAGACGGCGCCAAGATATTTGTTACAGATATTTATGAAGATAAAGCGAAATCAATTATTGCCGACACCAAAGCCGAATACATCCACCCGGATAAAATTTACGACGTTGATGCCGATGTGTTTTGCCCCTGCGCGCTCGGAGCAATAATTAATGACGACACAATTAACAGATTAAAATTTAAGATTATCGCCGGCGGGGCAAACAACCAACTTGCAGATGAAAATAAGCACGGGAAAATTTTGATGGATAAAGGTATTATTTACGCTCCCGATTATGCAATCAACGCAGGCGGTTTGATTAATGTCGCTAATGAACTCGAGGGATACCATTCCGAGCGTGCGATGAAACAGGCGGGACAAATTTACAACACGATCAAAACGATATTAGATATTTCAAAAAGCGAAAAAATTCCGACTCATGTAGCTTCGAATAAACTTGCTGAAGCAAGAATAAATTCAATCGGAAAAATCCGGCAGGTTTATTCAGGCAAATCAGAATTCAGCGGAAGGTTAGGCGAAATATCCAAATAGAAATTTAGTATGGTAACATTTAAACGACGCGCAATACGAGAAAAAGTGCTACAAGTTCTTTACGCTCACGAAGTATCACAAGAACCGATTACAAAAGTGATTGATGATATTTTAACAGAGCTGCAAACGAACAAGACCGATTTCGATTTTGCTAAACAATTAATCTACAAAGTAATCCAACACCAAGACACGCTCGATGAAATTATCAAATCAAAAGTAGCAAACTGGGAATTCAGACGCATTGCTGTTATCGATAAATTTTTGCTAAGAATCGGAATATGCGAACTCATCTTCTTCGATGATATCCCACCCAAAGTAACCATCAACGAAGCAATCGAGATCGCTAAAAATTACAGCACAGAAAAAAGTGGTAAGTTCATAAATGGTGTTCTTGATGGTGTTTACGACCAACTCCAACAAGAAAAAAAATTGAAAAAATCGGGACGGGGGTTAATTTCTGAATCCATAACTCCGACACAAAAACCCTCAAATCCACCAAAAGAGTAATGAGCGATAAGAGCCCCGATTCAAGTTTACACCATACTTCAAACCGATCTCAAATTTTTGTCTGGGCTCTTTTCGATTTCGCGAACACCGCATTTTATGTTCTCATTCTAACTGTTGGCTACCCTCTCTATTTTAAAGAAATTATTAACCAAGGGGGTAAAGACGGCGACTGGCTGTGGGGGTTAGCTTTCAGCATCTCTATGATAATTGTTGCTATAATTTCCCCAATTTTAGGCGCCGTCGCTGATTATGGTGCCGGTAAAAAACGCTTCCTCTTTAGTTTTACTCTCCTCTGTATCTTAACAACTAGCGGTTTATTTTTTACAACAGAATCAACCGTCTTATTAGGAATGTTGCTTTTGATTCTTGCTAACATTGGTTTCGAAGGGGGTTTGGTTTTTTACGACTCATTCCTGCCTGAAATTACTTCTCAACGGAGTTATGGTAGAGTTTCAGGTTATGGTTTTGCGATGGGTTATATCGGCTCGCTGTTTACACTCCTCATCGCCTTCCCTCTTTATATTAAAGGATTCGTTCCTGAAAATATTTTCAATGTTCAAATAAGTTTTCTTATTGCAGCCGGTTTTTTTCTCATTTTTTCTATCCCCTTATTTCTATTCCTGAAGGAAAAAAACAGAAATGCAAGTTTAAAATTAAACTTTGTAAGCATCGGATACAAAAGAGTTAAATCCACTTTCAAAGAATTTAATAAGTATAAAAACATCGGCAAGTTTCTGTTATCTTATTTCATTTACATTGATGCGATTAATACAATAATTATTTTTTCTTCAATTTTTGCACGCGAAACTTTGCACTTCGAGATTTCGGAAATCATAATCTTTTTCGCGTTAGTGCAGACTTCAGCAATTATCGGTTCAATTTTATTTGGAATTCTGTCAGACCACTTTGGTCAAAAGCGAACTTTAAGTCTCACCTTAATTTTGTGGTTAATTATTGTGGCAATTGCATACTTTGTTACTAGCAAGGGAATATTTTATTTTGTCGGCGTTCTTGCCGGTTTGGCTCTCGGCTCATCGCAATCCACGAGCCGCAGTCTGATGTCGAAAATTACACCGTTTGAAAAGAAGACAGAATTTTTCGGGTTCTATTCTTTCTTCGGAAAAGCTTCCGCTATTATCGGACCTTTACTCTTTGGTTTCATCTCTTCCGGATTCAACCAACGTATCGCAATAATTTCAGTCGGAGTATTGATGCTTGGGGGGTTGATACTGCTGCAACGAGTTGATGAAGATAAAACAGTGCAGGATGTTTGAAATTAGTAACAAAGAAATTTAAATGGTTTGAAAAATATTTTACGGTACCGTTTTAAAAAGGCGAGTTTATTGGGTTGACGAAATCGGTAAACTAAGCGGAAATTTTCGGTAATGACTCTGACAGAACGGACGGTTGGAGAAGAGGGAAAATATGTCCAATCGTGTCTACCCGATTTATCATCTTCCAAAATCTTCAAGCTAAATCTATCAGCAAGCGATAGCTTATAATATTTGTGTTTATCCCTAATCATGCATTAGAAAATGTAATTGGTGGAGAAAAGTCAGCAATA
>JBBIOD010000077.1:0-8950 GCA_037443545.1 Ignavibacteriales bacterium | reverse complement strand
CAACATCATACAATTCATTATCACGATATACCGTGTTGAAATTATGAAAATCGCGCCCTGCAGCACCCATAATTAATACTTTAATCTTTTGCATAAATTTCCATCATTGTTATTCGAATTTATATTATTTAAAAATATTTTTTTCAGATGTAATTACTCGACCGTAACGCTCTTCGCCAGATTGCGGGGCTGGTCAACGTCGCACCCTCGTTTTACTGCAATGTAGTACGAAAGCAGTTGAAGCGGGATTATTGAAAGAATCGGCATCAAAAAATCCAATGTGTGCGGAATGCGAATTACGTATTCAGCCAATTTATGAATATCATCGTCGTCCTCGTTGGCGATAGCGATAATCCGTCCTCTCCGAGCACGAACTTCTTGTATGTTGCTTAATATTTTTTCGTAAGTGCTGTCCTTCGTTGCAATCACGACGACCGGCATTTCGTTATCTATCAAAGCAATCGGTCCGTGCTTCATTTCTGCGGCGGGATAACCTTCAGCGTGGATATATGAAATCTCTTTTAGTTTAAGCGCCCCTTCTAATGCGACGGGGAAATTATATCCTCTCCCTAAATACAAAAAATTTCCGTGTGAGTAAAATGCATCGGCAATCTGATGAATTTGATTAATATCTTTTAATATTTTATTCACCTTTTCTGGAAGTTTAAGGAGTTCGCGGACAACCTGTCTGCCGTCGGCTTGCGACATTCCGCGTTTACGAGCAATCATCAGAGTGATGAGCGAGAGAACCGCAAGCTGCGATGTAAATGCCTTCGTCGACGCCACACCGATTTCAGGACCGGCGTGAATATATATTCCCGCATCACTCTCGCGTGCGATGGTTGAGCCGACCACGTTCACGAGTCCTAAAACGAGCGCCCCGGCTGACTTTGCTTTTTTCAAAGCTGCAAGTGTGTCTGCTGTTTCACCACTTTGGCTAATTAAAAAAACCACATCCTCTTTATATATAACAGGATCGCGATATCTAAACTCTGAAGCATACTCAACATCGACCGGAATTTTTGCGTATTGCTCAAGCATGTATTTTCCAACTAATGCCGCATGCCACGATGTACCACAGGCGGTTATAATAAATCGTCGTGCATTCATTAGAGCATCAGTAACCTCGCTAAGCCCGCCTAATTTTGAAGTTCCTTCGTCGGTCAGAACTCTTCCGCGTAACGCGTTGCGTAAGGTCTCGGGCTGTTCGTTTATTTCCTTGAGCATAAAATGATCGAAACCACTTTTTTCAATTTGCTCAAGGTCGAATGTTAATTCTTCAACCTGTTTTTTAATTTCTTCATCAAATATTGTTTTTGTATAAAAACCATCTTTCGTAATACAGGCGATTTCGCCATCTTCCAAATAAACTACCTGTCGAGTGTGGCTGATTAATGCCGCTGCGTCGGAAGCGATAAAATTTTCGTTCTCACCGATTCCTATTACGATAGGACTTCCTTTACGTGCAGTCAGTATTTTATCAGGTTCGTTTTTCGAAATTACTGCGATACCGTAAGTGCCTTCTACTTCGTTAAGAGCGAGCCGGACTGCGGTAAACAAATCGGGTGTATGTTTGAGCATTTCTTCGATCAGATGTGCAAGCGACTCGGTGTCGGTTTCAGTTTTGAAGATGTGGCCGTTTTGTTCGAGTTTCTTTTTTAGTGTAGAAAAATTTTCGATGATGCCGTTGTGAATAACCGAGATAGTTTCGGTGCAATCGGTGTGTGGATGTGCGTTGACGTTGTTTGGTTCGCCGTGTGTAGCCCAACGTGTATGCCCAATTCCCATTTGTGAAGAGATGCCATTTGCTTCTACGTACTTTGATAGCTCGGCTACTTTTCCGGCTTTTTTATAAATTTGTACACCGTTATCGGAAATGGTTGCAATCCCCGCCGAATCGTATCCACGATATTCTAAGCGTTTCAATCCTTCTATTAAGGTGGGGATAGCGTCTTTAAAGCCAATATATCCTACAATACCGCACATAAATTATACTTGTTTAGTTAAAAATTTGGCTAAAGTTAATCAGAAATAAGGTAAAAAACAAAAATGCCGAACCCTAACTTTGAGAATGTAAAACGCAGTAAAGAAACTGGTTATGCAAAACTTCTGTTGCATGAACAAGTAACCCGGATTTTTAAATCTCTACGACATCCTTCTACGAATCTACGATTCGATAGAGTAGTTGAAAGAGAGTGAGAAGCAATGCAAAAAAAAAAATAAGGCTCATTTATCCATCGGTGCAATTTTCCAAAACCCCGGTATTTTCGTTTTGCAATTCCCACAAAAACCATCGGTTAAATTATTTTGCAAAACCCTGAACCCTATCCGTTCAATTAAAAGTTGATTGCAAGTGGGGCAGTACGTATTTTCGCCGCCACCGACTCTGCCGGGTAAATTACCCGCATAAACAAAATTAAGTCCTGCTGTTTTTCCAATCTCTGAAGCACGCATGAGTGTCTTGGTCGGTGTGCCCGAGCGGTCTGTCATTTTATAATCGGGATGGAATGCAGTTACATGCCATGGGATATCGGGTGAAACCGAGACTAAAAACTGAGCAATCTGTTTTAGCTCGTCATCAGTATCATTAAAACCGGGGACTATTAAAGTTACAACTTCGACCCAAAAATTTTTCGTCCAAGCTAACTTAATAGTATCAAGGACGTGTTGTAAGACACCACCTAACTCGCGATAACGCTTGTCGTTGAATCCTTTCAAATCGATTTTAAACAAATCGAGATGTGGTTTGAGATAATCTAAAACTTCAGGAGTTCCGTTCCCATTCGAAACAAATGAGGTTACGAGTCCATAGCGTTTTGCAATTTTAAAAATTTCGACTCCCCACTCGGCACTAATCAGCGGCTCGTTATAAGTGCTAGTAATAACTTTTGCCTTATTTGTACTCGCTAACACCACAATATCTTCGGGAGACATTTTTTTGATACGCGCTGTCGAATGAGGGTTGCGGAGTATTTGCGAGGTGAGCCAATTTTGGCAAAAGCTGCAGTGATAATCGCAACCAACCATACCAAAACTTAGAGCAGAAGAACCAGGAAGTGCATGAAAGAATGGTTTCTTTTCTATCGGGTCTAATTGTAAACTATTTACGTAACCAAATGGAACGAATAAATTTCCTGATTCATTGAAACGGACTTTACAAATGCCATCGCTGCCCGGTTTAATTTTACATCTATGCCCGCATGCGAAACATTCTACCGAACTGTCAACAAATTTTTTACAAAGGTCGCTTTCTTTCGTACGACTTTTTAAAATTTCTTTTAGAGATTGATTGACAGTCATTGAAATAATATCAGAAAAGTTTATAGATTGGATCGACGAGAGAGAAAGTCAGGTACCCAATCACACCGGAAATCGGAATAGTTAAAATCCAAGCCCACACAATTTTGCCGGCAAGCGACCAGCGAACAGCACTTAACCTTCGTGTAGCTCCTACCCCCATAATTCCTCCTGCAACTGTATGCGTAGTGCTGACAGGAATTCCGGCGATAGCAGTTCCTATGAGTACTAACGCCCCGGCAGTTTCAGCACAAAAACCCCCCATCGGTTGAAGGTGGGTTAAACGCATCCCCATAGTTTTAACAACTTTCCAACCGCCGTACATCGTACCCGCAGCAATTGTTAGGTGTGCTATAATCACTACCCAAAAAGGAACATAGAATGTATCGCCTAAGTAACCACCTGTATAGAGTAAGATTGCTATAATGCCCATAGTTTTTTGTGCGTCGTTTGTGCCGTGGCCCAAACTAAAAGCAGCAGAAGAAATCAATTGACCGACTCTAAAAAATTTATCAACTTTCGAAGGATTTTTTTTCTTAAATATCCACATCACTAAAACCATAAATGAGAAACCGAGTACCATTCCAATTATTGGTGAAAGGACTATAAAAATAGCAACTTTTGTGAGGCCGTACGAAACTAATGCGGCAAAACCTGCTTTACTGATTGCGGCGCCAGCTAAACCACCAATCAACGAGTGCGAAACGCTGATCGGTAAACCGTAATGAGTGCATACATGAGTCCAAAGAATTGCTCCCACCAGGGCGCATAAAATCAGTTCGTGATTCACGATGGATACATCGACGATACCTTTACCGATTGTTGTCGCCACGCTGACACCGAAACCAAATGCAGCGGCGAAATTGAAAAATGCAGCCCAGAACACTGCGAGCCTAGGTGAAAGAACTCTTGTTGAAACGATAGTAGCAATGGAGTTTGCAGCATCGTTCATGCCGTTTAAAAAATCAAAAACGAGGGCAACAAGAATTATAAAAATTGTAAATTCGAGCATAGAATTCTTTCTTAAGAGTTTTTAATGACTATACTTTCGATGGCGTTAGCAGCATCCTCGCATTTATCAGTAGCCATTTCTAAACCGACGAGTATTTCTTTTATTTTAATCAACTCAATCGGGTCTTTACAATTTCTGAATAAATCGGCAACTGCGTGTTCAAAAAGATCGTCGGCTTTGTTTTCGCAACTGTTGATATGAACGCAAGCATCGTGGATTTTAGCTCTGTTATCCATATCTCGAAGGAGTGGTATTGCTTTCCCAAGCTCGGTTATCGATTCATTTAAAGTGTGAATAATCTGTAATCCAGCATCAGGAAAATTGTTTATCTCATACAAAAAAATTCTTTTCGATATCCCTTGAATATTATCCAGCACATCATCGATAGATGAAATAAGTACGTGTATATCCTCACGATCGAACGGAACAACAAAGGATGCTCTCAGCTCACGAAAAATTTTATGCGTAATCATATCCCCTTCGTGTTCGATGTCTTCAATTTTTCGCAGTTTTTGTTTTGATTCGTCTGATAACGGAAAATGAAAGGCTTCCTCAAGAGTTTTTCCGCCGACCATTAAGTTTTGAATGTCTTCTTCGAAGAGTTTAAAAAAATTATCGTGACGCGGTACGAGCTTTTGAATGAATTTATTGAAGTTCATAATATTTTTTATATTTTGTTTAATTGTTTTTTGAATTATCAAATTTTTTCAATCGGATATTTATCTAACAGATAATCGAGCCACTTGTTTGAAAGTTTCTCGAGCACACTGTTTACTTTTAAGCGTGAATTAAGATTCTGAAAATCTACTTCATCTAAATGCTGGTCTTGGTTGAAGCAGGTAAATACAGGTTTTGTTTCTGTTCCTGTTACAGGATCGACATGGCGAATCAAGCACTGGGCGCAAACTTCTTTCATCATACATTGCATCGGTGCGTTGATGCTTCCGATTGCGATGTGATGTGTAAAGTATGGTGCAAGTATGCCGTGACGGGCATCTTTGACCGCTGCCATCATCCGGTCGGAACCGATAACGATCATCCGGTTGATGGCTGGAAGAGGAATTAAAACATCGCCTAATTTTCCATCACCATAAGCTTTGATCGCCTGAACTATGTTTCCTCTGAAATGTGCATCTTGTGGACGGTTTGGTCTAATTTCAGCCCCCCCATCTGTTGACCAGATAATTTGGTCAGTCGAAGCTTCGATTTCTTCCCGCTTGAAAATGTCTTCGCCGAATTTATAACCCGCAAAATAAATTACTCTGTTTCCACTCACACGTAACGCTTTTGCGATAGAGAACAATACAGCATTACCTAATCCGCCGCCGGCAAGCAAAACATTTTCGCCTTGCGGAATCTCGGTCGGTGTTCCTGTCGGACCCATCACAACAATTTTTTGGCCGGCTTTCAAGGAAGCTACCAATCGAGATGACGCGCCCATTTCTAAAATAATTACACTCAACAGCCCTTTTTCAACATCTGTCCAAGCGCCCGTTAACGCTAAACCTTCCATCGTGAGCTGCGTTCCTTCGACCCACTTTGAATCTACCTCGAAATTTTGCAAGCGATAAAACTGTCCCGGCTTGAATTTTTCTGCGGCAAGTGGTGCCCGAACGATTACCTCGATTATTGTAGACGTCAGCCGATTAATTTTAACGACTGTTGCAGTAAATTTATTTTCGAGGTCGTCGGAAAACTTTTGCCATTTACCATCCAGCGCATCTTGTGTAGATGTATCTAGTCCGTTAATTTCATCCTTAAAAAGCTCCACGACTTTTTCATAACCTGCCCTTGCCGAAGCCATAGCTTTTACAACATTCCCGGCATAAGCGGGATGATTATCCCCGTAATAAGTGATGTATTTTCCGTTATCGTTGTACGAAGTGAAAAAAGCTTTTTCGGAATCCTCTGTCGGTAGCAATGCCGCATCTCCATCCGAAGAGAGCTGATGCGATTGGAAGAATTGTTTCCACTTATCCAGTTTGAATGTGTCCGGAAACTCTCTTTCATAAATTATATTTGGGCTTGTTCCTGCGGCGACAAGCATACTACGTGCGGGAAGCTTTATAATTTCGCCCGTGCTTTTCCACTTGCCGTTTTCATCAGTTTGTTTATCAAAAATTACCTCGTTTATAGCTCCAAATTCATCCGGAACGGCTTCAAGTGGATTTATTTTTTCGATAAACTCGATACCTTCTTCAAATCCTTTTATAATTTCCTCGTGGTTTAACTTGTATGCCGGTGAGTCAGTTAATCCTTTCCTGTAACAAACTTTTACTCCGCCCCATTTGCGAACAAGTTTTATGAAATCCGGTTTTCCGTTCGCTTGTTTAGCCCGTTCGCGTTCAACTCTCACTTCATACCCGTGCTTAAGAAACTTCTTGAGCACTCCTCTCTCTTCAGCATCGAAGGTTTTTAAAACTTCATCTTCACCGAATTTTGCAATCAATGTTTCGAAACGTTCTAAAGTTTTTTCAACTTGTTGCGGATAGTAAGCCACCAGTTCGGTTGCCGCATCGATAGCAGTCAAGCCGCCGCCAATGACAATCGCTGGGAGCTCAATTTGTAAATTTGCCATACTCGATTTTTTTGCAGCACCCGTAAGTTGAAGCGACATCAGAAAATCGCTCGCTTTGCGGATACCACGAATCAAGTTATTTTTCATATTTAAAATTGTTGGCTTGCCCGCACCAGTTGCAAGGGCGATATGATCGAATCCTAAATCCCACGCATCTTCAATCGTGATAGTTCCGCCGAACCTCACCCCACCGAAAACTGTGAAATTTTTACGACGCATCAAATTTAAATATATTACATTCAGAAAATTTTTATCCCACCGAACCGTGATTCCATACTCCGATACGCCTCCAAAACCCGCCATCACCCTCTCGTCTAAAGGTTTGCGGAGTTCGTTAATATCGTAAATAGGAAGGGGTGGATTTTTATCGTCGCCGATAAGTTCTTTAGAGAGAGGTTCAATTTTTAATCCGTCGATACCGACGACACCGAATCCCTCGTTCAAAAGATAATGGGCAAGTGTGTAGCCCGCAGGTCCTAAGCCTACAACCAAAATGTTAATTCCGTTATAAGGTTTGCAATAGGGTTGATGAATGTTAATCGGATTCCAACGTGTTAGAAGACTAAAAATTTCGAAACCGTAAGGAAGATTTAAGATATCGGTAAGAATTCCTGTTTCGATTTGTGGAATATTTACGGGAGTTTGTTTTTGAAAAATGCACGACTTCATACAGTCGTTGCAAATGCGATGTCCTGTTCCAGGCACCAACGGATTATCTATCATAATCATTGCGAGTGCACCGATTGCATGCCCATGATTTTTTAAAAAGTGAGCTTCCGAAATTTTTTCGTCAAGCGGACAGCCCCCCAGTTCAATACCGAGAGGATTATTTTTTAATTTTCCTGATTTTTCGAACATCCCCTTCGAGCATGAATCTTTGTTGCGGTCATGACAAAATATACAATAATCAACTTCGGCAACCACATCGCGCCGATTAAAGCGCGGGTCGGTCAAATCAAAGCCATCACGGTTGCGATATTCTGATTCAGCACCCATCATTATTTCTAAAGAACCATTTCCATTTTTATGGCTTTCGAAATGCACTAACTTCTCGTAATTCATATCTTCAGGTAAACGGAATGCAGTCCAATCTTTCACTCTGTGTTTTAAATCAGAGTTGTAATGAAGTATACTGCACCATTGTTCAAGTTTTTCCAAACATATCGTTACCGTGGCAAGAGATTTTTCATCTTCGCCGGAAAAAGCTGGCAACAATTTTGCAAATTGAGCATCCGATGAAACCGCATCTACCAATTTTCGGATAATAGCAACCTGCGAATTATTCAGTAATAATTTTTGCTTGTACACTTTTTCAATTTCAACCAATGTTTTTACCATTCGGGCTGTTGCTTTTTCTTCGCCCCCATCAAAATTATCGAAAACAGAATTGCGAATATTTTTCAAGAAAGTATCAACTTCATCAAATCTCAATGTTTGAACTTTTTTTGCATCCCACTTTTTTAACGCACGGCGGAGGATGAATTCTTTTTTGAAGGATACGATATCCTTTTCCGTTTCAATAAAATTTTTCAGAGCCGCTAGTTCGTTTTCAACTTTAAACAACCCCGCGATAAAATTATCTAAATGCTCAGCCATCGAAATGAGAATGCCCGATACTTCGGCTGGTGTCGGGGATTGGGGATTTGTCCGGTAGTTTTCGAACCGGTCAAATAATAGTAAATCCCTATTTTTAACTTCTTGATAAAATAAATCGGCAAGTTCTTTCAGTTTTCGAGGCGAATATAGGTCTATATTTATTTCAAATTTTTTCATGCTTCAATAAGCCCGTTAAAATTGATACCAATATAAGAAAAAAAATGAATATTTTGAGTTTTGATATCAAACAACTTTTCTTATATTTTCACCATAAAACAAAAAAATCAAAAGAAATTAGTATGAAAAACTTATTAAAGGTGTGTTTGCTCACGTTAGCAATTTGTAAATCTGAAAATATTTTCATATAATTACGTGGCAAGTAACACTATTCTCAAACTAAAGTAGGAGCTATAAATGTTAAAGAAATTTACATTAATACTTTTAATCACAACTTTAATTGCACTTCC
>JBBIOD010000076.1:0-9208 GCA_037443545.1 Ignavibacteriales bacterium | reverse complement strand
GTACCCTGACATTTCTACTAAGCGTTATACCTGACATTTTCGCTGGGCTATTACAGTAATTACTTCTGATGAATAAGTGGCTTGTTATTATCATTTATTATAGTTAGATTGAGACAGGTTTTTGATTGAGAATGGCTTAAATGATTATAGATTAATTGTTCAGCGCAATAATCACATCGCTTTCGCAAGTTTAAAAACAAATAAATACATCAAATTTACAAAGGAGCTACAAATGAATATTTACGTTGGTAATTTATCAAACGATGCCACAGACGATGATTTGCGCAAAGCCTTCGAAGCTTTTGGGCAGGTTTCTACAGCTTCTGTAATTAAGGACAAATTCAGCGGTGAATCGAGAGGATTCGCATTTGTCGAAATGCCCGATAAGTCTCAAGCCCAAGCCGCGATCGAAGGCTTGAATGGCTCATCGTTAAAAAACAGGGCGCTAAAAGTAAACGAAGCCCGTCCACGCGACGACAACCGCAAAGGTGGCGGTGGTGGTAGAGACAGAAGAAGTGGTGGCGGCGGCGGTCGCCGATTCCGATAATCAAACAACACAATAAACGGTTATACCAGGCATCAATCCTCATTTTAGTTAGATGCACGACTTATCTCTCGGCATTATCATGTATTTTGTTGATTTGCAGAGAAAATTTTTGAGTACATTTTTTCTAATTAAGAAATGACATTTATGAAATCGGAATCTTTTGTTCTAAGCAAACCGATGGTGGCACTTCTCGAAAAGAATGGGATCACCATCGCAACTCCAATTCAAAAAGAAATAATTCCAGCAATCATCAGTGGGCGCGATGTTATTGCGCAATCGGAGACTGGATCTGGAAAAACTCTAAGTTTTGCTATTCCGTTAATTGAAAAGCTAAATCGGCGAGATGGACTTTGTGCCTTGATACTTGTTCCGACGCGTGAACTTTGCATGCAAATTGCGGGCGAGTTCATTAAGTTTTCAACGGGCAACCATCTTGGCGTCATTCCTGTTTACGGAGGCGTGGCAATCAATAAACAAATCACCAAACTCAAGACCGCAAACATTATAGTCGCAACACCGGGTAGATTAATTGATTTATTAGAGCGCAGGGCATTAAAACTCGACACCATGAAGTATCTTGTATTCGATGAAGCCGACCGAATGCTCGACATGGGTTTCATACCCGATATAGAATATATTGTAAGGCAAATACCGGTTGAACGACAAACGATGTTGTTCAGCGCTACGATATCAAAAGAGGTCGAGAAACTGAGCGCAGCCTATCTTCGCAATCCTAAACACGTCCGGCTCGATTCTGTAGTTCAACCCTCGTTTCTGCGTCAAACATACTACCGAACCACAGCCGATAAAAAATTAGATTTACTAGTTTCATTGTTGAAAAACGATCCCCATATAGCTTTAGTTTTTTGCAACAGAAAACACGTTACTTCAAAGATTGCAAAAAAACTTTCGGCGGCGGGCATACAAGCACGATGTTTACACGGCGATTTGACCCAGCCCAAACGCGACCGGGTAACTAATGAATTCCGACAAAAGAAATTTACAGTTTTAGTTGCAACCGACGTTGCTTCCCGTGGTCTGCACATCGAAGATATTTCACACGTCTATAATTTTGATATACCAAGGGATGTCGATTCATACACACACAGGGTCGGGCGAACTGCCCGTGCAGGAAAAAGGGGAGAAGCTATATCTCTGGTGGCAACCGAAGAAGACAAAAAATTTTTCAAGCAAATCCTGTTTAACTACCACGGTACAATCACGCTGAAAGAACCGGGGGATATATATCAGACAAAACGACCGAAGTTGCACGAACCATTACCCGAAAAGTTACACGAAAAATCGCACGGAGTCGCACGCAAGAAGAAAAAAAGAGATAGTCGCGATTGGAAGAAAAAATGGCAATATCTTATCGGTAGCTAAATCGCTTTAATTGAAATTGTAAAAATTCGTATCAAATCGAACATTTTTAAGGAAAAAATTAGGAATATAACTATTTACTTGACTATTCTTAAATCTTTTTCTATATTGATTTAGAAATTTTGTGAAATAAAAAGGACTTATATATCGTAATATTGTTAAAGGTTTAAAATTATAGTGTACGTATAGACGACATATTCTATATATTTTAAAAAAACAATAACCTTTAACAGAGCAACGATATGATTAATCGTATCAAGCCGAATGTTGAAGGTACTACATTCGGTTTTTTAGTTTTATGAAAAGAAAATATAAAATAAAATTTCTAATAGGAATTGCGATTGCTGCATTTCACTTGTTTGCTTTTTCGATTTCTGCGCAAGAAAGCAATATCCGTATAATCCAGTCTGATGAAAGAGAGCTTACGTTTGAATTCAAACCCAATTATCTTCCAATTTCAATCGTAGCAGGAGAGACGGAAAATTTCATAAGTATTACTTTCGAAGGCGAAGCGACACTCTCAAGTGCAACTCCTGGCGAACCGCTGCTTAAATTCAAAAATATCTCGCTACGCCTGCCGGGACTTTCCAATCACGATGTTGAAATATTGGAAACAGATTACGAAACTATGTCCGACATCCTTCTGGTGCCCGTGCCGAATGTTTACAAAGATGAACAAGGGAATTATTTTTCAAAACTTATAAAAGATTTATCAGCCTACTCTGCTACAGATTTTTTTCCTTCCGAAATTGTGAAGTTGACTGACATCGGTACAACTCGCGGCGCGGCTTTAGGAAACATACACATCTACCCGCTTCAATATAATCCATCTGCAAAACAATTACGAAAATACACACGCCTAAAAATAAAAGTAATTTTCGGCTCAACCGAGTTGGCGGGAATTTCTCAGCCAGAAGATGAGTTGCTAAAGGGGGTTGGAATCAACTACGAAACGGGTAAGCATTGGTATCTCGCTCCGGCATTTGCCAAAAAGCAGTTACAAACTAACAGCGTATTGGCTAACGGCACATGGTTTCGATTTCCGATTAATGAGGATGGAATTTACAAAGTGACCGGTTCGCAGCTTATATCAATTGGCGTCCCTGCAAACACAAATCCGAACACAATAAAAATTTACAACAACGGTGGCTTCGAACCGGCATTCAATCCACTCGTTTTCACTCCCGACGATTTACTCGAGAATGCCGTATTTGTAAACGATGCCGGCACACAAAACAAATTAGATGCTGACGATTACGTGTTGTTTTATGGCAAAGGAACTACAGGCTGGAAATATCATGCACCGACGAAAATTTTTTCACACTACATCAATCGTTTTGCGTCGGGAAATGTTTATTGGCTCACATTCGATGGAGCGGCAAGCAAAAAAATGTTAGAAACAGAATCGCTTAATGCGACAAACTTTTTTCAACCCTCGACTGTACTCGGCAAAACATTTCGCGAAGATGAAAAGGTAAACATTTTAAATTCAGGTATGGAATGGTTGGGACAGCAGTTTAGTGTCAATGATTCGATTACCTATGTGGTTCCTCTGCCCGGATTAGACACACAGAGTCCGGTTTCATACAAAATTCGCTTGGCTGCCCGAACTCAAATTAGTTGGTCGTACTTCACAGCATCCGAACGGCAACAAAATTTAGGCACTGTATCAATCGAGGGAACGTACATCGGCAGTTACGGTACACCACAAGTTAAGTTCTCTACATTAAACCGAGTGCTGATGCCCAATTTCAGCGAAATGCGTAGCGAGTTAAGGTTAAAATTTACAAGCGATAATCCAACCGGCAACGGTTATTTAGATTGGTTTGAAATATTTTATCAAATGAATTTAAAGCCCCAACACGATATATTTAATTTCCATACACACGATACAAACGCCGTAGTTAAATATGCAATCAGTGGTTTTAGCTCAAATGATATTAAAATTTTTGATGTCTCGGATTATGCAAATGCAAAAATTATAACATCGCCTTCGATTTCCTCAAACACTGTTTCGTTTCAAATCCAAACATTGTTGGGAACTCCGAAAGAAATATTTGCGATCGGACAAAAAGGTTACAAAACTCCCGGTAATTTCGTCCGGATGAACAATCAAAACATTCACGGCGCAGTTACATCTGGCGAT
This sequence comes from Ignavibacteriales bacterium, assembly GCA_037443545.1. Lineage (GTDB taxonomy): Bacteria > Bacteroidota > Ignavibacteria > UBA10030 > BY39 > JASEGV01. The sequence goes on along the minus strand of JBBIOD010000076.1, from coordinate 5,135 downwards.
ACAATCCAGTTCATAATAATTACACATAACGATTTTAAAAGCGCGGCAAACAGATTAAAAAATCAGAGAGAAAAACCAGGCGCCGACCGGCTACAAACATTAGTGGTGGATGTAGAAGAATTGTACAACGAATTCGGCGGCGGACTTTCATCGCCGATGGCGATCAGAAATTTCTTGAAGTATGCCTACAATTCTATTCCCGGAAATTCTTTGAAGTATGTTCTTTTATTTGGCGATGGTGATTTCGACTATAAACGGATAACTACAAGCGGAACTAATTGGATACCGCCGTGGGAAACTCCGGAATCGTTTACCGATATTAATTCGTTTGCAACCGAAGACCGCTTTGCAATTTTTGATAACAGGCAGCGCATCGCTTTTGCGATTGGTAGATTAGCTGTCCGTTCAGCTTCGGAAGCTAGTGTTGTAATAGATAAAATTATCGAATACGAAAATAGCCCGGCACTAGATCCATGGAAGATGCGCATTACTTATGTTGCTGACGATGGACCTGCCGCGCAGGCTGAGAATGATGGCTCTTTGCACACAACTCACGCCGAAGTTGTAGCCGCGGTAACTCCGAACTCAATTGAGAAAAGGAAAATTTATATCGTCGAGTATCCTACAGTTTTTACATCAATAGGGCGAAGAAAACCAGCCGCTAATCAGGCAATTGTTTCTCAAATGAACACAGGATCGCTGATCGTAAACTTCTCGGGACACGGTAATCCTCGTTTGTGGACTCACGAACAAGTATTTGTTAGAGAAACTGATTTTCAACTTTTAAATAATAAAGGACGATATTTTTATTTAGTTGCTGCCACTTGTAATTTTTCGGAATTCGATGGTATCGGCGACCAAAGCGGCGGCGAAATTTTAGTGAACAAACCAAACTCAGGCGCCATCGCTGTTCTCGCAGCCACTCGGGCTGTATATGCTTATCCGAACAGGGAATTAAATATCAAACTGTTTGAACAAACTTTTAAACTCGATAGCTACGGCAATATTATTCCCTCCCGGCTCGGCGACGGAATTTTCAGAGCCAAACAAATACTTCACATCGATAATAACCACGAGAAGTTTTTCATGTTAGGCGACCCCTCTGTTCGTCTCGCTTTACCAAAAATACAAGGCAGCATCGATTCCATAAACAGCCAATTTGCCAATCAACGCATCGATTTAAACGCTCTCCAAAAAATTACTCTAAAAGGAACTATTCGTGAAACAGGCACTAACTTGCCGTCTAATTTTTCAGGTAAAGCACAAGTCGTGGTCTACGATGCGAATAAGAAAATCATCATTACTGAATGGGCTAATTTTAGTTACACGGCTTCGGGGTCTGTTATTTTCCGTGGTGAAAGTTCGATATCGAATGGTTTATTTAAAACTGAATTTATAATTCCAAAAGATATTTCGTACGATACGCTCAATGGAAGGATCACACTCTACTTCTCGGATAACGAAACCGACGGGATGGGTTATACTGAAAGCTTTAGAATTATCGGAACCGACACTACGGCAGTTTCCGATAATGAAGGGCCTAAAGTAGATATATTTTTTGATTCAAAATCGTTCCGACCGGGCGACATTGTTTCTGAATCGCCTCTGTTGATTGTTGACTTGAAGGATGAATCGGGAATTAACGCTTCGGGTTCAGGAATCGGACATCGAATCGAAGCATGGCTAAACGATCAATCCGAAAGTACCGATTTAACTCCGTTTTACAGAAGCAACCTCGATACTTATCAGGAAGGTGTGGTGGAGTATAAATTCGGAAAGCTTGACGCCGGTTCGCACAAAATAAAAATTCGGGCTTGGGATATTTTTAACAACGCATCTTCGGCTGAAACAATTTTCGATGTTCTGGTTGGACAAGGTTTAACGATTACAGATTTGTTTAACTACCCAAATCCATTTTCGGAAAATACGGTATTCACATTTCATCAAAATCAAATCGTTCCTGTTGATGTTGAGGTAAAAATTTATTCGATTGCCGGCCGTTTGCTAGAATCTATTGAACGATCCAGTATCACTGATAATTTTATTCGGATCGAATGGGATGGTAGAGATCGCGACGGCGACAGGTTGGCTAACGGAATTTATTTATATAAAGTAATCGTAAAAACACAGGACAGACGTTTTACAACTGAGTCGATAGGAAAACTGAGCATTCTGAAATAAAAAGAAAAATTGCTATTCACAAATAAAGATTTTAAATTTAATTACTAAATATGTGTTACATTAAAAAAGGAAACATCATGAAATCACAAACAATTAAGTATTTAGTGGCAGTTGTTGTAGTCGTATTCGGCTTGCTGCCAAACACATCGTATTCACAGGGCGAATCTGCAGTGCCGTTCTTGCTGATTGCTCCAAATTCTCGCGCAAGCGGTATAGGAGAATCGGGAACTGGAATTGCTGACGATGCTTCAGCGATCTTCTGGAATCCGGCAGGACTCGCATTCCAAACCGGTCAAGAAGTAAGTATTACCCACGCTAATTGGCTGCCGCAATTTGCGATGTCGGACTTGTTCTACGAATACCTTGGTTATAAAGGTTATTTTGAATCGATAGGCGGAACAATCGGAGCAAATATCATATACCTCAATTTAGGTGAATTTGTTAAAACGCTATCCAGCGGACCAGAACCAGTTGGAACATTCAAAGCTTATGAGTTTGCGATTACAGCCGGTTATGCCACAAAAGTTTTAGATAATCTTGGCGTAGGTGTTAACTTAAGGTTTATTCGTAGTGCTTTAGCCCCCTTCGGAACCGAAGATGAAAAAGGAAGTGGTATCGCGAATACGATAAGCTACGATATCGCCGCGATGTACAAGCAACCCTTATTTACTGGCGAATTTTTTTCGAGCATGAATATTGGACTGAACCTAGCTAATCTGGGACCTAAAGTTACATATATCGACGAAGCACAAGCAGACCCGCTTCCCACAAATTTACGATTAGGTTTGGGGTTCGATGTGATGAAAAGTGAATTCAATAATATTCAAGCGAATATAGATTTCCAACGCATATTAGTTCGACGATATCCCGAACAACTCGATTCAGAAGGTCGGCGGATTGCAGATCCTCCTCCGCCAGACCCCTCACATAAAGCAATTTTTTCAGCATGGGGGGATGGGTCAGGTTTACGCAAAGTAACAATAGGTGCCGGTTTAGAATATTGGTATGGTGCCCCAAAACTTGTGGCTATACGGTTCGGTTATTTTTATGAAGACCCAAGCTTTGGAAACAGAAAATTCTTAACCTTTGGAGCTGGAATCAGATACGATATCTACGGCTTCGATTTTAGTTACTTATCGGCTATGGAAGAAAATCACCCGCTGTCTGAAACTTTGAGATTTACCCTGATGATTAACTGGGGTATCAACGAGTTATAGAATTATAACTGCAGTTCTATCAATCACGAGAAAATCATTTAGAATTTATTTTTTAACCCACGGCAAATGTCGTGGGTTAATTATTAAAATGGATAATATGGAATATAAAAAAATGTTATACGGTATTATCTTGAGCGGGCTGTTAAGTTTTACAAGTTTAGAAACATCCGCTCAGGAAAGTATTAAACTGCAATTAGACCATCAGATTTCAGTTGCGACTGATATGCCCAGCCAATCAATGGTAAAGCATATTGCAGGTCCAGAAACTTTACACGTACTTGCAGTGATGGTTGATTTTGTAGAGGATAGCGACGGACGTACGACAGGCACTGGCAAATTTGATTTATCTGCGCCTGATTCAATAATTGATTCACCACCACATAATAAAGAATATTTTGAAGACCATCTGTTATTCTTAGAAAATTATTGGAGAAAAGTAACTAACGGGAAATTGATAGTAAAGGGAATAGTTCACGATTCTGTTTTTCATCTTCCTAATAAAATGCAATACTACAGCCCACCCCGCAACAGCGTTACTTTCGCTGAAATCGGTCAGCTTGTTAATGACACATGGCGACTTGTTGATTCGCTCAATCCCGATCTGCAATTCTCAAATTTTAATTCCTTCTGTATTTTTCATGCTGGAGTTGGACGAGATATCGACCTCGTAAGTATTTATGGCTACGACCCGACACCTTATGATTTACCCTCAATTTATCTTGGTTTAAATGGCTTAAAGGATATCTTCGGCGGCAGTTACCAGGGTGTTCCTGTAGATGGCGGACAGTTTTATATAACCAATAGTATGGTACTACCCGAAACTGAAAACCGCAAATTGCAATCGGTTGGCGGAACCTCGTTACTACAACTCGGCATAAATGGTTTACTTGTCGGCACCTTTGGCAGTTATCTTGGATTACCGGATTTGTTCAATACAAAAACCGGGAAGTCTGGTATAGGCAGATTTGGACTAATGGACGGGCAATCGATGTTTAGCTGGAGCGGCTTGTTCCCTCCGGAACCTTCTGCCTGGGAAAAATATTTTCTCGACAAGAAGCTCAATCTAGGTATGTTGCATATTGTCGATACGCAACCCGGTAAAACTTTAGCAAATCTATCAGCCGTCGGTATAACAGACATCGACACAATTTATCGCGTTCCGATTAGCGCAAAAGAATACTTCCTCATTGAAAACCGAAACCGCGATGCTCGTAAAGATGGTTCGACAATTACAATGAAATTTAACGGACAAACGATTCAAAAACATTTTCCGCGCGATACTACTAAGTATAATGCATTCGACCAAAGGGCAGTTTTTGGTGTTGTAACAGACATAGATGAATTTGACTGGAGTTTGCCGGGTGGTGTTACTAAAGAAGGCAAATTCTACGACGGCGGAATTCTCATCTGGCATGTTGATGAAAATGTTATAAATTCAAATTTAGCTTCTAACACTGTAAATGCAAATCCAAATCGCAGAGGTGTGGATTTAGAAGAAGCCGACGGCTCGCAGGATATCGGTCAGACGTATGGCTTTTTAAGCCCGGGCTCAGGAAGCGAAGACGGAACATCTCTCGATTTTTGGTTCAGCGGTAATTCCGCACCCATTTATAAAAACGAGTTTGGCGCTAACACACATCCCAATACTATGAGCTACGATAGAGCAAACAGCCATATTACAATAAGAGATTTCACAGAGCGTTCACCAAGAATGTCTGCAAAAATATTATTAGGCGA
>JBBIOD010000075.1:7733-9505 GCA_037443545.1 Ignavibacteriales bacterium | reverse complement strand
TCACTATCTCGGGCGTATTCCCTAACCTCACTGGCGGTCCCCAACTACCAACTCCGCACGAAACATAAAATTGTGTGTCTCCCTTTTTCAAATATCCCCAACTAACTTCATAGATTTTTTCCGCAATGTAATTAAAGGGCCAAATCTGCCCGTGGTGAGTGTGCCCTGATAACTGTAAATCAATTTTATTCTCGACTGCCTCATCTATCCCAATCGGCTGGTGGTCCATTAAAATAATCGGATAGTTGGAATCCACGTTCGCAATAATTTCTGCGAGTGGTTTTCGCTCCTTACCCGCAAACCGTGTAACCATTCTGTCCTCACGCCCCACAAGCAAAACTTTACCGTCGATGTTCACTACAGAATCTCTGAGCCAATTAACTTTGTGTTTCGAAAAATAAGCTGTGACAGCTTCAACACCACCGATATATTCATGATTACCTGTTACTGCATATATACCATAAGTCGATTTTAACCGCTCTACACACTTCCCAATATTGTCGTTGATGACCGGACCAATCGACTCATCAACAATATCTCCTGCAAATAATATCAGGTCAGGATTTAGCTTATTTATTTCATCCACTATTTTGCTGAAACGTTCACGACCGATTATTGTTCCTAAATGGATGTCCGAAATTACTGCTAAATTAAGATCATTTATCCCATCAACCTTTTTATTGATTTTGATATTTACCGTTTTGATTTGTGGACGAATAGCGTTGAGATGTCCAAATACAATTACTCCCGTAACAATCAACACCACAAAGAACGCTAGGTATTTTTTAAATACTTCAAAATTATATTTGATAAAGGGGGGAAAGAGAGGAACAAAATGATTAATCAGACGGAGCAGATCGAACAGGAGTATGAATAATAAAAAATAGATCATAGCAGCAAGCCAGAATGAACCGATGCTAACTAAAGTATCGCTAACAAAACTTGGGATGTATTTTTCTAAAATTCTTCCACCCAAATACGCAAGCGAAAGAAATAAGAATAACGCTATGTAATAAATGCGGATGGGTGACCCTTTTGGAATACCTTGTAACCCACGTTTGAAAATGTAAAAATTGATAAGCCCGTAGATTACAAGTACGATTCCAAAAAAGATAAAGAAACTGCTGTTTCTCATTTATTTTTCTCTTATAAGTTGGATGTTCAGTGTAATATGTACTGTTTTTCCCACAACTAATCCTCCGGTTTCAAGAGGTGCGTTCCATTTAACGTCGTAATCAAAACGGTTTATGCTTGTAGTTGCGCTGAATGCGACTCTCGTATTTCCGTATGGGTCTTTAGTTTCTCCCTTATATTTTGCTTCCAATGTAACAGTTTTGGTAATACCGTTGATTGTTAACTCACCGACGATGTCGTATCTATCTTTCCCAGTCGACTTAAAAGATGTTCTTTTAAAAGTAATAGTCGGAAATTTTTCAACATTAAAAAAGTCGGGTGTGAGTAAATGTTTATCTCGCTTCTCATTATCAGTACTAATGCTTTTAACATTTATTGTAGCATCTACGCTGCTGCTGGTGAAGTCGTCCTTGTTTTGCGTCAGCATTCCCTCGAATTCTGTAAACCGTCCTGTTACTTCACCGATTATGAGGTATGTAACTGTAAACACAACATTGCTGTGAACAGGATCGATTTTCCAAACTGTTTGCGATGCTGCCGAAGTTATACTGAATATGATTGTTAAAAATATATATGTTAGTTTTTTCATTTTAATTTTCCTTTTAGTTTGTGTTATGATTTAATGATTTAATGATTTA
>JBBIOD010000075.1:0-7633 GCA_037443545.1 Ignavibacteriales bacterium | reverse complement strand
TTTCATTTTAATTTTCCTTTTAGTTTGTGTTATGATTTAATGATTTAATGATTTACCTATCAGACCTAATGTTTTTAATAGCTTTGCAAGTTCCGATTGTTCTTTTTCTGTTAAAACTGACATGAGGTGAGTGATATATTTTGCATGGTTAGAAAAAATATCATCGAATTTTTTGGCGCCTTTCAGTGTAAGCTGAACTTTTACAACACGCCTGTTCCCCGGTTCACGCAAACGCTCCACCAGCCCCTCCTTTTCCAAATTATCTACCACCACAGTCATATTTCCAGCACTGACGAGTTGTTTCCTCGTCAATTCACCGATGCTTAACCGACCGAGGTGTCCTAAACATTCTAAAACACTGAATTGCGGTCCAGTTAAGCCATATTTTTTAATATCCTCCATCGCCTTCTTATTAATGACGGCAAAAGCGCGACTCAACTTAACCCATAAATTGAGTGCTAAATCGATCTTTTTTCCATATTTTTTTTTGGTTTGCATAATATTTCAAATTTATATTATTCAAACTTAAAATCATAAAGAATAGTTCCCGTTCTATTATTTTCAACATGTAGAGCAAAAACAATTGAAATAATCTAATCATATTACTATATTGAATAACAGTTAATTAACTTTTTTACAATATCAATTTGTTAGGTCCAAATACATGCGATTAGTACACTTCTCTTTAATTTCTGTTTTTATTTTATCACTTCATTTCACTTCCTATTCAGAAAATAGAATTTCAAAAAAACCTTACTTTCCCGGTCAGTTATTAGTAAAATTTAAGGCCGAAGGGGGTGAAATAAATAAAAATTCTGCCTTTACAAATTTTTCTTCAAAGTATCGAATTGAAAAAATTGAGAAGGCATTTCCACAAAAACAATTCAACTCATTGAAACGAACCACGGAAAATGAATTATCGCTGATGGCGGTCCTTACCGTTTCATCAACAACGGATATCGAACGTTTAGCCCGTTTAGTCAATTCAGACCCTCTGGTTGAATACGCTGAGCCAAATTACTTCGTTGAAAAAGATATAGAACCAAACGATCCGCTGTATGGAGAACTTCAGCACTTACCACAAGTTAAAGCTCCTCAGGCATGGGATATTTCACAAGGCGATACAAACGTAGTTATTGCAGTTTTGGATACCGGCGTAGATTGGGATCATCCCGATTTAGCTTCGGCAATTTGGAGAAACTATAATGAAATTCCCAACAACGGAATAGATGATGACAACAATGGTTTTATAGACGACATACGCGGATGGGATTTTGTATCAGGTGTGGCTTCTAATGCTTATCCAGGTGAAGATGGAGATATTACTGATAATGACCCGATGGATTTTAATGGGCATGGTACGCATGTAGCTGGAATTTCGGCTGCTGTTACAGATAACTCTATTGGTATCTCATCGTTAGCATGGACATCCAAGATAATGCCAATAAGAATTGGTTATCATACAAGTAGTGGCGGCGGTTTAGGAACTTTGCTCTGGATGGCTCAAGCGTTTGTTTATGCCGGTGATAATGGTGCTCATGTTGCAAACTTAAGTTTTGGTACAGGTAACGGGCAATTTGTGATTGATGGTGCTCGTTATGCATTTCAAAAAGGGACCGTGATATGCCACTCAGCCGGAAATAGTAACAACGAGAATGTAGGAGCTTTAGGTGCAACGAGGTTCGCCTTAAGTATCGCAGCTCTTAATGAAATTGATGAAAAAGCATCTTATTCTACCTACGGAAAGGCAGTTGATATATCTGCACCGGGAGGTGATAATTCGATTGGTTTTCTTAGTACTATTGTTAATCCCTCTACATTCTTTGGTGGAAGATTATACGAACGGTTTATGGGAACTTCGATGGCAAGTCCTCTGGTCGCTTCGCTTGCTGGTTTAATTAGGGCAAATAACTTTGATTGGTCGCCTGCTAAAGTTTTGTTTCAAATTTTAGGAACTGCCGATAACATCGATAGCCTCAATCCGGATTACATCGGAAAACTTGGAGCAGGAAAAATAAATGCTTTCCGCGCACTTACCGAAACGATTGATATGCCCCCCCCACAAATCGATTTATTTCGATTTTCATACTACGATTCAGCGGGCAACAGGAATGGAATTCCTGAACCAGGTGATCTGATTGCCCTCTCAATAAATATTTCAAACAACTGGGGCGATGCCTCAAATTTAACAGCCACAATTACGACTAATAATTCTAATGCTATTATTACAAGAGGAAATATTTACATCGGCGATTTACCGGGATTATCGGATTTATCGGCTAATACTTTTAATAATAACAACGAAAAATTTTTAATTGAAATTATTCCAGATGCTGTTCCAACAAACATTCCACTTACTCTAATCCTCACGGCTGATAATGGCTTCTCACAAGAATATGACCTGACTATCGGTATTAATCCTACAATTTTATTCGTCGACGATGATGATGGAGCAAATAATATTGAAAAATATTATTCTGACGAATTGAACCGATTCAACACACAATATTTAATTTATGATAGGATCAAGAACGGACCTTTAACCGGCGATTACCTAAATAAATTTAATATGGTAATTTGGGCTTGTGAATGGACTTTCCCTTCACTCGATAGTTCCGATAGAAGAGCGATATCACAGTATTTGGATAGTGGTGGAAAATTATTTTTATCCGGGCAAGATATAGCTTGGGATTTAGCCGACCCGTTAGGACTAGAGTTCGTAACTTCAGGTGGAGCTTCAAAAATTTTTCTCGAAAACTATTTGAGGTCAAAATATATTTCGGATGATGCGAATGTGAATAAAGTAATCGGCGACCCGAATGATCTAATCGGTAAGGGTTTGTCCTTTAACATCTATCAACCGGGTAGAAGCTATGAACAACAATATCCGGAAGTTATATCCGCGATTAACGGAAGCAAACCATCGTTTAGGTATGTTAATAACACAGTCGGCGCAGTACGTTACGACGGCACTTATAAATTAGTTTACCTCGGATTTTCAGGATTCGAGGGAATTACGCAGCAAACCGCTCGAACAGAAATCATTAAACGAATTTTTAACTGGTTTTTTGGGAATATAACCGTTCAAAAACTTTCCGACACAGAGGATAGTACATCGGTAAGAAATTTAACCGCCACTATTTCAACCACCGATTCCATCGAGAAAGTTACTCTCTATTGGGATTATGATGGATTGTTCCCTTACAAAACCCAGGAGATGATAAAAGATTCACCAACGGAATACAGAGGCACAATTCCAAACGTCCCTTTTTATAGTACTGTTAATTATTTTGTGGTTGTAAAAACTACTAGGGGTTATTTACCTTACGAGATTAATAGTTATTTTGTGGGCCCCGATTTTGTCCCCCCGGAAATATCTATTTCAAAATTGATACTGAGTTCTTTAAAATTAATTGGACCCTATAAAGTTAATATCGATGTAACTGATAATGTTGCTGTTAATAAGGATAGTGTATTTATATATTTTAAAAAATCGGGCGATGAAAATGAATGGCGAGCAAACTTGAGATTTTTGGGAGGATCCACTTTCGCCGATACATTCTCTTTACAATCACCTGCGGTAGGGGGCCAAAATATCGAATATTACTTCACAGCACGCGATTCGACGAACAATCTCAACTTACGGCGATATCCTGAGTTTGGGTATTATTCGTTTTTAATCGGAAGAGAAATGATAGACGATTTCGAGGAAGGTAAAATGAAATGGGATTTCGGAAAACGATGGACATTAACAGATTCTGTAAAATATGCTGGCAAATTTTCAATCACTGACGGATTTGGTAGATATCCGAAAAATTTCAGAGATACCTTAACACTTCTCGAATCTTTCAACTTAACAAATTACAACGGTGGTAAGGTTAAATGGTGGCGGCAACAAGTACTCCACAGAGGTGATACCTGTTTCGTTGAAATTTCGAATAATAAAATTGAGTGGAATCAACTAGTAACTTACATAACAATTAACCGCCCGCCTGGTGGTGCATTGAGCCAGATGGATTCGATGAACATTGATCCAAAATATTTTGGACCTGGCAATGATTCAATATATCTCAGGTTCCGGTTAACTACCGACGATACTTTTGAAAGCGATGGAATTTATTTCGATAATATTGAAGTCATAACAACATCAATTACAAATGTTGCCGATGGAATCGATAATATTCCAGAAACTTTTGCATTGTCCCAAAACTACCCCAACCCATTCAACCCGACGACTACGATTAGATATCAATTACCGGAGGCAAGTAGAGTGGTATTAAAGATTTATAATATTTTAGGACAAGAAATAAAAACCCTTGCCGACGAGATTCAAGATGCGGGCACGAAAGCATTGATTTGGGATTCTAAAAATAATTCTGGAACTTTGGTCTCTAGCGGTGTGTATATTTACCAGCTCCAGGCAGTCAGTACACAAAATAATAATTCTTTCATGCAAGCTAAGAAGATGCTGCTCGTACGGTAAAGAGCACAAGGGTTAATGGATTAATGCGTAAAAAGATAGATGAAAATTGGGTCAAACTTTTGATTATTTTATTTAAGTTTGTTGGTCGGGATACGACTCTATCAAGTCGACCCACGGTCTCGTAGAGATTTTCAAAATGCCTTGGTAATTTTATAGAGGAACAGAAATCGTAATATTTACAAAGCCGTTTCCTTTCGAACTTTGATGTTTTTTAAGTTCTGATAAAAGGGTCCGGCTTTTTTTATTCCAAACGCTCTGCTACTCCTGTTGATGCCGAAAAAACAGTTTTAGCACCTCCTGCTCTTATGACTCGTCCGGCAGCCTCAATTGTAGCGCCCGTTGTAATTACATCGTCTACCAATAATACTACTTTATTTTGTATTAAATCTTTATACTTGTCGTTGAGAACAAACGCATCAGACACGTTTTCGTTCCTCTGCTGAAAAGTCAAAGCAGTTTGCGATTGGGTGTATTTCGTACGACTTATCAAATCAAATTTTGTTATGTATTCAGTAGCTTGTGAAATTCCTTCGCAGATAAAATCGGTTTGGTTGTAACCTCGTTCCCGCAATTTCAATTTATGAAGCGGGACGGGGGCAACAATATCTATCGTTCCGAAGTTATTTTGATTAATCTTCTCCCCCAACACTAAACCTAATTTTAACCCGATCGATTTAATTCCTTTATATTTTAAGAGATGTATTGCCTCCTGAAACTTTCCCTTTTTCTCAAATAAAAAAGATGAGGTAAAATTGTTTATCACTCCACCCGATACGAAACGATTTTTTAAAACCAAATAATCAGGATGTTTTTCATCGACCTCAGTAAAACTATCCCAGCATTCAGTGCAAATTTTTGCATTATCATCAATAATATTTTTACACAGAAGACAAACAGGCGGGAATACAAAATCGAGAATTGGTTTCAAGAAATTTTGCTTCAACCACATCTTTAGCCTCCTAGTTTATATCATTTCAATTTTTCAAGTCGATTAATTTCATCACGCAACTGAGCTGCTCGTTCAAATTCTAAATCTTTTGCCGCTGCACGCATGGTCGTATACAATTCTTCAATCATATCTTTACGCTGCTCTTTAGTAAGATAACGGATTATTGATTCAGCAATGATTGGAATTTTCGCCCGCTCCCTGCTATCATCTCGCGCCGTTTTAACATCGGCAACTGCCGTACTGGCAATTATCTCGTCCACAGTTTTGTAAATCGTTTTCGGTCGGATGCTGTATTTCGTATTATACTCAATTTGTTTGTTGCGGCGGCGTGTAGTTTCGTTTATCATTCGCTGCATCGAACTAGTTATTTTATCAGCATACAGAATTACCTTACCATTCACGTTCCTCGCTGTTCTACCGGCTGTTTGAATAAGGGATGTTTCCGACCGAAGGAAACCTTCCCTATCAGCATCGAGTATTGCGACTAACGAAACTTCCGGGAAATCCAAACCCTCGCGCAGTAAATTTACACCAACCAAAACATCGAATTCGCCTAACCTTAACTTGCGCAAAGTTTCGACTCGTGCAAGAGCATCAACTTCCGAGTGGATGTATTGTACTTTCACATTCAGGTTTGCTAAATATTCAGTCAAATCCTCAGCCATCTGCTTTGTTAGAGTTGTAACCAACACGCGTTCTTTTAGCGTCACTCTTTCTCGAATTTCAGCGAGTAAATCATCTATCTGATTTTTTATCGGTTTTATTTGAACCTCGGGGTCGATAAGTCCGGTTGGACGGATTACTTGTTCGACAAAAGCACCGCCCGATTTTTTTAACTCGTACTCACTGGGAGTAGCACTCACAAAAATAACTTGATCAACCATTCCTTCCCACTCAATAAAAGTTAGAGGACGATTATCGAGTGCAGAAGGTAGGCGAAATCCATATTCGACTAAAGTACTTTTGCGGGATCGGTCGCCGTGCGACATACCAGCTATTTGCGGAACAGTTACGTGCGATTCATCCACAATTGTTAAAAAATCTTTCCCACTTCCATCGGGTTTATTGGGAAAATAATCAAGCAGACAAAATGGTTGTGAGCCTGCCGGTCTGCCGCTGATGTGTCGGGAGTAGTTCTCGATACCTGAACAGTAACCGACTTCGCGCATCATTTCCATATCGAAGCGGGTTCGTTGTTCGATACGTTGAGCTTCCAGCAATTTTCCGTGTGAACGCAATCCAGTCAATCGTTCGTTCAATTCTTCTTCAATTTTCGGCAGCGCTTTTTCAATTGTTTCTCTAGAAGTTACGAATTGTTTAGCAGGATAAATTACCTCGTAATCGGTTTCACCTGTCGCTTCACCAGTTAATGAATTCACGTACGCAATTTTTTCAATCTCATCATCGAACATTTGTATTCGCAGTGTCTCGCCCTGTTCGTAGCCCGGAATAATTTCTATCACATCTCCGCGAACTCTGAAAGTTCCGCGTGTAAATTCAAAATCATTCCGAAGATAATGTATATCAAGAAACTTCCGCAATAATTCCTGCCGTTTTACCCGAGTTCCTTTTCTTATCGGAACAATCTGGCTCATCCACTCTTCGGGTGAACCCAATCCATAAATACAACTTACTGAAGCGACGATTATAACATTCCGGCTACCGCTCATCAAAGCGCTTGTAGCACGCAATCGCAAACGATCGATTTCGTCATTGATAGATGAATCTTTTTCGATGTATGTGTCAGTTTGCGGAACGTAGGCTTCGGGCTGGTAGTAATCGTAATAGCTAATAAAAAACTCGACACGATTGTTCGGGAAAAATTGTTTAAACTCGGCATACAACTGAGCGGCTAAAGTTTTATTGTGCGACATTACAAGAACAGGTTTGTCGCATTGAGCAATTACATTAGAGATTGTAAAAGTTTTTCCGCTTCCTGTTACACCGAGCAGGGTTTGGTATTTATCGCCACGCTTGATCCCCTCGACCAACTGCATGATGGCTTCGGGCTGGTCGCCGCTCGGTTTGAAATCGGATTTTAGGATGTAAGACATTTGTTGTCCTGTTAGCTAACTTCGAAATTTAATAGACGCAATCGTGCTGACAAGTGGTGGACAGCATTAATACTTCGACCCTACACTCCCTCAAGTTAATGAAGTTGAAATTTTCTAAATATCCTTTGTCTTTTAACCTTACGATTA
>JBBIOD010000074.1:0-9576 GCA_037443545.1 Ignavibacteriales bacterium | reverse complement strand
GAGGGGGAATCGACACGTGTGTACATTCGTATCAACGACAAAACTATGATGGCGAGCAACGAGGTGGTTAAAATTTTGAAGAGCGAAAATCCTGAAACCCCTCCGGTGCGATTTTCGATCGGCGAAAACGAAAAGCGGCTTTTTCAATACCTTGAAACCAACGAAAGAATTACGGTTCGTGAATTTGGAAGATTAGTTAATATAAGCGATCGGCGGGCTTCACGAATTTTGGTTAGGTTAGTCCATTACGGTGTGCTCCGTATTCATACACACGAGAAAACTGAATATTTTACTTTGGCTTTTGTTGTTAAATATTAAATCGAACTCAATCTTGTTTTAAAATTTTCACCATCTCAAACACAGTAATCGCATAAGCAACTGCCGCATTCAACGATTGCTTCAAACCGAACATCGGTATATCTACTGCAAAATCTGCCACTTCAATTATTTCTTTCGATACCCCTGTGATTTCATTTCCAACTACGAGACATAATGGAAAATCATCCTTCGTTAAAGTGAAATATGGTTTGCTTTCTGTTGTTTGTTCCAACAAACAAATCTTTATTGATTCCGATTTTAGTTTTGCTATGGCATCTAAAGGATTTTTGAAATATTCAAATGGAACTGTTTCGATTGAGCCTAATGCAGTTTTCTCGATTTCTTTTCGGGGTGGATAAGGAGTGTAACCTGTCAGAATCAGTTTTGAAATTTTGGCACCGTCGGATGTTCTAAAAATTGAGCCGACATTATACAAACTTCTGATGTTATCTAATAGAACATAAATGGGGAATCGCGGTTCGCTAATCAATTGCTCCTTCGAGTAGCGGTATTTTGATATTTCTGTATGTGTAAGTTTTCGCACGAGGTTGTTTAAAAAATTAATTTTTCTTCTAAATCATCAAAGTTCTTTTAAGATATCAATTAATATTTGTAAGTTTTCGCCTAAGTGGTTTCAATATAAATAATTCCTACTCAAAAATTCAAATCAGCGTTTAACAAAGCTTTTAGATTAATCAAATTGTTTTTATATTATACACAATTAACGATAATAAAAACACAATTTGAAACTAAATGAGTAAGCAGTTTATCAATTCCATCGTTCTGAGTTTAATTTTATTCATACTATCCAGCCAATTAGTTTTTAGCTGGGGGTCCACAGGTCATAAAATAATTAACAAAAAAGCAGTTATCCATCTTCCAGACGAGATGAATTCGTTTAAAGCTGATAGCTTGTTTTACGAGGCGCACGCTTCGGATGCGGATATCCGAAGGGTGTATACGGATACAACTTTTTTATCGGAACGATGGCGACATTTTCTCGACATAGATGATTATCCAAATTTTAAAACAATGACTCGTAACCTTGACTCATTAATTATCCTCTACGGATGGCAGCGTGTGAAAGAGAACGGAACAAATCCATGGTTCGTGGAATGGCTTATGGATTCGCTGACTGTACAATTAGCACGCAACGATTTGGCAAAAGTCAAACAAACAGCAAGCGATATAGGCCATTATGTTGGCGATGGACATCAGCCACTTCATTGCACACTAAATTACGACGGACAGCTTACAGGCAATACTGGAATTCATTCACGTTATGAATCGACCATGCTGAATAAGTATCAAGCACAAATCAACATTCAAACAGATTCAGTCTTCTATGTAGCTTCACCAATCGATTTTATATTTGAATACATAATTCATTCAAATTCGCTAGTCGATTCCATAATACTTGCTGACAATTATGCCAAATCTATTTCAGGCTATAGTGGAACAGGAACAGCACCATCGAGTTATTACGCAGCGCTTTGGGAAAAAACAGAACGCCTCACAAACGATCAGTTGCAACGTTCGTCAAAAGCACTTGCAAGAATCTGGTACACTGCCTGGGTGAATTCTAAAACTGCTTCGGTTGATGGCAGCAAGTTAGCTCATTATATCCCCGAAGGTTACATACTCGAACAAAATTATCCAAATCCATTCAATCCTGCCACACAAATTACTTTTAAGCTTTCGAATAACGCTCACGTAACACTGAAAGTTTATAATATCTACGGACAGGAAGTGTGCACCCTCGTTGACGGATATCAGGAAGCCGGCACCAAATCAGTATTTTTTAATGCGGATCAGATATCATCGGGAATCTATTTTTCCAAACTTGTAACAACAGCGGGAAAAAATATTTATACGAGCACGAAAAAGATGACGCTTATTAAATAATTAGATGGATAAGATAAATAAAAATGTAAAAATTGTAGTTGCAATGAGTGGCGGGGTCGATTCATCGGTCGCTGCTGCACTCCTCGTCGAACAAGGCTACGACGTCATAGGCATTACAATCAAAACCTACAACTACGAAAATGTTGGCGGTAACATCGGAAATGAATCGAGCTGCTGTTCGCTCGACGGAATTAATGATGCAAGAATGGTTGCAGCAAAATTAGGTTTTCCGCATTATGTTTTAGATTTCTCGGAACAATTTAAAAAAGAAGTAATCGACAATTTCATAAGAGAGTATGTAGCCGGTCGCACACCAAATCCTTGCGTAGTATGCAACCGGAAAATTAAGTGGGAAGAATTAATCCGTAAAGCGGTTGCATTAGGGGCTGATTACATTGCGACTGGACATTTTGCAAGATTAAGATACGATGAAAAAGCAAACCGATTTATTCTTTCTAAAGGCAGAGATTCTGAAAAAGACCAGTCGTATGCTTTGTGGAGTTTAACACAAGAATCGTTAAGGCGAACGACATTTCCGCTCGCTGAATTAACGAAGCCCGAAGTACGCGAGGTTGCAAAAAAGTTTGGATTAAAAACGGCAAATAAGGCTGAAAGCTTCGAAATATGTTTTATACCCGATGATAATTATGAGAGGTTTTTAAAAGAACAAAATCAGGGACTTGAAAAACAAGTCGGCGGCGGCGATATGCTGTTCGATGGAAAAGCCGTAGCTAAGCACAATGGTATTCCGTTTTACACGATCGGTCAAAGAAAACGTTTAGGTATTGCACTCGGCGAACCGGTTTATGTTACAAAAATAGATGCCGAATCAAACACGATTACTCTTGGTCGCGACGCTGACTTGATGCATCGCGAACTAATCGCAAAAGCAGTAAATTTTATTTCAGTTCCTGATTTAAAAAGCGGGGTTCCCGTTACAGCAAAAGTTCGTTACAAAGATAATGCAACGGGTGCATTTGCTAAACAACTTGATTCTGAAACCATACAAGTTATTTTTGATGAACCAAAACGTGCTATCACTCCTGGACAATCTGTAGTAATGTATGATAGCGATGATGTTATTGGAGGTGGTGTGATTGAGCGGGTTGGAAAATAGTTAAGTTTGATTTTACGCACCTGTCGCCCCCCTGCTTTGCGGGCAGAGTCGAACGGGGATTTGTGTTTTTGATTTTGAAATCCAGAATCATAAATCATAATTCATAAATACAAAATTCAAATGTTTATGAAGGAGTTACAAAATGGCAAAAAATAAGATTCAACAACTGAAAGATTTTAAAGAACAATCCAAACTTGGCGGAGGACAGCAGCGTATCGACGACCAGCATAAGAAAGGCAAACTTACTGCACGCGAAAGAATTGAATTGCTGCTCGATAAAAATAGCTTCGTCGAAACTGATATGTTAGTCGAACACCGCTCGCACGATTTTGGTTTGGAGAAACAAAAATATTTGGGCGACGGGGTGGTAACCGGCAGCGGAACAATAGATGGTCGTTTGCTATTTGTGTTCAGCCAGGATTTTACTGTTTTTGGTGGTTCGCTTTCGGAGGCGCATGCTGAAAAAATTTGTAAAATTATGGAGCGAGCTATGAAAGTAGGCGCCCCTATTATCGGGCTGAACGATTCAGGCGGCGCCCGCATTCACGAAGGTGTTGTTAGTCTGGGAGGTTATGCTGATATTTTCCTCCGAAATACTTTGGCATCAGGTGTAGTTCCACAGATTTCGGCTATAATGGGACCCTGTGCGGGTGGGGCTGTATATTCACCGGCAATAACCGATTTTGTTTTTATGGTTAAGAATACGAGTTATATGTATGTAACCGGACCGAATGTAGTTAAAACAGTTACTCACGAAACCGTAACTCACGAAGAATTAGGCGGCGCCGTTACACACGCTACGAAAAGCGGAGTCGCACATTTTGCTTGCGAGAACGAAGTCGATTGCATCCTAAAAATCCGAAAATTATTCAGCTTCATTCCATCAAATAACATGGATGACCCACCCATCAAACTAACGCAAGATGATCCTAACAGACGTGAAGAAAAATTGAACACGATAATTCCCGACAATCCAAATAAACCGTATGATATCAAGGACGTAATTCACCTGATTGTTGATGACGGCGATTTTTTTGAGGTGCACGAGTTGTATGCTCAAAATATAATTGTTGGATTCGCTCGTATCGGAGGATATTCGGTCGGAATAATTGCCAATCAACCGGCTGTGCTTGCCGGAGTTTTAGATAACGATTCTTCAATAAAAGGAGCAAGGTTTGTGCGTTTCTGCGATGCATTCAATATTCCTTTGGTTGTTTTTGAAGATGTTCCCGGTTTTTTACCCGGCACTGAACAAGAGTGGCGGGGAATAATAAAAAATGGAGCCAAACTGCTTTATGCTTTCTGCGAAGCTACCGTCCCGAAGATAACTGTAATCACACGCAAAGCATATGGTGGTGCTTACGATGTTATGAATTCAAAACACATCAGGGGCGATTTCAACTTCGGTTGGCCCACTGCTGAAATTGCTGTGATGGGACCTAAAGGAGCGGTCGAAATTATTTTCAAAAAAGAAATTGAAAAAGCGAAAAATAAAGAAGCGGCAATTCAAAAGAAGGAAGAAGATTTCAAAGAAAAATTTGCAAATCCGTATATAGCTGCTGCCCGCGGGTATTTAGACGATGTAATAGAACCGAGCGAAACACGTTTGCATCTGTATAGGAGTCTGAAGATTCTGGAAAACAAAGTCGATTCAAATCCCAAAAAGAAACATGGTAATATACCATTATGATAACTCATAGGTAATTATACAGGTTTTGAAAATAATCTGAAAATACGCTTGATTTTCTCCTCTTAAACTTTTATATTTAAACAAATTAAAATACATCGGAAAATTAATTTGCTGAAATATATAAATATTCTTTTTCTATCTTTCCTGTTTATAGCTTGCACAGGGAAGGATACCATAAAACCTATAAAATCTCCAACAGCTCAAAACGATTCCTCACAAAATTTTATTCAATCAAATCATTCAACAAATGATGGCGACACATTATATTCTGATATTTCCAACGATACCACATCAGAAAATGGTGTTGACCCGATTGTTGCTCAATCGTTAGAAAGTGCGCGCAAACATTATCTATCAGCTTTACGAGCTGAAAACGATGGCGATTCGACTCGATGTGCAAATGAGTTTGAAATGGCTATAAATATTTTAAACGAACTCAGTTACTATCCGGGCATCGAGAAACATCAAGACTTTAACGAATTGAGCTCCAGCATTGTTGAAGATTACGAATTATATATTGCCAACATAGATTCGCTAGGCGATCAAACTTCAATTTTTGCTTTACGCGAAAAATTAAACCAACTTCTCGAAGAAGCCGATTCACCCGAACAATATAATACTCGCGAGGTAATTCCCGGACTCACAGTACCACTAGTGATAAACGGCTTCGTTCAGATTTACCTGGAATATTTTACAGGACGGGGTAAACACCACATGGAACGTTGGGTGAAGCGCTCAGGAAAATATTTCCCGATGATGAAAAGAATCTTTAGAGAAGAGAATGTACCTGAAGAATTGATTTATCTTTCAATGATCGAAAGCGGACTCAATCCCGTCGCACGTTCGTGGGCAAAAGCTGTCGGGATTTGGCAGTTCATAAAAGGAACAGGCAAGCTGTATGGGCTTGAGGGTAATTGGTGGTATGACGACAGGCGAAATGTTGAAAAATCAACACGCGCGGCAGCTCGACATCTACGAGACTTGTATAACGATTTTGGAGATTGGCATTTAGCTATCGCTTCTTATAATTCAGGACCCGGTAGAGTTCGATCTGCAATGCGGCGTACCGGAACTTCGGTGTTTTGGTTTTTAAGGAAAAACCTTCCCCTCGAAACACGGAATTATGTTCCACAATACATCGCTGCTGCCATAATCGCAATGAACCCTGAAAAATTTGGAATATTAGTAGAACGGGACCAGGAATTAATTTATGACGTCGTGAAAATCGACCAGTGTGTTGACCTGCGTGTTCTTGCCGAATGCGCCTCGACAGATGTTGAGATACTTCAGGAACTCAATCCTGAACTTCTCCAATTATGCACACCGCCAGGATATACCGGATTCGAGTTAAAGATACCGAAAGGATCTGTAGATACTTTCAACGAAAAATTCGCTCAACTGCCTGATGAAAAGAAACGAGATTGGGCTGTTCATCTCGTTAAAAAAGGTGAAACAATCAGTAAGATAGCAAAAAAATATGGCATCTCACCTTATGTTATCGCTGAAGCCAATAACATATCAGTAAAGAAAAAACTTTCATCCAATCAATCGCTATTGATTCCGGTTTCATCAAAGATGAATCTACTAGCTGCAAAGGATGATGTACCGGCAAAAAATACTAAAAACTCTAAACGAAAAATCGATTCCCGTGGAAGAACAAAAATCACCTATAAAGTTAAATCTGGCGATACGCTCAGCGAACTTGCTGAACGCTTTGATGTGCGCATCAGCGACCTGCGGAACTGGAACGATATCGCTTACGGGCGACAATTAAAAGCAAATGCTACGATAGAAATTTTTTTAGATGCTAATAAAGCTGAAAAGTTTGTAACTGCTGAAACTTTACGAATTGACCAATCCCAGATTGTTGCTGATGCCGGAAAGACGATTAACAAAAGGAGTAAGAAAAATCTGAATAAATCATATTGGACTAACCACGTCGTTCGGAGGGGTGAGTCTTTATTCACCATCGCCAAAAAATATGGGGTAACGTCTCAGGATATAAAAAATTGGAATGGAATACGAAGTAATAAAATTATGCCGGGGCAAGAACTTGAAATTTATCTCGTCCCCGAAACTTCTGCTATCGCCGAATCGAAATCTAAAAATACCTCTCCTACAACAAAGGATAAAAGAACGATCGAACATCAGGTTAAAAATGGAGATAGCTTATTTCAAATTGCAGCGCTATATAATGTGAGTGTTCAACAAATTAAAAATTGGAATAACATTCGAGGTAATAAAATCATCATCGGGCAAGTTCTCGTCATTTATCTCGAGGGGGGAACCTAATCCATTCTGGATTTTCTATTCTTTTTGTATCCTAAAAACATTTTTCGTATATTGCACACACAAAATTTCAAAGTTATCGGATAAAATTTAAATGCGTAAATATCTATTAATATTTGTAATCCTGACGATAGGTATATCGTCAACTTCATCAGCTCAAGAAATTGACCTGCCGGTATTTAACAAACCAACCGACAAAGACCAGCGGCAGGCAGTAAATGTTGGTAATTTGCAACTTACAGTTACAAATTATGGGACATTAGGGACACGAAATGCGTATTGGCCCCAACAATTTGCGGCTGAATATCCACGTGGCTCACGTATCGAACACCTTTATCAAGGCGGTGTCTGGTTCGGTGCTATTTCCAGAAAACGAGGTCGGGCGGGCGTTTCCACAGGTGCAACAGACAGAACCGGCAGCGGAACAACAGGACTTCACTACGAGTTTTCTTCTGAACCTGGCGATCAAATTTTAAAGCGTTCTATAGATCCTTTTGCCGGTTTTCCAACAGAAGGTGCAATAAGTGAATTAGATTTTGTTTGCGATTACACCGATCGATATACACGCGACCCAGTAACAGGCGATACGATTCCGTTCCACATGCCTCTTGGTATAACAGTTCATCAGGAAAGTTATGCATGGAATTTACCAACCGCCGATTTTTTTGTAATTTTAAGTTACACATTTAAAAATACCGGCTATCGCGACCCATCAACAGGTGTTACGGTCCGTGATACTCTCGATTCAGTTTATGTCGGATTATGGAACAATTTTGTAGTTCGTAATACTAATTTTGTTCGTCCAGGTACGGGTGGGTACTTTCTTGTTGCAGCCGGTTATGATTCAGCCCGCAGAATGGCTTATGCTTTCGATTTCGATGGCAACAACCAAGGACCGCCAGCAAACAGTTATGTTGCGATGACACTCCTCGGCAGTACACCTTTTCCCAAAGGGGTCGATTCGTCGCTCGACCTTGCTACTAAAACATATTTTAATGCTTGGACCTTCCGCACAAGCACCGGTGAGCAGGAATATTTTTCACCGTTTCTTGATGACGAAGACCCGAGTCCGTGGATGAATCGCTTCAAACGCATGACAACAACAATGTATCCGAAAAGCAAAATCGATGCGCTACGAACATCTTCGAGAAATGCAACATTACTACTCACAAACGGACCTTATGCTACTTTATATCCAGACAGTAGTTTGACTGTTGTTTATGCTATCGTGACGGCGAAAAAATTTGGACAGGATCATGCCCGTTTCGATACACCCGAACAACGTTCAATTCTGTTTTCAAATTTAGCGTGGGCTCAAAAAACTTACGACGGCGAAGATGCTAACGGTAACAATATTTTAGATGAAGGCGAAGATTTTAACGGTAACGGTATTTTGGATAGATACAGTTTACCCCAGCCCCCTCGCAGGCCCAAAGTTAGAGCCGAAGTATCCGACCGAAATGTTACGTTATACTGGAACAAGCACACCTCCGAACAATCTGTCGACCCTATAACACAAGAAAAAGATTTTGAAGGGTATCGTATCTATCGGAGTAATGCTGGCGCCGATATCACTGACCCCGAAGGTCTCCTATTCAACATGTCGCTTGTGGGCGAGTATGATATTCCAAATAATAATATTTCATTCGATGTTGGATTCAGTAAAATATTATTATCTGAGCCAAAACGTTTTCCGGGCGACACTGTTGATTACTGGTATCGTTTCCCGCCGGCAGAGTTGGAATTAACTCACCTCAACGGCTGGCAGTATGTGTATGGTATTACTGCTTTCGATAGGGGCGATTCGGTGAACAAGTTACCAAGTTTAGAGAGTTCAAAAATTTTAAAACGTGTAATTGCCGGAACGCATGCTACCTCAAACCCTGATACAGAAATCGGAGTTTATCCTAATCCATATTATGTAAAAGCATACTGGGAAGGTAACACAGGCGGCGAACGAAACAAAAAACTTATCTTTTATAATTTGCCGGCACGCTGCGAAATACGGATTTATACATTAGCTGGGGATATTGTTAAAACAATCGACCACGATGCCGCAACCTATAGCGGCTCCGATATTGAGTGGTTCAGGAAATTTCAGACCATTCAGGAAAATATTCAGTTTTCCGGTGGCGAACACGCTTGGGATTTAATCACTAAGCACGACCAAGTTATTGCTACCGGATTATATTTATTCAGTGTGAAAGATAATGATACCGGTAAAATTAAAATTGGAAAATTTTTAGTTATAAAATAA
>JBBIOD010000073.1:0-9597 GCA_037443545.1 Ignavibacteriales bacterium | reverse complement strand
TAAATACTATTACTTTTCTTTCACGCGAGGAGGGAGTGGCAAAATATGAAAAGACAATGCTTAAAATTTCAGACAATGGAATTTTTAAATTCTCAATTCCAAACATAAAATCTACAATTCATTATTACGTATCTTCTGGAGATGCAAGCAGTCCAGTATATAAAATTTTGGTTCTCGACCGGCCTATAGTACGCATACTGCAATTGAATGTAACCTACCCAGCTTACACTCGCATCCCCCCTGAAGCACTCGAAGAAAATGTCGGCGATGTTACTGTGTTACCGGGGACTAAAATTAATTTCAAGATTTTATCCAGCAAAAACTTATCTTCGGCCGAATTGCATTTTAGCGACAGCACAATTACCAAACTCTCTATAAACGAAAAAGAAGCGAGTGGGTCAATTACTTTTTTAAAAGATAAATCTTACACTATAAATCTAAAAGATGAAATCGGTTTAACGAATATCGCTCCGATCACTTATCAGGTGAAAATTATTCCCGACAAATATCCGTATGTTTCTATAGCTGTGCCTGCTAAAAACGTTGATGTAACCGAAAGCATGCTACTCAATTTACTAATCATAATCAAAGACGACTACGGTTTTTCAAAATTGCGACTTGCATATCGTCTCGTTCAATCGCGATACGAGAGACCGTCAGAAGAATTTTCTTTTTTCGAAATTCCTCTAACATCGAAAGAACAAATCGCACAGGAGATTTGGCACAACTGGAATTTAGCAGGACTGCAACTCGTTCCAGAAGATGTTCTCGCCTATTACGTTGAAATTTTCGATAACGATAATGTTAGCGGACCGAAAGCAGCACGGAGCGAAACCTACTTGGTTCGACTTCCATCACTGGACGAAGTTTTTGCAGATGTCTCGGAAAACCAGAAGCAGTTCATCGAAACAATGCAGAACGTAGCAAAAGAGGCAGAAAAGTTGAAAAAAGAGTTTGACGAACTCCAGCGGGAGCTTAAAAAAAACGAGCAGAAAGCCGACTGGCAGCAGCAGAAAAAAGCTGAAGAACTGACTAAAAAATATGATGAGATGAAAAAGAAAATCTCAGAAGCTGCACAAAAGATGGAAGAAATGATTCAGAAAATGGATGAGAATAAACTCGTATCGCAGCAAACTATGGAGAAATATTTGGAACTCCAAAAGCTGATGGAAGAATTAAAGAATCCCGAACTTCAGGAGGCGATGAAAAAACTGCAGGAAAAAATGCAGCAAATGACACCCGAACAGATGAAACAGGAAATGCAACAGATGAATTTTTCGGAAGAACAGTTCAAGAAAAATTTAGAGCGGACACTGGAGCTTTTAAAGCGCATTCACATCGAACAAAAAATTGATGAACTGATAAAACGCACCGAAGAATTGATTAACCAGCAACAGCAGTTGGAGGAACAGACATCGAAAACTAATCCCGAAGATAAAGAAAGATTAGAAAATTTAGACAAGCAACAGAAAAATATACAAGAGAAAATCGACAAACTTCAGCAGGAGGCGAAAAATTTAAAAGAGAAGATGGAAGAGTTTCCAGAAGATATGCCTATCGATAAAATGTCGCAAGCTGAAAAAAAATTAAACGAAAAGCAGCTTCAGAAAAAATCGAGCAAAGCATCCCAACAAATGATGTCGGGGCAAATAAAGCAAGCAAGTCAAACTCAGAAAGAGATGTCCGAAGATATGCAGGACTTTATGTCGCAAATGAAAGATGTTCAGCAATCGCTTCAAGAACAGATGCAGAAAGAAGTTTTAAACAAAATGCGAAAGGCAGTTCAAAACTTGTTAGAAATTTCTAGAGGACAGGAAGAACTGAAAAAGGAGACTAACAATCTCGACCTGAACTCGCAGCGATTCCGCGAAAACGCACAACAACAGATGGATATGTTAAGCGATTTGAACAACGTAGCAAACTCGATGGGCGAAATTGCCAAGAAGTCGTTTTCTATAAGTCCGGAAATTGGCAAAGAAATTGGAAATGCGATGAGGCAGATGGGGCAGGCGATGCAAAATATGGAACAACGAAATCCCGGCGGCGCCTCACAACAGCAGAACGAAGCCATGGGCTCAATGAACCGCGCAGCCATGATGATGCAGGGCGCAATAAACGCCATGAAGAAAGGCGGCGGACAAGGAATGGGTATGGCTGGTCTGATCCAGCGGCTCAGTCAAATGTCGGGAATGCAAGCTGGAATAAATGCACAGACAGGAAAAGCTATGGGGCAAGGGCAGGGTTTATCGGAACAACAAATGGCTGAGTACAGACGCATAGGAGCTCAGCAGGGCGCCTTACAAAAATCCTTAGAACAACTCGCTAATGAAGCAAAAAATATAGGCGAGTTAAGTAAACTTTTAGGAGATTTAGAAAGAGTTGCAAAAGATATGGCGGAAGTTCAAACAGATTTGGAACAGGGAAATGTAAACCCTGAAACACAAAGAAAACAAGATCGGATATTATCGCGATTACTCGATTCACAAAAATCAATGCGCGAGCGTGATTACGAAAAACGTCGCCTTGCCGAAGTTGGCAAAGATTATACACGTATGAGTCTGAAAGATATTGATTTGACTACTCAAGAAGGGAAGAATAAACTCAGAGAAGAATTGTTAAAAATCCTGGAAGAGAGGTATTCCAAAGATTACGAAGATTTAATAAGGAAATATTTTGAAGCGTTGGAAAAAGAGAAGGAGTAAAATAAAAAAATGAGAAATATTTTATTAATAACCGCACTGACTCTCTTATCAATTTCGACACTGAATTCTCAGTCGGACAGTGTTCGGTATGAATTAAAACCGGTCGTAGTTACTGCTACACGGATATCAGAAGCATGGCTTGAGGTTCCTCTAGCCTTGAGTATCGTGGAAGCAAAAGATTTGCGGCATGTAAAAGGTTACGGACTTGATGAGGCGCTCGCGACTATTCCCGGCGTAATGGTACAATCGCGTTATGGAAATCAGGATGTGCGTTTAACGGTTCGCGGCTTCGGTGCCCGAGGTGCCGGCGAAAGGTCAAATGCCGGAACATCACGCGGCATTCGCGTTCTGCTGGATGGTTTTCCGGAAACTGAACCCGACGGCAGAACTTCTTTCGATTTAATTGATATTTCCGCCGCCGAACGGATTGAAGTCGTCCGCTCTAACGCATCTGCTTTGTGGGGAAATGCCTCAGGCGGCGTGGTTAACTTTATCTCGAATACATCATTCGAAAATCCATTCATCAATTTACAATCAACTTTCGGAAGTTTTGGCTACAGAAAAGAACTTGTGAATTTAGGAACGAATATAGGCATCGGAAAATTTTTCCTAACTTTTAGCAACACAAATTTTGATGGCTGGCGAGAACATTCTGCGAGTACTCGTGCTTTAGTCAATACCGGAATCCAAACACCTCTTGGTCAAAATTCTATGATTGGAATTTATATTACCGCGGCAAGCAACTTTTTTAGAATACCTGGACCTTTAACACAGGCACAGTTCGACAAGAATCCGCAGCAAGGACAAAACGATACATCGAACTACAAGCCGACGTATATTCAGCGGGACGAAAGAAGATTGAATCGGTTGGGGCGGATGGGAATTAAATTCACACACGATTTCGACAATCAGAATGGCGTTACTGCAACAGTGTTTGTAACTCCAAAAGTTTTACAGCGTTCTGAGAGAAACACGTTTAGAGATTTCAATCGTTATCATATCGGCGGAAACATTGTTTTTCGAAATTCTATAAGAATAAATCCGGACTTAAGGAATACACTGCTCGTTGGATTGGACGAAGCATATCAAGATGGCTCAATATTGTTTTATAATCTTGTAAACGGTCAGCGTGGAACAACGCTGAGTACTAACAAACGCGAAGGGGCAAATAATTTTGGAATTTTTGCTCAAGATGAATTTTTTGTCGGAGATTATTTAGGTTTGAGTCTTGGTGCGCGTTACGACAATATCACTTATTATAGCGACAACAATATCAAACCAAATCTGAACGCCTCAAAGTCTTTCAAACAACTTACACCTAAAGCTGGGTTAACATACCTTATTAATCAGTCGCATAGCGTTTATGCAAATTTTGGTGGCGGAGTCGAAGTACCCGCAGGAAACGAAGTCGATCCGCCAAGCACAACAGGCCAGGATACCGTTACTTCATTGAATCCATTATTGGAACCAATTCGATCTACTACTTATGAAATCGGAACAAAACAAATTATGACATTCGGAGAATCCCCGATTGTGAAGTCACTTCTTTATGACCTGTCAGCGTATTTCGTTGAAACCAAGAACGATCTCATACCATACCGAGATGGACGATTTTATTTTACCGCCGGAAAAACAAGGAGAATAGGTGGCGAGCTAGGTTTTACGCTGATCTCGGATTATGGTGTTAGATTAAAAACGGCTTTAACTTATTCAAAGAATAAATATGTTGAGTATATGGTTGATTCAGTCCATTACACAAAGCCGGGAAAAATTAAAGATTTGAAAAATAATAAAATGGCGGGTGTGCCGGATATTTTCTATCGAATAAATTTAAAATATAAACCAACATTTTTCCAAAATATTTTTTGTGAGTTAACCATTCACGGTGTAGGAGATTATTACGCCGACGATTCGAACACATTTACTGTTCCCGCTTACAATGTAATAAACCTGACAATAGGATTTGACGATTTGAAATTAATTTCCAATAAACTTGTTATTCGGGGGTTTGCTGGTCTAAATAATTTAACAGATAAAAAATATGCAGGCTCGGCATTCATTAATCCCGACGTAGATCGAATATCTAAACAATATCCAATATTTCTTGAGCCCGGTTTACCGATGAATTATGTTGGTTCAATCTCGGTAGATTGGAATTTTTAAATCTCTTTTATCAATATAAATAAAAAACCCGCTCAGGAAGAGAAGAGCGGGTCAGGTAAGGAGTACTTTACGAAACAATTAATTAATTCATGTTAACACCTTAAAATGTTCCAATATCCGTGCCGTGATAAAAGGTGTATAAAAACCTTAAAATTGAATGAAATTTGCGGATTTTATTTTGGCAACATATCTGTCTGCTGTAATTATTACTCACTGGTATTGAAATAATTACAAATTTGGAAATAATTTCCGAAACTTAATCGTTTGAGATTAGTAATAAAACAACAATTAACTCACAAAAAAAATATTAAATAAATATGGAGGAAATAATGTTACGTTTCACCTTAGTGATTTTACTCTTTTCTATCCCTCTTCTGTTAGTTGCTCGTGGCGAGGATGAGAGTAAAATTTTCCCTTATCAAATTAATCAAGTTACTTTGGATAATGGGTTAAAAATATTTTCAGTTCCCTTTCCAAGTCCGGGAATTGTGGCTTACTATACCGTGGTTCGTGCCGGATCGCGGAACGAAATTGAGCCGGGCCTTTCGGGCTTTGCTCATTTTTTCGAGCACATGATGTTCCGCGGCACCCAGAAATACGACAAGGATAAATACAATGAAGTCTTGAAATTAATGGGTGCCGATAACAACGCATTCACCACCGACGATTTCACAGCTTTTCACACATTGGCAAGCTCTGCTGAACTTGAAACAATTATGGATATAGAATCCGACAGGTTTATGAATCTAAAATATTCAGAAGAAGATTTTAAAACCGAGGCGGGGGCAATTTTAGGTGAGTACAATAAAAACTTCTCCAGCCCCTTTATGACGATATATGAGAAACTTCGTGAATCTGCATACGAAAAACATACATACAAACACACAACAATGGGCTTCCTCAAAGACATTCTCGATATGCCTAATCAATATGATTACAGTTTAAAATTTTTCGACAGATGGTATCGCCCTGAAAATTGTGCAGTAATCGTAGTAGGCGATTTCGACCAGAATAAATTAGTTGAACTTGCATATAAATATTACGGTAAATGGAAACGAGGTAGCTTCACTCTAAATGTTCCGCTTGATCCACCGCAGAAAAAAGAAAAATTAGTCAATTTAACATGGAAAGCCAAAACACTTCCCATATTAGCTTTGGGGTATCGCGGACCTGCGTTTAGCACGGACGGACTTGAAATGCCAACAATGAACATAATATCTCAACTTGTATTTTCACAAACTTCTCCACTCTACAAAAATTTAGTGATCGAGAAGCAATTAGTTGAGTTCATTGAAGGCAGCCAGGGCGATTCAAGGGATCCGGGTCTGTTCATGATTTTCACTCGAATTAAAGATCCAAAAAAAATAAATTATGTAAACGAGGAAATTTATGCCGCTCTCGAAGAGATTAAAAATAAACCCGTAGCCGACGAGAAATTAGAAACAGTAAAATCGTACCTTAAATATAGTTTTGCTATGGGGTTGAATAATGCCGACGCTATCGCGGGCATACTTAGCCACTACTACCAAATATCGGGATCCCCGGAAAGTATGAATAAAGTGTATGCATTATACGAAAAAGTTACAGCCGACGATATTATGAAGGTTGCAAAAAAATATTTTATAAAAGAAAACAGAACTGTCGTTACTTTAGTAGAGGAGGCTTCAAAATGAAAAGTCTTAAAATTCTATTAACAGGATTTTTATTTGCAGGAATCATTATGATAAATATAAACTGTGCAAAGGGACCGGAGATAACAGAATTATATCAAGCCGATTCGCCGCTCATTACTTTCAGAGTCGAGTTAAAAGTTGGATCAATCAACGACCCAGCAGGCAAAGAAGGATTGAATGCTTTAACATCGCTTACAATCGGGCAAGGCGGCACAAAAGATTTAACTTATCAGGAGGTGCTCGATAAATTGTATCCTTGGGCAGCCTCAATAAATCCGCAAGTGGATAAAGAAGTAAGTGTTTTTGTTGGCGAAGTCCACAAAGATAATCTCGATGGCTTCTATCAAATATTCTCCGACATCCTTCTTCATCCACGATTCGATGAATCCGACTTCAAGAGGAGTAAAGACCTTTTACTCAACCACTTAAAAAACTCATTGCGTGGTACTGACGACGAAAACCTTGGCAAGCAAGCATTAAATTATTTCATGTACGGAAACCATCCATACAGCGCTACAGAGGTAGGCTCAGTCCAAGGCTTAGAATCAATCACGTTGGACGATGTAAAAGAATATTACAAACGTGTTTACACAAAAGACAATCTAAAGTTTGGAATAGCCGGTGGTTATCCGAAATCATTATTGGATAAAATCAAAGAAGATTTTGGTAATCTTCCCTCAGGCAAATTGACTGAAATTGATTTACCAAAGCCGGCACCAATCCAGAAAATGGAGATACTGTTTGTTGAAAAACCTGCACGCGGCACAGCCATTTCGATGGGCTTCCCGATTAATTTGACAAGAAAAGATAAAGATTATTACGCACTCATGTTAGCTAATTCGTACTTTGGCGAGCATCGCACATTTAACGGTGTGTTGATGAATCGTTTGCGGGGCGATCGCGGATTGAATTACGGCGATTACTCATACATTGAGCATTGGGTGCAAGATGGCGGGTCGCGTTTTCAACTACCTAATACTCCACGACGACACCAGTATTTCAGTATTTGGATTCGTCCGGTGCAACCCGAACACGCTCATTTTGCAATCCGAAATGTAATGTACGAACTTAAAAATTTAGTCGAACGCGGACTTACCGAAGAACAATTCGAGGCAACACGCAAATTCGTGATCAATTATTCGAAACTCTGGGTTCAAACTTCGAGTCGACGATTAGGTTATCAGATGGACTCGGAATTTTACGGAACCCAGTTTTTTATAGACGAAATTGAGAAAGAGTTGAGAACCCTCACATTAGCCGAGGTGAACAACGCAATAAAGAAATATTTAAATGCCGAAAATATTAAAGTTGCGGTCGTTGCCAACGATGCTGCCTCGCTTAAAGAAGCAATGTTCAACAATGCACCATCCCCAATACAATACACTTCCCCCGTCGCTCAAAAAATTTTAGATGAAGATAAAATTATTGAATCCTTCCCATTAGATATTAATCAAGAAAAATCGAAACTCGTGAAGGTTGAAGAGTTGTTTCAGAAGTAGTACGTTGCTTTAGTAAACTATACTTTTTTAAAAAAGCCGATTCTGTTGAGAAATCGGCTTTTTTTTACCTAAACACCCTCTGCGTTTTTTCAAATTATTCCAGATTTATATGAATAAAAGTAATCACTCCGACCAAAGAAGTAAAACTAGACCAGACATTTACAGCTATCTGAGGACGTTCTGGCATCGTCAGACATAATAATTCAGAAAGTGGAGGATTATTTATTAACTTTGATCGATCAGTTGAAACCGAAAACCTAAGATATTTGCAACACTCTGCGCATTTTCTTAACTTGCTTCAACAGTTATGATGAAAACCAACCTTAAAGGATTGACTCAAAAAGAATTAGAAGAATTTGTTCATTCCATCGAAGAGAAGAAGTTCAGAGGAGGTCAATTATTCGATTGGCTTTACAATAAAGAAGCAGGATCGTTCGACGACATAACTACATTTTCCAAATCGTTACGGAACAAGTTGGATGAGCATGCCACTATCGACACACTTGAGCTTCTAACATTTCACAAATCAATTCACGATAATACAACTAAGTTCCTCTTTCAGCTAAAAGATGGAAAAAGAATAGAGAGTGTGTTAATCCCACCGAAGACCGCTTTTCAAAACGGTGATGTTTACAACGAAGAAGACGAACAAAAACGCCTGACGCTTTGTGTTTCAACTCAAGTAGGCTGTCCTCTTAACTGTGTTTTCTGTGCAACAGGGGCGATGGGTTTTGGAAGAAATCTAACCGCAGGCGAAATCGTCGATCAGGTTTTACAAACAAAAAAGATTTCTGGTAAGAAGATTACAAACATCGTCTTTATGGGAATGGGCGAGCCGCTGATGAATTATGACAGCGTAATGAACTCGATTGGTATAATCAGTAACGGTATGAATATCAGTACACGGCGTATTACACTCTCAACTGCCGGTTGGGTCGACGGAATTATCCGCATGGCTGACGAAGGCAAAAAAATTAAGCTTGCGATATCACTTCACAGCTTAGACGACGATGTTAGAAGTAAGTTGATGCCTCTGAATAAAAAGTTCAACCTCCATCAACTCATCAAAGCCGTCGAATACTACTACCGGAAAATAAAAATCCGCATAACGTTTGAATACATTCTTTTTGCCGGAATCAACGATAGAATGGAAGATGCGAAAAGTTTGGTGAAACTGTCGAAAACGATACCCTGTAAGATCAACATTATACCTTTCCACAATATCGGCTTCATTAATCCGAAAGGTTTCGCCGCAAATCTGCATCCGGCACCGTTGCGAGAGGCTGATAAATTCGCCAATCTACTCAGAAAAAATCACGTTACCGTTTTTATCCGTTCCAGCGCAGGCGAGGATATTGCCGCAGCTTGCGGGCAGTTGGCTGTGATAAATAAATCGAAATAAAACTATTGCCTCACTTGCAAACCTTGGCGAAACTGATTAGAGGAAAAGGTATTTGCAATATAATTAGCAAAATCATCAGTAGGTAGAAATAAAAAATGATTATCCTGAAAAATTCAATAGAAAGAGTTAAATTGGAATAAGTGAAAGAAACGAAAGAA
>JBBIOD010000072.1:0-9669 GCA_037443545.1 Ignavibacteriales bacterium | reverse complement strand
TTAAAATATTCTGAGTTTGTTGAATCAAAGGTTCACGCTTTTGGTAATAGTCGGGCGCCAAACGATCCAATTTTTGGCGGACACTTTCGAGACTGTCGAACTCCACTTTTTCCCACGGCGTTGGAATTGGTGTATCGGCATCAACAAGATGTTTCCATTTTAATTTCTCTCTTTTAGTCTGTGCAGTAACATTTGGCTCCCAAGGTTCTACACCTTTTGTGTAGAAATCGGTGTATGAGACTTGCGAGCTATAGTATTCATCGCCAAGTCCACCGAAGCTATGTCCGAATTCGTGTACATAAACATAATCGATTTGCCAATCTTTATCGGCAGCATCGGGGATTGTATATGTAGTCGTGTAAAGGTTGTAAATTCCACCGCCGCCATAGCGATTATCGTTCACGAGTATATTTATAAAATCGTAAGGTACGGCCGAGGCGATATCGCGGAGAATTTTATTCTCTTCCGTTAAAATATAACGGGGTGATGAAAAATAATTATAAGTAGTGCCAAGAATGTTATTCTTATAAACATTTGCATCGGGTTTATCGATGCCCGAATCCGCTGAGACAGTTTCTATAGTCCAGATATTAAAAGCCTTTTTTCGTTCTTTGAACGGGCTAACGCTGAACATGTGGTCGTTTACCTTTTGAACATCCTTACGGAATTTTTCAATTTCATTTTTTGTATAGCCGTCGCCAATTATCAGCACATCAACTTTTTTATCCGAAGGTCCGTTGTTCATAACATTGGTAACTTTGAAATCGTATTTGTTTCTATTTTTATTAATGACTGTTGGATTTTCAGGATCAATTGTAACTGAGTAAATTTCTTTAAACATCATCTGTTTATCGCGCCTGTTGATAGCAAATTGGATTTTACGCTTCGGCATCGGAAGGCGAACTGTTTCGTGGTAAGTTTTGAAAATACCGGGTGCAGCTTCATCGGTAGTCTGCCACTCGTTAAAGATTGTGGAATAACCGCGTGAGAAAATTAAATTATTGGTCGCAACATCAAACACTTTTAATAAATATTCACCATAATTAAGTGTATCGATCAAATTAATTTTGCTCCCGGGCCATTCACTTTCCTCATATATTTGGTCGATACTGAATATTTCTTGAGTCTTTGAACCGGTGTGGAAAAAGTCAACACGCATGGTTTTATTAAAGAAATATTTTTCGAAGTTTGATTCAGCTTGTGAACTAGTTGAAAAGATGAACAAAGCAAACACAAGCAATTTAGGTAGTTTCATATTCCCTCCAATTTATAAAAGCTTTCGATTTCTTTTTTTGTCATATAACGCCATTCACCACGTTTCAAGCCTTCGATTGAAACATCACCATAGGCAATGCGTTCTAATTTTTTAATCTCATAATTTTGAGCTTCAAACATTCTGCGGACCTGACGGTTTCTTCCTTCGTGAATGATGATGCCAACTTCTTTGTTTTTCGTTCCCGGAATGATGATTACTTCGGCTGGCTCAGTTTTTCTGCCGGAAATCTTTACCCCTTTACCTAGCGAAGCGGCAACTTGAGGAGTCATCGGCTCGGCGAGTGTAACCTTGTACGATTTTTTAATTTTGTGTTTTGGATGCATCAAAAGATTTGCAAACTCGCCATCAGTAGTTAAGAGTAAAACACCCGTTGTATCGCGATCAAGCCTGCCTATCGGATAAATGCGTTCGCGGACTTTTACATAATCCAATACACTAGTTCTCCCCTTTTCGTCTTTGGTTGTAGTAATACAATCTTTTGGCTTGTTGAAAACGATATACACTGGTTTGTCCAATTTTGCAACTTGTTTACTATCGACAAAAACTTTATCGCGGATTGGGTTAATTTTGAAACCTAATTCGGTTCTAATTTTATCGTTTACTTTTACTCGCCCCTCTTCTATCAAAAAATCAGCCTTACGGCGTGAGACAACACCGCAATCGGCTATGAACTTATTCAATCTAACGAGTTTCATCTCAATTATCATTTTTTATTTCTACTTGTGTAACACTTTCATCGTTTGGCGATTCAATGGAACCGGAGTTTTGCTCTTCTTGTTCAGCTAAATCTTTTCCTAATCGTTTCATCAATTCCTTTTCGACTTCAAAAGTGGTGTCGCTTAAAATTTCATCAATTTCTCTCGGCTTGGGTAGATCAATCAAATCATTAATACCGAAATGTTTTAAAAATGCTAAAGTAGTTCCATAGAGCAGCGGTCTGCCGGGTGAAGCCGACCTGCCAACGATTGTAATTAAATCCCGTTCGAGTAAGGTGCTGATCATATAATCTACATTCACACCCCGTATTGCTTCAATCTCCGGTTTTGTTACCGGTTGTTTGTAAGCGATTACAGCCAATGTTTCCAATGCTGATTGCGAGAGTTTGCGTTTTGCCTTTTCTTTAACCATTAATCCCAACCAGGAGGCAAAATCAGGGAGTGTCGCAAATTGGAACCCCCCCGCCGATTGGATTATTCTAAAAGGTCTGTTCGTTGTTACATATTCGCTATTGAGATGTCGAATAACGGAGAGGACATCGTCTTCATTTATTCTAATTCTTAAATGGGATTCTTCGGACATTTTTAGAATGTTCACAACATCTCTCAAAGACAACGGTTCATCGGATGCAAATATCAGAGCTTCGATTACTTTTTGTTTATCTAATTGATCCATTCTTTCACTTTGTAAATTATGAAATCGTCTTCTAGATTTTCGGCATATCTGATAGCAACAATTTGTGCTTTCATCAATTCGAGAAGAGCAATAATTGTTACAATTATACGAATTTTCTCGGTCATATGCGATACAAGTTCAAGGAAAGTTCCTTCGTCGCGGGCGCGAAAAAAATCGACTATATAACTCATCTGTTCATCAATCGTAATATTCATCAGTTCGATGTCGTGATAAATCCTACGAGGGGCACGGTCCATCGCACGCTTGAATGCAGTTATAAGTTTATACATCGTGATATCTTTTAGACCTTCCTCTTGATCTTCGAGCGGAATTTTTTTCTCATCCTGATGGAACGTTTTGCGGAAAGATAATTTTCGCTGTTCTAATTCAAGCGAGGACAACTGATCTGTAACTTCTCTGAACCTTTTATATTCAAGTAACCTTCTGACAAGTTCCGCACGCGGGTCTTGCTCATCCTCGCTTCCTGGTTCTCGTGGAAGGAGCATTTTTACTTTAATCTGCATTAGCTCGGCGGCCATTACAATAAAATCGCCCGCTATTTCAAGGTCAAGATATTGAAGAATATTGATATAATCTAAAAACTCTTTTGTAATTTTTGAGATTGGAATATCTCTAATATCTAATTCATCCCGCTTGATAAAGAACAAGAGCAGGTCGAGAGGTCCTTCGAATTGATGTAATTTAATTTTATAAGACATTAACCAAACTTCATTACGGATCGAACTTCGTTCATAGTTTCTTGCGCAACATGACGAGCTTTGTTTTCGCCGTCGATTAAAATCTCGAGAACTAATTCCGGGTTCGCTTCATAATATTTTCTCTTTTCGATGAAGGGATTAAGATGCTCACTAATTTTGATTGAACATTTCATTTTACAATCTACGCAACCTAACGCCCCGCTGCGGCATCCAGATTCGATTTCCCCGACCTCGGAGGGATTGAATTTTTTGTGATATGTGAATACCATACAAATTTCCGGTCTTCCCGGGTCTCCTTTACGAATTTTTTTTGGATCCGTTATTGCCGAGCGCATCTTTTTCTGTACTGTTGGCCCATCGTCGGAAATTAAAATCGTGTTGCCTGCCGACTTACTCATCTTCTGGTCGCCGTCTAAACCGGGTAATCTTGAGAAAATAGTCAGGCGTGGTTCAGGTTCCGGAAACACCTCACCATACTGTTGATTAAAGCGGCGGGCTATCTCGCGCGTTATTTCGACATGGGGGACTTGATCATCACCGACAGGAACGAATTCACCTTTGTATAAAAGAATATCTGCCGCTTGGAGGACAGGATAACCGAGATGACCGTAAGATATATTCTCGATACTCAAATCACGAACTTGATCTTTGACCGTCGGATTACGTTCTAAACGAGCTGATGTTATTAGCATCGAAAAAATTAAGTGTAACTCGCAGTGCTCTTTAATCTGAGATTGACGGAACATCGGACTTTTTTCAGGATCAAGCCCTACTGCCAGCCAGTCGATTAACATCTCCACAGAATTTTGATAAATATTCGATGAGTTGAGATCGGTTGTAAGTGCGTGGTAATCGGCAATCAAGTGATAATTATTAAAATCGTTTTGCAGGGCAACCCAATTTTCTAAAGCACCAACCAAATGTCCGAGATGTAGTTTACCCGTAGGTCGCATCCCGCTAAGTATTCGCTTTTTATTAGTCATAAATATTTGATGTGTCGTAATTAGTTTAAAAAGAGGTATGGCTTCCATCGTTCATCAATTTTATTTACGCTGTGCCGAATAAATGTGATGTGATTTGGTTTTCTTGGTTGGCGTAGGAGCTTCATATTAGCATCTTCAGGTTTTCTATCATCTTTTTTATTATTACATGTTACACAGGCAGTTATTAAATTTTCCCAAGTATCCTCGCCCCCTTGCGATTTTGGGATAATATGATCCAAAGTGAGATTACCCCCTTGCGAACCGCAATATTGGCATTGATGC
This sequence comes from Ignavibacteriales bacterium, assembly GCA_037443545.1. Classification (GTDB taxonomy): domain Bacteria; phylum Bacteroidota; class Ignavibacteria; order UBA10030; family BY39; genus JASEGV01. The sequence continues at coordinate 5,017 of JBBIOD010000072.1, read as the reverse complement.
CCATCGCGTCGCAAAATATTTTTTCTTGATAAAATAATTTTCTGAAACGGGATTCGAACGTAGATATCCAACCTCACAATGCTCGGAACGGAAATTTGAGTTGTTGCCGATCGTACTACTTTGCCATTTTTAGCTTCAACTAATTCGGCTTTGCCAAGGTACAATAACAATATTGCCTTCTTTGCATTGCAAATGCTGATTGGTTCATAATTCTGATTCAGAACAAGTACCCTTGAACTCAGGATACCATTTGACCGTTTTGAAATCGTTGACTTGCTGAAGACTAAATACTTCCTTTTGTTTTTAATTGGTTATTGTTTCAATGATTAAATCATCAAAAATATATGTTAAAATGGGAAGATAATCAAGTTTTATTATCAAAAAAAAAGGAAACCCAAAATAGAAGGTTTCCTTTCAAATTTAGTGTAATAATAATACTTAAGTTATTTTGGTATTTCTAAAGCTAAGAAGATTGAATTTTCTTCCGATTTTCGAACTCTCAATAAAACTGATTCGCCTGGGCTTGTATTCTCTATTATTTTGCGTATTCCATTCACCGATGAAACAGTATTCTTGTTAATTTCTAATATTACATCATTCTTTTGCAAACCTCGTTTGAATGCTTCGCTTAATGTTTTGACATCAGTAACCAGCACACCATTATCCACTTTCATATCTCTCTTTTGCTGTGAAGTTAAAGTCTGAATCGAAAAACCTAAATTATCGAACGAGTATGATTTCAGAGCTGCAGTTTCATCCGATTCTTTTTCCGTCTTATCTGCTTTTGCAGATATTATTTCATCGTCATCAGTTCTGGAACCGAGCTTAACTTGTTTCTCGATAATCTTTCCATCGCGGTTCAGTTTTATGGTTACCACATCGTTCGGATGCTTCGTTGCTATATAGCTTTGAACTTCATTAGGAGCATTCATCTCACGTCCGTCGATTTCGAGTAGCACATCTCCTTGTTTCAGACCAGCTTTTTCGGCTGCCCCACCTTTTACGACTCCTTGAATGAGGACGCCAGTTAATTTTCCAAGCTTGAGTGCCTTCGACATTGTCTCATCGATTTGCCCGATTTGAACACCGAGATAACCGCGCCGTACTTTTCCATACCGAATAATATCCTGTGCAACGTACTTTGCAATATTTATAGGCACAGCAAAACCATATCCTTGATAGCGAGCGTTAGTTGTTGCGATGGCAGTGTTTAGACCAACAACTTCACCATATAGATTCACTAACGGACCGCCGCTGTTACCTGGATTAATTGCTGCATCGGTTTGTATGAAACTTTCGATGCTGTAATCGCCACTGATTACTCCTATGCCTCCACGACCGATTGCACTAACGATTCCTGCCGTTACTGTAGATCGAAGTCCTAACGGGTTTCCGATTGCAAGCACCCATTCGCCTACTTGTAATTCTTCGGAATTGCCGAGTGAGGCTGTAGGTAAATCTTTTCCATCAATTTTAATTATTGCTAGATCGGTTGTCGGATCGGTTCCAACTACTTTTGCTTTTTTGAAAACGCGTTTGTCGTTGAGTGTAACTTCAATCCCGCCTTCTTTCGCACCAGCTACAACGTGGTTGTTCGTAAGAATGTAACCGTCGGAATTAATAATTACACCCGAACCAGATCCCATCTGTGGTTCAGGTTCGGGAAACTTGAAATCGGGACCGAAGAAATGGAAGAACTCTTTAAATTCCTGACTCCGTTTTTCTACTTTCTCAAGAACATTAATACTTACGACTGTCGGAGTTATTGCTTTGGCTACATCGATGAAAGGCTGACTTAGCGATTTGATTTCTACGGCTTCCTTATTAATTCGCGAAGCAGCCCCTAATTTAACTTGTTCATCACCTGCAAGACTAAAATTGATGCCTGTATTCAAGCTTGTAACAAGTATTACTCCGAATATAATACCAATCGTAATTAAAAATATTGCTGATAATATTGTTTTTTTATTCATATATTAGATCCTATTAATTAGTTATTGATTCATTTTTAGTGCATTATACTGATAGTTGCTTCTTTTTGTTTCAAACTTCGCCACAACCTACCAACATTCCACTGAGGCAAGCGGGGAACCGACGTACCTTAAAACACATTTAATATTTTTGCCACAACAGGCGAGGAATTAAACCCTCGTTCGCCTGTGGCTGATTAAAAAAGCCGACTGAACACTTTTTCACTTTTAAGTTCTTTCAAACTGCTTATATGATAACGTAAATAATCGAATAAAAATTTCCCGATCTCATTTCCGTCCTGTCGCGTTATTATCAAGTTTGTTACTGATTCGATTTCTTCTGTTTTTTCGATACGATTTAAAATTTTAAATAACCTGAGAGGCATTTTATGGGGATGGACAGAATATTTGACACAATCAACACATAGCAGACTTCCTCTTGAATAGTCGAAAACGATTTGCCCCACTTCGCCTCTATTCTTGTAAATATCTCCACCGCATCTTCCACAATTCTGGAAATTATATCGATATCCTAATATTTCGCCTAATTTGATTTCAAAGAGGAAAAATAAATTAGTTAAGTTCCGGTTATTAGTTTCGATTGCGAAAAGAGTTTGATTCAACAAATTAAAAAGCTCCTCGTTTTCTTCTTCATCGTGCATCACTTTATAGATAAGCTCAATAATTTTTAATGCCGGTTCTAATTTATCTAAATCCTGTGATATACTTTTAAAAGCTTTTAACAAATCGCATTGAGTAACCAAGTGAAGTTGAGTAGATTCCTTCTTGTAAAAAACAATCATTACATTAGAAAGAAGTTCGAGTGATGAACCGAATTTATTTTTAACGTTCCGAGCCCCTTTTATTATCCCGTTTATTTTGCCGCATCGCTTTGTATAAAAAGTAACTAACTTACTGCTTTCTCTGTATTTTTTTGACTTCAGGACTATCGCTTCTGTTTTTACGATCATCTCAATACTGACAATGAGTTTGAATATGGAGGTAAGAATATTTTTCTGTCGGTGATAATACCTGTGATTAAATCGGGTGGAGTGATATCGAATGCAGCCGAGTATACTTTTACACCAACCGGTGCTGTTCTTTTTCCAAAATATTCAATTATTTCGTTTTCGCTTCTTTCCTCGATTATTATTTCGTCGCCAACTTCGATTTTGGTATCGATCGTTGAAGTAGGTGCGGCAATATAAAACGGAATTCCGTGCATCTTTGCATTCACTGCAAGATTGTAAGTGCCAACTTTATTTGCAACAAAACCTTGCATCGTAATTCTGTCGGCTCCCGTAATTACCAAATCAATCTTATTTTGTTGCATAAGAAATGCGGCGGTGCTATCAGTTATCAAAGTTACATCAATGCCTATTTTCATCAATTCCCAAGCTGTTAATCGGGCTCCTTGTAAGAGGGGACGAGTTTCGCCAGCATACACTTTAATATTTTTACCCGATTTGTATGCAGTTACTATAACATTTTGCGCAGTCCCATCGCCACCTGTTGCCAACGCACCTGTGTTGCAGTGGGTTAGGATGGTCGTATGCTGCGGAATAATTTCAGCCCCGTTAATTCCTATGGCATGACACATTGCAATATCTTCGCGGTGAATATCGATTGCTTCGTCTATAATTTTTGCAACTGTTAACTCAACGCCGGAGATGATAAAAATATCTAAAACATTTTTGATTCTCTCTAACGACCAAAATAAATTTACAGCGGTAGGACGAGTCGATTTTAACTCTTTTATTACGGAAGTTAATTTGTTTTTGAAAGAAAAGGAATTTTCATTTGAATTTTCTACAGCTGCGAGCGCCACACCGTACGCTGCAGCAATCCCTAATGCAGGAGCACCGCGTATACTTAATTTACGGATTGCATCGCCTACTATCCTGTAATCATCCGTAACAATATAAATTTCTTCTTCTGGTAATTTGGTTTGGTCAATGAATCGTAATCTACTTCCCAACCATTCTAATGACTTCATAAGTTATTTTCTTCAAAATGCGAGAGAGCACGGAATTCTAAGAACCGGTCTTTAATTTCGAGATGGCTCAAATCTTTTATTCGATCGATGCTGAACATTTCCACGCAGAAAGAGGCTAAAGTGCTGCCATAAATTACTGCACATTTTAAATTTTCTTCAGACAGGTCGTCTGTTTTGGCAATCCAACCGATAAATCCACCAGCGAAAGCATCTCCAGCTCCAGTCGGATCGTTTATATTTTCAAGCGGATAAGCGGGAGCTGAAAAAATTGTCTTTTCAGTAATTAGCAAAGCGCCGTGTTCCCCTTTTTTAATAATCACAATACGGGGTCCCATCTTCATAATGATTTTCGCTGCCCGGATGAGGTTGGGTTCGTTAGAGAGTAAACGTGCTTCAGAATCGTTTAATACTAGGACGTCCATCATCTCAATTGCTTTTTGTAATTCTTTACGTTTTCCGTTTATCCAGAAATTCATAGTATCACCTATAACAAGTCGCGGATTTTGAATTTGTTCAATTACACATTGCTGAAGTGTAGGGTCGATATTTCCGAGACAAACATAAGAACTTTTTTTATAAGATTCAGGGATGACCGGTTTAAAATGTTCGAAAACGTTCAGATGTGTATAAACAGTGTCTCGAACATTTAAATCATAGTGGTATTTTCCACCCCAGCGAAAGGTTTTTCCAATATCGATTATTTGCAATCCTGTCAAATCGATATTTTTGCTTTCTAAAAATTCGATTGCTGATTTTGGGAAGTCGCTCCCAACAACACCGACTAACCTGACAGGTTCAACAAAATAGCTTGCAGAGACCGAGATATAAACGGATGAACCGCCCAGGACTTCTTCAGCTTTTCCGAAAGGTGTTTCGATCGTATCGAGGGCTAATGACCCTACAACAAGTAAACTCAATTTGATTCCTGTGTATTATTAATTTGACTGATAATGATACGAAAAGTTGGTATTTATAGCAAATCAACGATTTGCATATTATATTGGCGTTTAATATATTCAGCAGAGTTTTTTCCATTACTATTTTTTTTAAC
>JBBIOD010000071.1:0-9781 GCA_037443545.1 Ignavibacteriales bacterium | reverse complement strand
GTAACGTTGTGCAAATGCTTTGGTCATAGTTGTCTCCTGTTCCGATTTCTGTCTAATAGCTATTCATAATCATCAGTTTTGGCTTAATATCTAAGAAAATCGGGTATAGTCTCATAGAAAACAACTTCGCTTTATTTCATTTTCATATAGATTCTTACATGAGTCAACGAATACTTTTCCTTTAGATTTTTTAGTGAGGCAAATCGACATCTTGCATATTCACGTTTTTTTCAATATCTTTAAACATCAAAATTTAAGGTTTTTTAAATGTTATCGCTTTTATATGTAATTATTTTAAGCTATTTGGTCGGCTCGTTACCTACTAGCATAATAGTAAGTAAATTAGTTAAAGGAATTGATATCCGGAATCACGGCAGTGGCAATGCCGGCGGAACCAATGTAATGCGTGTGTTAGGATTAAAAGCCGGCTTAATCGTAATACTCTTCGATATCTTTAAAGGATTTGCTGCAACGGTTTTCGTCGCTAAGTTAATGTACTCCCCGTTTCCTTTTGTAAATCATACACCCCTCGAAGATTTTACTTTGGTTCAAATTTTGTGCGGTTCGGCGGCGATAGTCGGACATATCTGGACTGTTTTCGGAGGCTTCAAAGGGGGTAAAGGTATGGCAACGGCAGCAGGGATGTTAATAGGTTTAGCGCCTCTCGATATCTCTATCGCAATTGCAGTCTTCGCAATCGTAATTTTTGTTTCAAAATACGTTTCACTCGGTTCAATCAGTGCGGCGGTGGCATTTCCTCTAACATTATTTTTCAGGGAAAATATTTTTCATGCTGAAGTGGAGGGGTACGGAACTCTAATATTTTTTAGCATCGGTATAGCAATTCTTCTATTATTTACACATCGCGCAAATATAAAACGTCTGCTCGAAGGCAGAGAAAATAAAATAACAAGTTTTAGTTTTTTAAAAAAGAAAACTTCACAAAATTAAAATGAAAATTTCCGTAATTGGCGCGGGAAGTTGGGGAACGACTCTCGCTCTTCTGCTATTTTCGAATAATCATGATGTAACCGTCTGGTCGTTTCGCGATCAGGATGCTGAAAATATATTAACTAAACGCGAAAACACGGTTTTCCTTCCGGGAATAATAATACCGAATAAAATTAAAATCACTACCGACCTCGGGTATGCAATACAGAATAGCGATCTCATAGTTACTGCTGTGCCGTCGCAGCATTTGCGGTCGGTGTTAAAACAAATTTCACATCTCTCTTTCAAACAATCTATTATCGTAAATCTTGCAAAAGGAATCGAGGTTGGTACGCTCCAAACAATGTCGGAGGTAATAGCCGAATCGTTACCCGATCATCCCACTTCGATGACTGCGATGCTTTCCGGCCCCAGCTTCGCCGATGAAGTCAGCAGGAAAATACCGACGGCTGTTGTTGCAGCATCAATCAGTTCGGAAACTGCAAAGTTAGTACAGCAAGTTTTTAAGACCTCGTATTTTAGAGTTTACACATCCGATGATGTCCGGGGTGTTGAGTTTGGCGGAGCGTTAAAGAATGTGATTGCCGTAGGTGCTGGTTTGTGCGATGGCGCCGGCTACGGCGATAACACAAAAGCCGCAATTATGACACGGGGGATAGTCGAGATAGCACGACTTGGAACAGCTTTAGGGGCAAATCAGAAAACTTTTTCAGGACTTTCAGGCATCGGCGATTTGATTGCGACCTGTATGAGCAAGCACAGCAGAAACCGTTATGTCGGCGAAGAAGTTGGAAAAGGGAGGAAACTGCAGGATGTTTTAAGCGAAATGCAAATGGTCGCTGAAGGAGTTGCTACTACAAAGTCGGCTTGCGAGTTAGCAAGAAAAGTAAATGTCGAGGTGCCGATTATGCAGGAAGTTCATAACGTACTTTTCAGTGGCAAAGACCCGCACGATGCAACGTTAGATTTAATGATGCGCGACCCGAAGAATGAAGCGGGTTGATTAATTTGTAGAGACAAGTCTGTTTCCCGTTGATGCTTCACAACAAGATGTTTTTTAAGCTTTATGCTTTTTACGATAGAATAAATCTATAATTTACTAACAACGAACAACCAATAAAAGCAGGATTCGGACTAATAAGATTCAAATGCAGCCATCGCTTTCACCATACAGATTTGTATAATACAATATTGTAAGTTACATTAGTGTAAGAAATTAGAAAAACCATGCACAGTCCCTTTATATGCGGCAAAATCGCTTCCGGCGAAACATTCACCAATAGTGAAACGGAACAGAAACGGCTATCTAATAACATAGCTTCTTGCATCAACAGCATGCTGATTTCTCCGCGGCGATGGGAAAAATCATCTCTCGTTGCTAGAGTGGGACAGGCAATTGAGGAGCGCGATACGTTTGTGCGATTCTGCTTTCTTAATCTCTTTAATGTGCGAAGTGAACAGGAGTTCTATGTTCAACTCACTCGTGAAATCCTTCGCGCCTCCTTCTCAAAGTGGGAAAAGGCGATCAAGAGTGCAAAACGCTTGTTCAAGCGCATTACCCCAAAATTCAGCGTTGGCATCGATCCCGTAAATGACTTTTCAGTTATATTCAATTGGGAAGAAGTAGAAAATCCGCGGACGAAATTCTAAATCTAGCAGAGACAGTGAGTAACAAAAGAAACATCCAACTTGTGATTTGTCTTGACGAGTTCCAAAATGTTGACTATTTCGACAGTCCTTTCGTGTTTCAGAAAAAACTACACGCTCATTGGCAGCATCACACGCATCCAACAAATTGCTTATACGGAAGTAAACGACACATGATGACTGAACTGTTTGAGGAGAAGTTGATGCCGTTTTACAAGTCCGGCGACATGATGTTCCTGAAAAAAATACCTGAAACTTATTGGGTGCCGTTTATTACCGCAGGATTGAAAAAAACAGGCAAGCGTATAGACGAAAACCTTGCTACCCTTATTGGGCAAGAAAGGAAATGATTGATTTTGGACCGACAAAGCTTTTTGAAAGCGCCAAAGGTCAATTCAACGTTATTTTTGCTGGAAATGAAAAACGGAAAGCATAATGCTGATGTAAGAAAAAAACATAGAATCAAAGTTATACGAGTGAAAGAACTTTTTTCTCCGAATCTTCAGGAAAACATTCCCAAACATTTCAGACATCCTTCCGAACATGCTGACAGGAAGGAATATTCTGATAAATACATTGAGGTGTACGAGAGCGCAACACTACAAGGTGATTTAACTGAGAAGAAATGGCATTTATTTGTTAATAAAAAAAAGAAAAAATTGAATACGATTGATGAGGAGGAAAAAACCTTTAAAAGAATTTTGCACTATTCATCAAGGATTGTTAATCGGTGCCGATAGTTCTGTCGTTGAAATCAAATGTAAAAGAGCATGATTGATTTACTCAGCACTATTCTCGAAGAATATAAGCCAAAATCGCGAAAAGAAATTCTTGACGACATTGAATTACCACTCAGCCCAAAACATTTAACTGCAAAGAAAACAGAAATATCGAAACAAATTAAATCTACAATAAATAAAATCAATCATATTCAGATATCGATTGACAGACTAACTATGCAGTTATATAGTATCGAGTATTTGTATTACTTCCCGTGAAGAATGTAATTAAATACGATCTGAAAACTCCTGTACAGTATATAAAAGGGATTGGTCCTAAGCGTGCCGAAGTTTTTGCAAATCGTGGAATCCATACCGTCCACGATTTACTCTATTTTTTTCCATTCGACTATTTCGATTTGACGCAAGTTTCCGAAATCAGTTCGCTCCGCGGCATTACCGATACCACTAAACGGATATCAGTTGTTGGCAGTATCCGTGCTATCGATATAGCAGGCAGACCGCCAAGGAGGAAATGTGTAATAACATTAGGCGACGCAACTGGCACCATTTCACTCGTCTTCTTTCAAAATGCAAACTATTTCAAATCGGCTTTTCAGGTTGGCGAAATGTTGGCGGTTTCGGGCAAGCTTAATTTTTTCCAGAACCGTCCACAATTTATCCATCCACGAATCGATCGACTCGAAGTGAGTGATGAAGATAACCTGAAAGGTTTTTTACACACGAAGGGAATAATACCAAAATATTCTTCGGGGGAAGATTTTAGAAACCTTCGAATTACCGATACAGTGTTTCGTAAAATTATGAAAGAGGTTGTCGATCATTTTGCAGAACAAGCTGAAGAATTTTTCCCCGAAAGCTTTTTGAGTCGTTTAAACCTGCTTCCGCTTTCTGTCGCTTTACGGAATATTCACTTTCCCGAGACAGTTGAAAATAAAAATGCCTCCCGTTATCGCTTGAAATTTGATGAATGGTTTTGCTTCCAACTTTTGCTTGCCTACCGGAAGTTGAAAACCAAAGCTCAAGCTCCTGGAATACCATTTAATGTTAAAAGTAATTTAGCCCGCAAGTTAGTCGATTCGCTCCAGTTTAAACTCACGAAAGCTCAAATAAAAGTAATAAAAGAAATTGCAGACGATATGAACCAGCCAAAGCAGATGAATCGCTTGCTTCAAGGCGATGTTGGCAGCGGCAAAACTGTTGTGGCTTTGATTGCAATGCTGATAGCGATAGATAACGGTTATCAGGTTGCATTTATGGCGCCTACCGAAATTTTAGCAGAACAGCACTATAAAACCTTTGCTCAGTTTTTGAGAGAGGTGAATGTGAACACTCGTTTGTTAATCGGCGGGCAGCGGAAAAAGTTAAGAGTTGATATTTTAGGAGAAATAAGAGACGGAAGAGCTAACATAATTGTTGGAACTCACGCTTTGATACAGGAAAGTGTTGAGTTTGCTCACTTAGGTTTTGTGGTTATCGACGAGCAGCACCGCTTTGGTGTTGACCAGAGAGCGGAGCTTGTGCGGAAGGGGATGGAGAGCGTTAATGTTCACCCTGATGTTTTGGTAATGACAGCCACGCCGATACCGAGAACACTCTCGATGACAGTTTACGGCGATTTGGATGTATCAATTATCGATGAGATGCCGAAGAACAGGAAGCAGATAAAGACTCAGATGTTAGCTGAATCGGAAAGCGAACGATTATACACGATGATACGAGCGACTGTCGGTAAGGGACAACAAGTATATATAATTTATCCATTGATAGAAGAATCGGAGAAACAGGACTTGAAAGCTGCGGTAGAAAGTTACGAAATGTTCCGCGATACGATATTCACCGACTTGAAGGTGGGATTGATACACGGCAGGATGTCGTCAGAGGAAAAAGATCTGGTCATGGAAGCTTTCAAAGCAAAACAACTCCACATACTCGTCTCGACAACAGTCATTGAAGTCGGTATTGATATCCCGAACGCAACGATGATGGTGATTGAGCATGCTGAAAGGTTCGGACTTCCTCAGTTGCATCAGCTACGAGGCAGAGTCGGACGAGGTGCTGAACAATCGCATTGTCTGTTAGTCGTTCCAGACTGGTTGGCTCGTATTTCAAAGCGCCAAACGGATAATACGGAAATATTTGATTCCCCTAACTTCAATAATATCAACGTATTAGAGCGTCAGAAGGATGACCTGACTTCCGCCTGCGGAGTGGGCGGGGACGGGCAAGCTTTAACACGTATCCAAACAATGCTTGCAACTAATGATGGATTTAAAATTTCAGAAATAGATTTGAAGCTTCGAGGTCCGGGCGATTTCTTCGGTACACGACAAAGCGGTTTGCCTGAACTTCATATCGCTAACGTCCTCGACGACGGACCCATCATAACATTAGCTCGACGGGAAGCATTTCAACTCGTTGCAGACGATCCACATCTTCGTAACCAAGAACATCAATCACTCAGGAAATATTTTTTCGAAAAGTTAAAAACATATCTCACCTATATCAATGTCGGCTGATCGGAAAAAAAAAATCGTTCACACTTCTTTATAGAAAAAAATTTTTTTCTTAAAAATGTATTTTTTACTTGACTTCTACACAAAAAAGTTTATATTTACACCGTAAGTATTGATTGCAGAAAAAAAAATCGACAACAAAAAGCAACCGATACGAAGTAAATAAAAAATATGTCTAACAATTAATGAGGAACGAACGAGTTCGTTGATAAATCTTCCGTTGAATGTTGCGCTCGTGTATAATCAAAAGAAGGAAGATCTTAAAGAAGAAAAGAATAGCGAGCCTTCCGAACAGTCGAATAATTCAAGTTCGGAAAAATTTAGTGGAACACCGGTAAATACATCCGCTGATATATATGCAGAGTGGGACACGTTTGAAACTATCGAAGCAGTGCGTCAAGCTCTTGCAGAAATCCACAACGTAACTATGATAGAAGCGGACGAGTATGCTTACCATAAACTTCAGCAATTAAAACCGGATATCGTTTTTAATATCGCCGAAGGATTAAACGGTGTTTCGCGTGAAGCACAGATACCTGCCATATTAGAACTTCTCCAAATTCCTTACACCGGTTCCGACCCCTTAACACTCGGTTTGTGCCTCGATAAGGCAAGGACTAAAGAAATTCTAACATACAATGGTATTCCTACACCTTCTTTTGTTTTAATCTCCCAACTATCTGAATTAGCTGGCGCTTCTGTCCGTTTCCCAAGTATCGTAAAGCCACAACACGAGGGTTCGAGCAAAGGTATTTACAATGCGTCTATTGTTCGGAACTGGGACGAGTTAGTTGCACAATTAAAATTTGTGTTAAACACCTACAAGCAACCGTCTTTGGTGGAACAATTTATCGACGGGCGCGAATTTACTGTGGCGATGCTCGGTAACGGAAGCAATGTTCGTGTCCTTCCTATAGTCGAAATCAAATTCGATTCGCTCCCACAAAATGTAAATCCGATTTATTCTTACGAAGCAAAATGGATTTGGGATAACTCAGAATCGCCGTTAGATATATTCGAGTGTCCCGCAAGCATTTCTCCTGCTCTTCAAACTGAAATCGAAGATGTTTGTTTGAAAACTTATAAAGTTATGCGATGCCGCGATTGGTGCCGCATAGATGTGCGCTTAGATGCCGATGGCAAAGCTAACATTCTTGAGCTGAACCCATTGCCTGGGATATTACCGAAGCCGGAAGATAATTCCTGTTTCCCCAAAGCAGCCCGCTCGGCTGGTTTGAATTACAACCAACTTATGCAACAAGTTTTGCATATTGCTGCTGAGAGATATGGGCTGGCGAATAATGACACAGATAAATATATTTGAATGAATAAAAAGATACATATTGCTTTAATTTATAACGAACCGACGGTTACAACCACCACAGGCAGGAAATTTATTTCCGAAACGGGAGTTTTATACGAAGGGGGAGAAGTTTCGCAAACCGATGCTGATATAATGGTTGATATGTCGGAGGCAGCTGTGCTTGACGAAATGAACGATATTAAACAAGCTTTGCAGGTAATGAAATATCGAGCTACTTTGTTTAATGTGAACAGCGATATTTACAGATTGATTGATTTCCTTAAAAAGGAAAAGCCGGATCTTATATTTAACATTTGTGAAAGTATCGGGACTGAGTCGATACACGAAATGCACGTTGCCGGTATTTACGAATTGTTAGGGATTCCATACACGGGTGCCAATGCGTTTACACTTGGTTTGGCACAGAACAAGATGCGAGTGAAAGAAATTTTAAGTTATCATAATCTGCCGACTCCGAAGTTTCGAGTGATAAAAAATACTGACGACCTTGTATCCGCAGATGGCTTGTCGTTTCCGATTATAGTAAAACCATCGCGTGAAGATGCGAGTGTTGGTATTAGCAACGAATCGGTTGTCTATAATTTAGAAGATCTAAAGAAACGCGTTCGTTTTGTAATTGAAAAATTCATCCAACCGGCATTGATTGAAGAATATATTGAAGGACGTGAGATCAATGTTGCTGTTATAGGAAACTCCAACCCGACTCCACTGCCTGTTTCCGAAGTCGATATGTCCACACTTCCCGATAATTATCATAAAATTATTACATACAACGCCAAGTGGATGAAAGGGACCGACGAATTCGAATGCACAAAAGGTATTTGTCCGGCTCCGCTGCCCGAAGCCGTTGCTAAAACTTTACAGTCGATGGCTTTGAAGGCATACAATATTATTGGCTGCCGCGATTATGCGAGAGTCGATTTTCGTTTGACCAAAGAATATAAACCATACATATTGGAAGTAAATCCAAATCCGGATATAGCAGCCGATGCCGGCTTCGCCCGCGCGGCAAGAACAGCCGGAATGACTTTTGAAATGATGACAAATAAAATAGTTGAATTGGCCCTCGAACGATGTCAATAACTATCAGAAAATTTGAGCAAGGCGATATAGAACCCGTACGTAATTTATTGGTTCATACTGAATCGTTTACAGAAGCTGAAGTAGATGTAGCTATCGAACTCATTTATCTTTTCCTGAATAATCCTAATCAAAAAGATTACGATTTATACACAGCGGTTGAAGGGAACGAGGTTTTAGGCTATATCTGCATCGGACCCACACCTTTAACCGAAGGAACTTACGATTTATATTGGATCGCAGTTTCACCCGTTGCACAAGGTAAAGGTATTGGAAAACGATTGATCAAACATGCAGAAGAAACGGTGAAAAAAAATAACGGACGGCTTTTAGTAGCTGAAACATCATCGCAGCCGAAGTATCAAAAGACTTGCGATTTTTATGTAAGCGCCGGTTATGAAATTTTATCGAGAATAAAAGAATATTATCGAGTCGGCGACGACCTTTTGGTTTATGGAAAATATCTATAGAAATATGTATAACAAATTCATTGGAGGAATTTAGGTTTGTATGGAACTTTGGCAAGAAATGCTACGAAAGAGTGTCGATAGCTCAAAAGATTTAGTTGAGCGCTTCGGCTTCGATAACGCATTAGCAGAACGGCTTAACAAACTCTTTCATATCCGCATAAACCCCTACTATTTAAGTTTAATCAGGTATCCGGGCGACCCGATCTGGATTCAGTGCATACCTTCGGAAAAGGAGTTGGAAAACAATGGATTCCCCGAAGACCCTTTAGCTGAAGATTCGCACAGTCCTGTCCCAAGCATTGTGCACCGTTATCCCGATAGGGTGTTGTTTCTTACAACAAGTCAATGCTCGATGTATTGCCGCTTCTGCACGCGCAAACGTAAAGTAGGCGATTCATCCAAAATTAATATGAAATTTATACAGGATGGAATAAGCTACATTGCGGCGCATCCTGAAATCCGCGATGTAATTCTTTCGGGCGGCGATCCTCTTATGCTGACCGATTTTATGTTAGAAAAAATTCTTAAAGGATTGAGGGAGATTCCTCACATCGAAATAATTCGCCTCGGAACTAAAATGCCTTGCGTGCTACCTCAACGGATTACACCAAAATTAACTAAAATGCTACGCAAGTATCATCCTATTTATATCAATACACATTTCAACCATCCTTGGGAAATTACTCCCGAAGCAAAAAAAGCATGCGAAATGTTAGCCGATGCCGGCATTCCCCTCGGCAATCAAGCTGTCCTAATGAAAGGTGTTAACGACGATTCCGATGTAATGTTGGAGTTGATGCGAAAACTTTTAGCTATGCGTGTTAAACCTTACTATCTGTATCAAGCCGATATAACAAAAGGGGCAAATCATTTCCGCACGACTGTAAGTAAAGGTTTGGAAATTATGGATAAACTTCGGGGACATACATCGGGACTTGCAATACCTTATTATGTTATTGATGCGCCCGGTGGCGGTGGAAAAATTCCCCTGTTACCGCAGTATGTAATTGGCAGAGCCGGTAATCAGGTGATTTTGCGAAATTACAAGTACGA
>JBBIOD010000070.1:0-9960 GCA_037443545.1 Ignavibacteriales bacterium | reverse complement strand
ATAGAATTAATTTTTTCATATATAAATCTCCTTTTTATAAAATTATGTAAGTTATTTTCTTTAAGGAATTTGAATAGAACTTTATAGCTTGGGAGGCGATAAAATTTCATAAATAAAAAAAAACAGTTTAACAAATAAATCCTTGATATAATCATCGCCTGATGACACTAAGAATATAAACAATAAAGTTAAATAAATCAATTGTTTTTTCTAGTATTTTTAATAAAAAAATCTTTTAGAATAGCCCCGCACTTTTCGTCCAAAATACCCCCTTTTGTATGCACGCGGTGATTTAACCGGCTATCGTTTGTAATGGTATAGAGTGAGGAACAAGCCCCTGCTTTTAGGTCATAAGCCCCGAAAACAAGAAGTGGCAAACGGGCTAAAACAATAGCACCTGCACACATAGGGCAAGGTTCAAGCGTTACAAACATTTCGCAGCCCTCTAACCGGCGCGATTTCAAATAACCGGCTGCCGCTGTTATTGCAATCATTTCAGCGTGGGCAGTGGGGTCTTGCAAAGTTTCAGTCTGGTTAAATCCTTTGCCTATTATTTTATCCTGAAATACTACGACTGCACCTATCGGAACTTCATCTTTGTCGTAAGCATTTACGGCTTCCTTCAAAGCAAATTCCATCCAGTGTTCATATTTTTTTTCGGCAATCATAATATGTTCATTCTTTCGTGGTGTCGAGCAACTCGCGTATTTTTTTAATAATCTGAATTGGGTCGTAAGGTTTTTGAACAATTTCTTTTATACCAATTTTAAACATTTCCGACCTTATCTCGGGGTCGATATACCCGCTTGCAAAAATAATTTTAGCATCGGCATCGATCTCCCGGATTTTATTGTACATTTCCCAGCCGCTCATTTTAGGCAAACCGATATCAGAAAGAACGATAGCTATTTCGTTCCGAAATTCTTTAAACATTTCGATTCCGGCCTCGCCATTGAATGCAGTTAACACCTTATAGCCACGCTCTATCAGTATTTCTTTCACCAAATCGCTCAGCATCAGCTCATCCTCAATAACTAATATAGTTTCGTTGCCGCACAGCTTATCGACGGGTTCTTCAACTTCTGATTCTTGGATCGTTGAATTGATACTGTAAGCCGGCAAATAAATGTTAAATGTTGTGCCGCTTCCAATTTCGCTCTCGACATCAATAAAGCCATGATGGCTTTGAACTACGCCATACACTACCGCAAGCCCTAAACCTGTACCTTTACCGATTTCTTTAGTGGTATAGAATGGCTCAAAAATTCTCAAACGCGTTTCCTCATCCATCCCGTGTCCCGAATCGCTGATACTGAGGCACACATACTTTTCCTGATTTACAGAAGTAAACTTTTTAAGAAGAAATTCGGACGTAACGAGTGAAGTCGAAATTTTTAGTACACCCCCTTTTTCCATAGCATCTTTTGCGTTGAGCGAAAGGTTCAACAAAATCTGATGCACCTGATTTATATCAGCGCGGAGTGCCGGGATATTTCGATTGAGGTCTGTTTGGATTTCAATCGTCTTTGAGAAGGTTTCACTCAAAAGTTTTACGAACTCTTCTACAACCGAGTTTAGAGAGATTACAACGGTATGTAAATCGGTTTTGCGGGAGAAGGCGAGTAATTGTTTTACCATCCCAGAGCCGCGCTGAACTGCTTCAGCAATTGCTTTTAAATTTCTTATGAAATGATCCCTTATGTATGCATCCGATTCCATTTGAGAAGAATAACCCAACACGATTGCTAATATGTTATTAAAGTCGTGAGCTATACCGCTGGCTAAAGTACCAAGGCTTTCCATTTTTTGGGATTGAAGCAATTGTTCTTCGAGGAGTTTTCGCTTCGTATCGTCGAAGATATAACCTTTAATCGTCAACAGTTTACCATTCGCATCGAATTCACCTATAACATTTTGCACTGTATGGAGAATTTTACCGTCCACTCGTCTAAGTTCCACTTCCATATATTCAATTTTTTTAGAACTTTTTAGGTGTGTTAAAAATTTTTGGAATTCAGCTTCATTAAAAAATAACTTTTTCAGGTTGCTGTTGATTGCAGCATCAATCGAATCGAAACCAAAAATTTTAACGAAAGCGGCATTACAGGCAGTAATATGGCCATCGGAGTTGGATATAAAATCGCCGGTTAAGTCTTCCTCGAAGAAATTTCGGTATCGTTCTTCGCTTTGAATTAATTCAGCTTCTGCTTTCCATTTATCAGTAATATCGCGCGATACTGCAACAACGTGTGTAATGTTTCCGTTAGAATCTCTATAAGGCGAGTGTGTAACATCAAAATAGCGGATGCCGGTATTAGGGAATTCAAACCAAGATTTGTAATTAATTGTAGTTCCGTTAAAAGTTGCATCGAAATTCTTTTTGAGTACTGAATTAAAAACAATTTTACCCCAGATATTAGAAACCGTCCTGCCCAAAATTTCCTCACGACTTTTTTTATGGGCATTACAGTACGAGTCGTTGACAGCTACATACCTGTAATCTCTATCAACCAAAGTCATATAGTCGGGTGAAGCATTAACAATAAATTCGTACTTGTGAAAAATTTCTTCAACTTTCTTACGCTCTGTTATATCGGTAAGCGAACCTACGATAGCAATCGTTTTACCGTTATGCACAACGGGTGCCTCGTTCACTTCGACCCAGATTATTTTTCCTAATTTACCCACAAGTTCAAGTTCGTACGCGGGTTGAACCTTTCCTGTATCAATTGCTTTTTGTGTAAGTTCGAGCCCTTTGAAATTATGCGGATTGTCTGTTAAAAGTTTTGTCCAGTTAAACATTGCCTCTTCAGGTTCATAATCGAAAAATGTTTTCGATTGCGGACTTATGTAAGTTAATACGTGGTCGATAGTGTGCGAGTAGAAGAGGTTGGTGCTATGTTCAACTATATTTCTAATTTTTGTTTCGCTCTCCCGCAACGCTTCTTCGATACGTTTCCGCCCGATAATTTCTATCTGTAATTCTTTTGTCCTCTGGTCAACTTTTGTTTCAAGCGATCTGTTTGCTTTCTCAATTTCAGCAAGAGCGGCTGATAATTTATCTACCATCAGGTTGAACGATTTTGCAAGATGCCCGACCTCATCATCCGAAATTATAGTTGCCCGGCTCTGTAAATTCCCCGACGAAATATTTTCGACAGTTTGCACCATCGAACGAAGCGGTCTGGTAACGTAGGAACTTATACCAATTACGATAAATAGACTTCCAAAAAAAATCAAGAGAGCAACAAAAGAAACAGCTTTTCGGCTTTTTTCAACCTCAAATTCGAGTGAGGCAAGAGAAAATCCAATCGTCAAATTTCCGATTACTTTTTCGGTATGATAAACTGGGACTGTTGTTTCATAAATCATTCCATCGGCTGAGATTCGGCTTCTGTTTTTGCTTTGTCTAAAACCATTTTTCAGACTATCCTCTAAATTATAACCATAACGAATATTATCCGAGTCGTCGCGCAAAGCTATATACAGTATATCTTTAACTTGCCTTGTACTTTGAAAACTTTCTTCCATCGTCTCGGTGTCGTTAAAGAAAAGGGCGGCACTAACGCTAAAAGAAGTCATAACTGCGATGCTGTTTGCTTTACCAATTATGGCTTCCCTCGCTTGTTTTTCAAATTCGGAAGGAAAATAGATGAAAATAAAAATCGAAATTACGGTTATTAAAAATGAACTTGAAAGAATAAGTTTAGTGCGGAGCGAAAAAATTGGAAATATTTTTTGAAACGTGGGAAAGAACATATCTTTACTGACTTAAAATCATTTGATTACCTTGGCTAAATTTAATAGCTTTGAACTGAAATCTGCCCCCTCGGCTTTCGTGGACTGTAAATTTATTAGAATCTGCGGCTTCTCGACTTTGATATCCAAACCGATAGAAATACCATTTTCAACGTATTGTGGAACTCCGGTAATCGATAATATTTTAGTCGTTTGGCAGAGTTGAGTAATTATATTCAAATCGACTGCTCGCATCGGAGTGAGATACAAAATATCGATATTATTTTTTAAAAGATTAGTTTTCAGTTCCGACTCGCCTGTATATTCTAACGAAACGAACAGCAATGGCGAACGGTCGACGGAATCGATTGTTCGTGTAGCGACTGAGATGAATTCCTTTTGTGCATCGGCAGATAATTTAAAACCTTTTTGATAAAGGACTCCAACAACTATCTCGCTGCCCGTCCGGTTTTTTAGATTTCTATCGAACGTAAGAATTTTTTTGAACAATGGAATTTGAGTATCGACAGGAACTGGCATTTCCTGTGTAAAAGTAAAACCGCAAGACAGTAAAATTGTAATCAGTATATAAAAACAATATTTCAATATTTTTAGAATTTATATTCTAACGCAGCGACAAAATTGCGTCTATTCTGTTTAATACCGGCTTGACGATGCTCGAACCCACCCGGATATGTGTAGGTAGCATCGAACAGATTTCTTACTAAAAAAGAAATTGTGAGACTCTTAAATAACGGCTTAGTTTTAATATTAAGGTTGGATAATAAATAGGGGTTGGTTTTCGTGCTATAAACTGTAAGCCGTTCAGTTTCCCACTGCAATTCTAGACCCGAGTAAAAATATCCAAGGAACGGAAAGTTTACACCGAAATTAATCAAATGTTCAGGTGAGTTTGTTAGTTTCTCGTCAGTTTCTAAATTTTTTGTGCTTTGTAAAGCGTAATTGAAATAATAATTTACATCTTCTTTCGTACGAGTATTGACCCCAAACTCTAAACCAATAGCTCTTATGTTACCTGCACTGCCAAAATATTTAAACGAATCGGCAGTATCAACTTTTGTATCTATTAAATTTTTCATGTCGTAACGATACACTGAAACCGTGCTGAAAGTTTCGTCGCTCACCCGCTGTTCCCAAATCAATTCGCTGGTTTCAATCTTCTCGGATTTTAAACTAACACTCTGTTTAACCTGACTATACGGATCGTGATAATTTATTTCATAAACATTCGGGATCCTGAATGCCTCGCCATGAAGTATTTTAAAAGTGGTTGCCTTCGCTGCATGGTAAATAATAGCGCCGCGAGGCGATGTAAACACTTTAAAAATTGAGTATTTATCCCACCGTAATCCTAATGTAAAGGATAAATTATCTAACGCCTGATATTCATTTTGCAGATAGAATGAAGTTAGAGAGGAAGGAAAATTTCCGTCGAAAAAAATAGTGTTGGTATTCCAATATTTAAAAACAGCACGCGTGTTATTTTTATACTCGATGCCTGCGATCAACCGGTTCGATGTAGATAAATCCCAACGCAATTGAGCTTCGGTGCCAAACCAACTCCCTTTACTTTCGTCGTTAGCAATTACATCGTATTGGTACGTTCCAAAATAGTAATAGTTATCGTAGTAAGTGCGTAGAAAAACACTTTTATCGGTAGTAATATCGTTCTCGTATTTCAATTCAATGAATTGATATTCGTCCAGGGTATGTGATTCTGGATGATTAAAAACAATATCGTAGGCACCTGTTGGTATCCCTTTTTGACGGGACGAAAATTTTCCAAAAATTGTCCAATCCCTGTATTTCAACACCGATGTGCAACCAAAAAATTTTTCCCAATCTAACTTGTGAGCAATTCCGTAATTAGATTCAGGATTATCATATTCAGGATAGAATTGGTCTTCACCTTTAATATCGCAGATCGTTCCAGAAACAAAAACATCTAAATCAGTGCTGAATTCTTTACCATAGCGGGCGCTAGCTTGGAGATTTTGAAAACTACCGACATTGGCGCCAACCTGAAACCCGTCAATTGTACTTCCTTTTTTTGTAATTATGTTAATCACACCGAGCATAGCATTACTTCCATAGAGAGCTGAACTGGGACCTCGAACTATTTCAATCCGTTCGATACTTTTTAAATTTATTCCTAATTCGTTTCCTATATAAGCTGATCCGTAAATATTTTCGTTCAAACTGTGCCCGTTCAATAAAAGTAAAATTCGGTTATTGTAGTCGGTAGGTCTGCTGAAGCCTCGCACTCCAAGGTAATTGTAATTCCGGTCGTAACTAATGTAAAAGCCTGGAATACTCTGCAATACCTCGGATAAATTTTGGTATCCAAATTTGTCAATTTCGTCAGAAGTAATTATCGTAACGGAAGCGGGAATTTCGTTTTTCTTTTGTAAATATTTCGATGCTGCACTGATTTTAATATTAAGGAGCGAATCGAGTGAAGCTGAGTAACCAAACAAATCGTCGCTCTGTCCAACGGCGTTTGGTAATACAAGAATTATCAGGAATAAACATTTTTGAATAATTCGCATATCTAACCGAGAACCCTGAATATTTCGGAAGACGTAGTATTACCTAACAATACTTTTCGTATAGCTGAATACCTGATAGTTTTGAAGCCATTAAGAAGGGCAGCTTCTTTCAACTTCATAAGTGGTGCACTCTGGTAGATTAAATCTTTCAATTGGTCATTTACGGTAAGCAACTCGTGAATTGCTGTACGGCCTAAATAGCCGCTGGTGTTACAAGTTTTACAACCTTGTCCTTTATAAAAGATTAATTCAGACGTATAATCACTAATTCCTAAGCGATTTAATTCTGCAGTTGAAGGTTTGTAGGATTGTTTGCAATCTGGACATATCGTTCGTACTAATTGTTGATAGACAACTCCCGACAGCGTAGGGGCAAGCCAAAATGGCGGAATCCCGAGTTGCAACAAGCGTGGGATAGTTCCGATAGCATCATTCGATAACATTGTACTTAAAACTAAGTTTCCATTAAGCGCGGCTTCGGCAGCTACAATACCGGTTTCAGTGTCCCTAATTTCGCCTATTAAAATAATATTCGGGCGGTGCCTCAAAATTGATTTTAAAGCTTCGGCAAACCCGAACGATTTATCGGCACCAGCATTTACTTGAGTCGCAAAATCAAGTTTGAATTCGACTGGGTCTTCGACTGTTAAAATATTTTTTCCCTCACTTTCAAGCTCGTTCACCGCAGAATACAAGGTAGTACTTTTACCACTGCCGGCCGAACCTGTTATCAAGACCAATCCACTCGGTTTACTGATAAGATAGAGAATTTTTTCGAGATTTGTGCTGGACAGACCGAGGTCCTCTATCGGTTTTACCGAAGTAGTTTTAACAAACAACCGCACGGCAATCCTCTCGCCATACACTGAAGGCAAAATATTAACCCTAACATCAATTTGCCGGGTCCCAATATTAGCTGTGAATCCTCCTTCCTGCGGCTTGCGTTTTTCGAAAGCATTCAAATCTGCTTTTGTTTTAAAAATGTTGGAAAAATTTTCACTGAACTCCCGCGGCAACGAAATAAGTCTTTCTAATACCCCGAACCTGTCCGTTCGTATCCGCAGTTCGTTTTCCGTTGGTTCAAAATGTACATCGTGCGCATCTATTCTGAGAGCATGGATAATAATCTCCTCAATCAAAACATCGAATGGTGGTAGCTTTCCGTGTTTCTGTGCTTCAATAACTCTATCTCTACCAATCAACTTCATATCAAATTGTTCGATATTAAATCTGCTCGTAAGCGTCTTGATTTCGTCAACAATAGCTCCTTTACTTTTAACAAGATTTCGGTAATTGGCTAAAGTAATTACGATAGGTATGATAACACGCTTAGATTCTTGTTTTAATAAATCAATCAGTGGTTTATAAGGCGGGTCAACGAATGCAACGCTCAACTCCATTCCTGTTAAAGTCAATGGTGTGATACGATATTTCAAACAGGTAGAAGCCGACAACAATGGCTCCTTCAAAGTAATATGCCCTTCGTTAATCACGATTTCAGGAATATCAAAAGTAGTTGCAATGCTTTGCTGAACTATC
Organism: Ignavibacteriales bacterium; assembly: GCA_037443545.1. Taxonomy (GTDB): domain Bacteria; phylum Bacteroidota; class Ignavibacteria; order UBA10030; family BY39; genus JASEGV01. The sequence continues at coordinate 2,113 of JBBIOD010000070.1, read as the reverse complement.
TCGTCGGCAATTCCGATTTCATCAACTAAAGTTTCAGCACAACCCTGTGTGTGGCTTTCTTTGAGGAGCTTTAAAAATCTTTCGTATTTGAGTTTATCGATTATATTTAAAGCGAACAAATTTTTAGCTAACGTTACATCTTCATCATACAGCATGAACGAGCCCTTTCAAGTTATGTTTTTTTAAACAATGAATCAATTTCAGTCTGTGAAAGAGAAAATTTTTTATCTTTCATCTGAAAGTTCTCTTCTGCTAAAATTGACTTAATATCTTCCTCTGAAAATTTTTCACCGACGAATAAACCTTGTGTTGATTTTTTATGATTGGAATTCTGAATGCCCTCCGGGCTTACTTTGATAAGCATCCCGCAACCTCCGCAGTAAACATCTTTTGGGCAATTAATAAAACCGCAGGCATGCCTTTGAGTCGGCAGTGTTTTTCCACATTGATGGCAAAATAATCGGTTTATGTCATTTTCGTTATTGCACGATTCACACATCATATTAGTTCTCTCCTCTTTTGCTTAATATCTCTTTTACAATATTTAAAAAGAATAGATTATCGTAAGGCTTAACAAAATAATATAGCGCTCCTGCTTGTTTTGCGGCGGCAACATTTTCCGGACTTGCGAGCGACGAAATCATAACAACACACGCTTTTGGATTTATGCGCATAATATCCTCTAAAACATCCATCCCGTTTTTCTTCGGAAGCATTATATCCAAAACTACAAGGTCGGGGTTCAACTGCTTGAATTTTTCGACTGCCGATACTCCATCAGCCGCAGTAAATATTTTAGTGAGACCCTCTTTCTTAAATAACGTCGTCATTATAGTGCGAATGTATTCTGAATCGTCAACAATCAATATTGTGGAAGATAAGTATTGCTCTGACATTATGTAGCTCCTAAATTAATTAATTTAAAATTGGAATTGTGAAGATATAATAATTTCCGATACCTTCACTATTTTCAGCCCAGAATTTTCCACCGTGGGCTTCGATAATCATTTTACAAATTGTGAGGGATAAATTTTTATTTAACACTATTTTATTTAACCTTGCCTGCTCGAATCTATCGACTATCAAATTAAGTTCTTCATGGGCAATATGTTCTCCAGAATCTTTTACGGTACAGCGTATGTACTTTATTTGCGAATCCTCATTCAAATCGGCAGCGACCGAAACTTCACCGCCAAACGGGGTTTGAGAAACGGCGTGACCGATTAACAATTTCATCGCGTGCATTAATTGATAAGAATCGAACTCGAAATGGATATCTTCACTACTGAAAATGAAAAATTTTTTTAGATTAATTCTATGATTTTTGATAACTGTTTCGAGGTGAGTTATACTAGAGTTAATCGTATTGATGAAGCTATGATTCTCCCTTTTCAATGTGATACTTTGAGGGTCGAATTTGGCAACTACTGCCGATTCCTGTAAAAGTCCGATATGCTCATCGAGTGCACTTATGGCTAATTGGATTATTTCCTTTTGTTGCTCATTCAGATTACCTGTCGATTCATCGGCTAACATCAAAAGCGGAAGCTTCACTGAGGTAGAATAATTTAAAAAGTCCTGAACCAACAAATATTGAAAATTCCTTCCTAAATCTTCAGCTTCTCTTTCAGCATGATACATCCGTAGCAGCGCCCTGATTCGGATTAAAAGTTCGTCGGTGTTGATAGGTTTATTGAGAAATTCGTCGCCACCTGATTCGAACCCTTGTCGAAGCGCTTCGTGAGTGTTGGCACCTGTAAGAAATACAATTGGAGTTTTTGAGAATGGTTTTATTTTCCGGATTTCCTGAGCAGTTTTGAAGCCATCTAAAATTGGCATGTGAACATCAAGAATTATAAGGTTGGGATTAAACGAATGGATTATTTTCAAACATTCAAGTCCGTTGGTTGCTTCGGCAGTAACGAAGCCGGCCTCATTAAGACAACTGGCTAATAACATCCGCAAGGCTTCTTCGTCATCAACAACCAGTATCCGATCTTTGTTTTTATCTTTTTTTACCACCATGAAAACCTTTGTGCGCCAGAAGGGAGTCGAACCCCTAACCCTCAGCTCCGTAGGCTGATGCTCTATCCAGTTGAGCTACTGGCGCGAA
>JBBIOD010000069.1:0-10037 GCA_037443545.1 Ignavibacteriales bacterium | reverse complement strand
ATAATAAAAGTTTTGTAATCTTTCCCTTTTCTTTGTATATTTTTGCTGCGATTCATCATCGTGCTACAGCAATTCAAAATAGGAAGAAAATAATGAAACCAGAATACACAGATATATTAGATTCAGATGTAATTCCAAAACGGATTCCCGTGCTACCATTGCGGGATGTGGTAATATTTCCGTTTACAATTTTTCCGGTACTTGTAGGACGCGAATCGTCGCTTAAAGCTGCACAAAATGCAAACGAACGAAATAAATACATTTTTCTGACTGCACAAAAAAGTCCGACAATCGAAGAGCCGGGCGAGAATGATATTTACCGCGAGGGAACAGTCGCGAAAATAGTTCAAATATTAAAACTTCCAAACGGCTTGTTGAAAATTTTAGTGGATGGAATTTCGCAAGCAGTTATCGAAGAGTTTATTCCTAACGACGAATTTCTTGAAGCACGCATCAAACTAATCTCACCGAAATACGAAAGCTCTCCCGAAACAGACGCATTCGTCAGGCATATTTCAAGTTTATTTACCGAATACATACATCTCAACAGAAATCTTCCTAGCGAAATTTTAATAGCTTTCGAAAATATCAAAGACTCGTTCCGTAAAATTTATTTCGTCGCATCGAATATCACGCAATCCGTAGAAACAAAACAAAAAATTCTTCAACAGTTCAATATCAAAGACTTATCATTCGAACTAATCCGATTGTTAAATTCTGAGATTGATATTTTGAAGATAGGCAGGGATATAGATACAAAGGTACACGATAATATTCAGAAAACTCAGCGAAAATTTTTTATACAGGAACAGATTCGAATTTTACAGGATGAGTTGGGCGACGAAGAGATTTCGCCCGAAATGCTAAAGCTGAAAGACCAAATCGAAGAAGCCAAGATGCCAAAAGAGATTCTTGAAAAAGCGATGGAGGAATACAATAAACTCCGCAAAACCCCTCCACAATCGCCGGAATCGACAGTTATACGGAATTATTTAGATTGGATGGTGAACGTTCCATGGCATAAAAAGACAGAAGATAATTTAGATTTAAAGCACGTACAAAGTATTTTAGAGGACGACCATTACGGGTTAGAAAAACCTAAAGATAGAATTTCAGAACATATCGCAGTTTTGAATCTTGTGAAAGAGATGAGAGGACAAATTTTATGTTTTGTTGGACCGCCGGGAGTTGGAAAAACGTCGCTCGGTAAATCGATAGCTCGTGCATTAGGCAGAAAGTTTGTGCGTCTTTCGTTAGGCGGAGTTCGCGACGAGGCTGAAATTCGCGGACACAGACGAACCTACATCGGATCGATGCCAGGCAAAATAATACAATCGCTCCGCCGTGCCGGTGTGGTAAATCCAGTAATTTTAATGGATGAAGTTGATAAAATGAGTATGGACTTCCGCGGCGATCCATCGGCTGCCTTGCTGGAAGTACTCGACCCCGAACAAAACACATCTTTCAATGATCACTATTTAGATATCGATTACGATTTATCGAAAGTAATGTTTATTACTACAGCAAATGTCCGGTATAACATTCCTCTTCCGTTGCAGGATAGGATGGAGATTATAGAGCTACCAGGTTATTTGGATTATGATAAACGTGAAATTGTTAAACGACATCTGCTTCCTAAGCAATTAAAAGAACACGGATTGACTGAAAAAAATGTGAAGTTTACAGAAAAAGCAATTATAAAAGTGATACGCGAATATACGCGTGAAGCCGGCGTGCGTAACGTTGAGCGTGAAATCGCATCGATTATGAGGAAAACTGCTAAAGAAATAGTTATTGCACAACAAAAAGAGCCCTCGAGCAATAAAAAAAAACTCTCTATAAAAATTGATGAACAAAAAGTAGAGGAATATTTAGGTGTGCCACTCTACCGACAAAGAAAAACTTCAACCGAACGGAAAGTAGGATCGGTTATTGGTTTGGCGTGGACGAGTGTCGGCGGCGATATTTTGAACGTTGATGCTACAATTATGCCTGGATCAGAAAAATTAACGCTAACAGGAAAACTCGGCGAAGTGATGAAGGAATCGGCACAAGCTGCTCTTTCGTACATCCGCTCGAACACAAAGTTGATGGATGTAAACGAAGAATTTTACAAAAATAAAGAAATTCATATCCATTTACCCGAAGGAGCAATTCCGAAAGATGGACCTTCGGCTGGACTAACGATGGCAATGGCAATGGTATCGGCGGCATCAAATCGTCCTACACGAAGTGATGTAGCAATGACCGGCGAAATTACTCTGCGTGGAAACGTACTCGGAATCGGCGGTTTAACAGAAAAAATTCTCGCAGCTCAACGCAGCGGAATTACCACAGTTTTAATACCCGCAGAAAACGAAAAAGATTTAACCGAAATTCCTGAAAAAGTTAAAAAAGGAATAAATGTAATTCCTATTAAAAAAATTGAAGAAGCTTTGCCTTATGTGTTCGGAACCGGAAGGTTGACTAAATAAATTACAAAATTCAAAAAAAATTTTTTAGTAGAGTAATTGTTTAAAAAGTTATATATATTTAATTAAATTTTAACCCGAAGAATGAATTACCTTGTAACAGCCAGGAAATGGCGTCCGTTAATCTTTGAGGATGTGATCGGACAATCGCACATTTCAACCACATTGATGAATGCAATTTCGCAGAAGAGATTATCGCACGCATATTTATTCAGCGGGCCGCGTGGCGTTGGAAAAACTACCACAGCACGCATACTTGCTAAAGCTATTAACTGTAAAAATCCGAAAGATTTCAATCCTGATAATGAATGCGAAATTTGCATTGAGGTTACTGAAGGAAGGAGTATGGACGTTTTCGAGATCGACGGTGCATCGAACCGCGGCATCGAAGAAATCCGTAACCTGCGCGAGTCTGTTAAATACGTTCCGTCCAAAAATAAATACAAAGTATATGTAATCGACGAAGTGCACATGCTTACCAAAGAAGCATTCAATGCCTTGCTGAAAACTTTGGAAGAGCCGCCACCACACGTAATTTTTATTTTTGCTACAACTGAAGTGCACAAAGTTCCGGCGACAATCCTTTCGCGGTGTCAACGTTTCGATTTCAAGCGAATCGCAATTGAGGAAATTATGACGCACCTCAGGACAATAGCAGATGTTGATAAAATTTCGATAGACGATGAGGCCCTTTTAATCATTGCTAAAAAAGGCGACGGTTCGATGAGAGATGCCCAGAGCATATTCGACCAGGTTGTTTCATTCTGCGGAAACGATATCACTACAAAGAAAATTATCGAAGCATTAGGATTGGTCGACCAAGAATTGTTTTTCCGCACAACCGATTTGATCAAAGGCAAAGATACAAAAGGTGGAATCGAATTAATCGAAGAAATTTTAAATCAAGGTTATGACATAAAAGAATTCTTAGCCGGCTTAAATGAACACTTCCGTAATTTGTTGATCGTTCTCACCACAGAATCGGCTCAAATGTTGGAAGTATCCGAAGTTTATAAGAAACGTTACGTTGAAGATGCAAAGCATTTTTCTGAAAACGATATCCTCCGATTAGTTAAAATAGTCAGCGATACCGAAACGAGCATCAAATGGGTGCAGCAGCCCCGATTTAAATTAGAAGTGGCGCTGATTCAAATGATAAAAATGGATAATTCAGTCGAAATAAGCAAGCTTTTAAAACTGATTGAAGAGTTAAAAAAAAAGCTTGATAACGGTATTAAATTAGAAGGTAAAGTAATGGCATCGCCCCCTTCATTCGCTACAGCACAAAAATCAGTTACCATTCCTCCGACAAAAACCTCGCTGATGAACTTGGGGAGTTACGGATTTGGAACGAAGAATTTTGAAATATCCTCCGGAGTAATCTCGGAAAAAAATTTTTCATCCCAAACAAGTTCTGTTGCTCAATCATTCTCACCGTCAAAGTCGATTTCATTAGATGAAGCTGTGGCCAAATGGGAAGTTATTGTAAACGAAGCGGGGCAAAATCGTGTTTTTCTAAAAACCATTTTACATTCTTCAAGAATAATAGATTGCTCAAACGGTTCGATAAAAATATCATGTCCGAACGAATCGCACCTGGAGATGTTGAAAAAAAACCGCGACTATATTACAGATTTGGCACAACAGATTTACGGAGCTAAAGTCAGGTTCGAAGCAATAGTTGATTCCAATTTTAGAGAAAATCCGGCAAACCATTTTTCTAACAATAAAACACCTAAAGAAAACAAGAATCCTATTGTTGAAGCTTTAAAAAATCAACTCGGTGCAGTCGAATTTAACTCTGACGAAAATTATTGATTTGACGTAACAACGTCGAGGGTTATTAATACTCCCCTATTTAGGAACATCCTCAAATCTTTTTTACGAACCACTAATTCGTCTGTTTAGTGTTCCACCCGGTACAACCAGCCGATTTTCATAATCACAGTTTTCTATTGATTACCGTCTGATTTTTTCTTAAATTTTACTGTCAATTTATGAAAGTATATGAAGAAGATATAATTGCGGCAATCTCAACACCTATAGGTGAAGGGGCGATATCAATTGTTAGAATCAGTGGCAAAGGATCGAATCAATTAGCAGATAAAATTTTTCAAGGCAAGACAAAACTATCTGAAGCTAAAACTCACACATTACAATACGGAACAGTAAAAACAACAGAGAATCTGGTGATCGACGAGGTTTTAGCTTCGGTTTTCAAGGAACCCAATTCATACACCGCAGAGGATATGATCGAATTTAACTGTCACGGTGGTTGGTACGTAACAAACCAGATATTGAAAGAAATTATTTTTAACGGCGCGCGCCTTGCTGAACCGGGCGAGTTTACTAAACGGGCCTACTTAAACGGCAAAATTGATTTAATTCAAGCTGAGGCAATCGCCGATCTAATTAAAGCTAAATCCGAAATTGCCCACAGAGCTTCGATTTCGCAATTAGAGGGAATTTTATCAAAAAAAATTCGGGGCATCCTGGATAAATTAACCAACTTAATAAGTCTAATTGAATTAGAACTAGACTTTGTTGAGGAAAACATAATATTTACTAACTTAAAAAATACGGCGGAAGAAATAAGCTCCATCGCTGAAGAACTAAATATTTTAATAAAATCTTTCGAATACGGTAAAGTGTGTCGCGAAGGTGTAAAAGTAATTATTGCAGGTAAGCCTAACTCTGGTAAATCAAGCTTATTAAACCGATTATTAGAAGAAAATCGTGCAATAGTTACCCCGATTCCAGGCACAACTCGAGATAGCATAGAAGAGAATTTTGTAATTAAAGGTGTATTATTTAAACTTGTTGATACGGCGGGAATTCGACTAACTGCAGATTCGATTGAAATTGAAGGTGTTCGCAGGACTTATGAGAAAATTGACCAAGCTGATCTCATCCTGTTCTTGATCGATATTAATGATATTGTTCCGAGTGAAGACATAAATTTAATCAACGAAATTTATTCAAAAGAAAAACCTCTAGTGATTGTGTTCAACAAAATTGATTTAGCGAATAATATACCAGAAACGCTCGATGATATTTTTTGCAAACTTGGTTCCGTCTCAAAAATTAAAATATCTGCATTGAGAGGTGATGGAATAGATGACCTAAAAGAGATTATTTTTCAAACTTCAGTATTAAGTAAACAAACCCAACCAGAAGGAAGTATTTATATAACTAACGAATGGCATAAACAAGCTTTGTTAAAATCTCGCGAAAGCCTAAATCTTGCACTTGATAGTACATTGAACGGCTTGAGTGGTGAATTTATTGCTTTGGACCTTAAGTCATCAATTGATGCATTAGGACAAATTCTAGGAAATGTAACCTCCGACGATATTTTAAATAACATATTTTCAAAGTTTTGTATAGGTAAGTAATTTTGTTTCACGTGAAACGTATGTATGGTTTATAAAGATAAATATGACATTGTAGTTATCGGTGGCGGACACGCAGGCATAGAAGCTGCTTTAGCAACTTCACGAATGGGTTTCTCTACTGTCATGGTAACTATGGACATTTCTAAAATTGGAGAACAATCGTGCAACCCTGCCATTGGTGGGACTGCAAAAGGACATATAGTTCGAGAAATAGACGCATTAGGTGGTGAAATGGGAAAACTTGCAGATTTTGCCGGAATTCATTTTCGCATGCTTAATACTTCTAAAGGGCCCGCTGTTTGGTCCCCACGATGCCAAACTGACAGAGTTTTATACGCATTAGAAGCTCAAAAAAGAATTTTACACGAAGCCAATCTTGATGTTCTAGAGGATACTGTCGAAGAAATTATTGTCCATTTTTCCAGCGATTATAATTTGAAAAGTGTTAGTGGTATAAAAACTCTCAGTGGGAAAATTATTTCAGCCAAAACAGTAATATTGGCAACAGGTACTTTTTTAAGAGGTCTGATGTTCACGGGTATGAATAAAACTGTCGGCGGAAGATATGGTGAACCCGCGGCAAATAATTTGACCTCAAATCTTGAAAATTTGGGACTCAGATCAGCACGACTTAAGACAGGAACCCCACCGCGAGTTGATTTTAACAGTATTGATCTTTCGCTTGTTGAAGAACAAATTAGCGATATCCCTCCATCTCCATTTTCTCATCAAACTGATGCTATTACTAACAAGCTTATACCGATGTATTTGACTTACTCAAATCAAAAGACTCATGCAAAACTAATGACAGGTTTTGCTGAATCACCACTTTTCACTGGTTTAATCAAGGGGAGAGGACCCCGTTATTGCCCCTCGATCGAAGATAAAATATATCGTTTTGAGGAAAAAGAAAGGCATCAAATATTTTTAGAACCCGAAGGATATAACTCTAACATTGTATATGTGAATGGATTTTCAACCAGCTTACCAACCACTATTCAAGAAGCAGCATTGCGGACGGTTCCAGGATTAGAAAAGGTAAAATTAATTCGTCCTGGTTATGCTGTAGAATACGATTTCTTTCCAGCAGACCAATTGAAGCTTACATTAGAAACGAAAGTCATCTCAGGTCTTTATTTTGCGGGTCAAATTAATGGAACTTCCGGTTATGAAGAAGCTGCCGCCCAAGGCTTGATGGCTGGTATTAACGCTGCCCTCAAACTATTGAAGAAAGAACCTTTCATCTTAAAACGATCGGAGGCGTATATTGGTGTTTTAATCGATGATTTAATAAACATTGGTACCGACGAACCATATCGTATGTTTACATCAAGGGCTGAGTACAGGTTGCTGTTACGCCAAGATAATGCTGACCGCAGGTTAATGAAATATGGATACCAATTTGGACTTATACCAGATAAAATCCATTCCAAATTAACTTTAAAGGAAAAGTTAATTATCGATACTATTTCGTTCACAAAATCAATTTCATTATATTCCTCAAAAGTAAATGAATACTTACTTTCAACAGGTGAAAGCCCGATTACTCAAAAGGAAACCCTTTTTCATTTGTTGAAAAGAACAAACACAAGAATGGCCGATTTTCTTTATTTTGACGAAATAAGGGATACCAGCGTAATTCAATCGTTACTACAATGTCCTGAGAGGATGAAAAATGAAATTTTTCAACAAATAGATATAGAAATCAAATACGAGGGTTACATAAATAGGCAGGGTGTGCAAATTGCAAAATTCGAAAACTTGGAAAGCTTGAGTATTCCTGCAAAGTTTGAATATAGTCATTTAAGTGCAATTTCTTCCGAAGGTCGGGAAAAATTGAACAGAATAAGACCAGGCTCAATTGGTCAAGCCGCTCGAATTCCAGGTGTTACACATTCAGATATTTCAGCATTATTAGTATATTTGCACCGATAGGTTTCACGTGAAACATTTATGAAAAATTTAGATACAAAAATTAAGTTACAAACTATTTTACTAAAAAATGGTCTGAAATTAGGAAATGAACAATTGGACTCTCTGTTACGTTTCGGCTATTTGTTATTAGAAAAAAATAAGTTTATTAATTTAATTTCTCGAAAAGATACTGAATTTGTTTGGGAAAATCATATATTGCACTCGCTGGCTATCTGCAAATATTTTAGGATCGAGGGCTCCCCGAATATTCTTGATTTAGGCACCGGCGGTGGATTTCCAGGTATTCCTTTGAAAATCGCTGTACCAAAAATTAAGATAGACTTATTGGATTCAATCAGAAAAAAAGTTGAAGTTGTAAGTGAATTTGTTCACAAACTCAAATTAGATAATGTTTCAGTGGTTTGCAGTCGAATTGAAAACTTAGGAGTTCAATTTTACAATAAATATGATATCGTTGTTTCTCGCGGAGTTGCGCCCCTAATCGATCTTGTAAAATGGGTAAAACCTCTAATAAACCGTTCCAGTAATTTTGAATTGGAATTCAGTATGAAAAATGAAAAATATACATTGAAAGCACCCATATTTATAGCATTTAAAGGAGGGCAAATTGAGGCGGAAATCCAAAATTTAAAGTTAGCTAATATTTGCGCATCGGTTTTTGTTTGCGATATTTCGATGCAAGGTATTGAAATCAATCTACTTCAAGATAAAAAATTTGTGTTAATCCAATTCTAAAAATTATGAACCTAAACAAAAAATTACTTGAGCAATTAGAACTACTAACTACTGAAAAGGTGAATAAAGCTTCAAAAAAAATAGATGCTTTATCAACTTTCGACATGATAAAAATCATAAACAAAGAAGATGCAAAAGTATCGACGGCGGTTAAATCTGAATTAAAACATATCGCTAAAGCAATCGATCTTATCGTCAAGGCGATTAAGTCGGGGGGGCGTCTCTTTTATGTCGGGGCTGGAACGAGTGGTCGACTTGCAGTAATCGACGCGGCTGAGATGCCTCCGACATTCGGTACCGACCCAAAGTTAGTGCAAGCAATTATTGCCGGCGGTAACAAAACGGTTTTCCGATCACAGGAAGGTGTTGAAGACCGCGAAGTAGAATCGATTAAAAATCTTCGCAAACTTCGACTCAACAACAGCGATGTCGTTTGCGGAATTGCGGCAAGTCTTAGAACACCCTTCGTATCTGCGGCACTAGCGTATGCAAAACAAATCGGCTGTAAAACAATTCTCGTTACAACTAACGCCCGTTCTGTGCTACTCAACAAAAATTTTGACACAATTCGAGATTCAATAGATGTAGCAATTTGTCCGGATGTTGGACCTGAAATTATTGCAGGCTCCACTAGAATGAAGTCTGGAACTGCTCAGAAAATGGTTTTAAATATGCTAACTACTGCTTCAATGATAAGGTTGGGCAAAGTTTATGGAAACCTGATGGTTGACCTCAAACTTAATAGCCGCAAACTTGAGGAGCGGGCAAAGCGTGTAATTATGAGTATCACAGAGGTCGATTATGAAAAAGCTGAGGAAGCATTAAAAAAATCAGGCGGACATGTAAAAACAGCTATCGTAATGATTCTGAAAAACACCAACAGAGCTGAAGCTCAGAAAAAGCTAAAGAATGTAAACGGATTATTAAGACCTGCTCTTAAATGATATTAAAAAATCCTTTAATTGAAGATATTCAAGATTATCCTCCATTCGATGGTTTTACAAAGGATGGGATTGGTTTCTTAAAACAGCTTAAGAAAAATAATAACCGCGATTGGTTTAATTTGCACAAGCAAGATTACGGGGTTGACATTAAACTTCCGATGCAATCTTTAATACATGATTTAAAACCGCTAATACAAAAATTTGCTCCTGATTTCGTTGTTGACCCGAAACGTTCCCTCTTTCGGATTTACCGCGATACCCGTTTCAGTAATAACAAGACACCTTATAAAACTCACATCGCAGCGATTTTCCAACCGACAAAAAACTGGAAAGATAGCGCTGGGCTGTATCTTCACATCGAGCCTGACGAAATTTACCTCGGCGGTGGAATGTACATGCCGTCGAACGACGACCTAAAAAAAATAAGAAGCACGATTGCTAATTATCCCAATAAGTTTTTATCCATTATCGAATCAAAAAAATTTAAGTCATTTTTTAAAACTATTCAAGGGGATAAACTGAAACGAGTTCCGCCAGGTTTTTCCCAGAACGATAAT
>JBBIOD010000068.1:0-10077 GCA_037443545.1 Ignavibacteriales bacterium | reverse complement strand
ATTAGATGACGGTGTAGAAATAAATTGGAGGATACAATGTATAAAAATATATTTTTAACATTATTTATCTTGCTCATCACCTGTACAACTTCGAGTCTTTCGAGTCCTAATATTAAAACAGTTGTAGCGCCCGGTTGGAATTTAGTTTCTATTCCTTATGATTCAACCTACATAGTCAGTGAAACCTTCACGAATGCAATCTCTAAAGCGTATAAATATAATGGCGGATATACACTATACGATACTATTCGCGGTGGCTTTGGCTATTGGGTAAAATTTGCAATCCATGATACTATCGAATTAAGTTTGGGTCAAAATAATTTAAAACAGGTTGATGTTGTAACGGGATGGAATTTAATAGGTTCGGTTTTTAAATCAATTTTAAAAAGCCAGATTACAACTAATCCTGTAAATATCATCAGTTCAGACCTCTATGAATACGAGCCGGGTAAAGGTTACAGGCTAGCGCAGAACCTTGAACCGGGTAAAGGTTACTGGATAAAGTGTACAGAAGCGGGAAAACTGATTTTTCCGTTGTCCCCAAATTTAGTTTCGCCATCACACGGTTCTGAAAATCAGCCGCGGGCGATAACTCTTAAATGGGACCAGTTTTTTGACAGCGATTTGGATCACCTACAGTTTTCCACAGATTCACTTTTTAGCAATATCATAATAGAAGATTCAACATTAACAAAAACATCAAAGACCGTTTGTGGACTTGAATACGGTAATAACTATTTCTGGAGAGTAAGAGGGATGTTGGAAGGTTATTGGACCGATTGGTCATCGGTTTCGGTGTTTCAAACATTATTTCCACCCGCGCCAATCCTTGATGAGTATGCACTGTACACTTTTAGATATGAAAGTGGTTTAAGGATTTATAATCCTAACAATTTTCAATTGCTTGATAGTTTACATGCTTATTACGTATCGTCAAGTTTTGAATTTTCACATGGAGATTCAATCTGGTATTTTGTATCCAGAACGACGGAAGAAGGCGATAGTCTGTTTGCTGTCGATGCGATCACAAAAGAGGTGAAGCTTAGAAGACAGAGTAACAGTACCCGTTGGGTAATGGATAAGGATAAAAAGTATTTAATAAGTCAATATTACGATAGTCTGTATTTTATTGATAGGTTAACGTTTCAAACAATCTACATACACAATATATCTTTGGGCAAAAACATACCTTCCAACACCAAGCCAGAATTATACAGTTTCATTAATCGAGGAGTAGCTGTTTATAATATCGATTCATTTAAAGTAGTTCGGAATATTCCAATTGATGATCCTAATACGGCGCGATGGTGGCACAGAGACTTGAACATATCACCTAATGGTAGATATTTATATTTAACTGTCGAGACGGGAAAAACTCGTCCTCCCGATGGTTATGAGGGAACTTTTTATGTTATCGACTTAGCTACAGATTCATTAATTTCAAAACATCGCTGCGGAAGATTAGCACAGATTGGAGTCAGCCCCGACGGAAATTTTGTTTACTTGAGTGATCCGATGCCTTATTCTGATGATTATTTTCCATTATGGAAAATTTTAAGGTACAATGTCAGTACGCGTGAAATGGAGACATATATTAGATGGGGTGCTTTTCCACCGGGAACCGCTAATGCTATCGAATCGAAACAAATAATTGTATCGCCGGATAGCAAGTCTATATTCGTTCTTCTGAGACTCGATCAAGCTAAATTATGTACTGGAGAAAGCTTTACGCTTGTTAAGATTGACGTGGAATCGAGAGATATAACAAATTCTACTTACTTATACGGAATATTTGGAATGAAATTTGGGAAATATATAATGCCTTAAAAAAAATATCCTCAGGTTAGACAAGTCAAAATGGCTTCGAAAATATTCGTAGCCATTTTTTATTTGTCACTCACCTAAATAATTCTTATATTTTCACGCGTTACTGTGGGTCGATGACCAATTAACCATTAGTCATTGGCTATAAAACCGCCCCCGTAGCTCAGTGGATAGAGCAGCGGTTTCCTAAACCGTTGGCCGGCAGTTCAACTCTGCCCGGGGGTACGAAAATTAAATTCTAAAATTAAAATTATATAATCTAAAATCTAAAATCTAAAATCTAAAATTCTCTAATGCGCCTTACTAAAAGTTTTATACCAACTCAGAAAGAAGTTCCTTCGGATGCTACAATCCCAAGTCATCAGCTAATGCTTCGCGCAGGATTGATGCGGCAAATCGCTGCCGGAATATTTTCATTTCTACCACTCGGATACAAGGTGATGAAAAAAGTTATGAATTTAGTCCGCGAAGAAATTGATGCGATAGGCGGACAGGAATTTCATCTAGCCGCGTTAAGCCCTATCGAAATTTGGGAAAAAACAGGCAGGGTGGAGGCATTCGGCGATATACTCTTCCACGTAAAAAATCGTCCCTTAGTGTTGGCGCCAACTCATGAAGAAATTATCGGTTGGGTAGCGGCTAACCACATCGAATCGTACAAAGATTTACCACAGATTTGGTATCAGATTCAAACTAAATTTCGAAACGAACCACGCCCGCGCTCCGGTGTTTTGCGAGGGCGACAGTTTTTGATGAAAGATTCATACAGTTTGGATGCAACTTGGGAAGGACTCGATAAAAGTTACGACCTGCACGCCGAAGCTTACAAGAAAATATTCACACGTGCAGGTTTGAAATTCTTTATTGTCGGGGCATCGAGCGGTGCGATGGGGGGAACCGGTTCGCAAGAGTTTATGGTCGAATCGCCCTCCGGTGAGGACACTTGTGCGGTTTGCGAAAAATGTGGTTATGCTGCTAACATCGAAGTTGCAACATCGAATGTTGGGAAAGCTGTACGCGTCCCTGCAAATCTCCCACTAAAAGAAATTCATACACCAAATGTAAAAACTATTGATGAGCTACGGGACTATTTAAAAGTTGACGAAAGCATTTTAGCTAAATCTCTGGTTTACATACATAATGGAATTCCACATCTGATAATGATGATGGGGAACGATCAACTTAACGAAACAAAACTTCAAGCGGTGATCGGGGCGAATGCACGGCCGGCTCACCCCGAAGAACTTTCTGAACTCACAGGCGCTGATGCCGGCTCGATTGGTCCGCTTGGTTTAAAAGGGTTTAAGATTTTAATTGATAAGCGACTCGAAAATGCGAATGGACTTGTAAGCGGTATGAACAAAAACGATTACCACACAGGAAATATCGATTTAATGCGTGATGTTCAGGCAGATGGTTATTACGATTTCCGAACAGTTTTTGCCGGCGAACCTTGTCCTCAATGTAACGAACAACTTCGTGTGGTGAATGCAATCGAACTCGGCCACATATTTAAACTCGGGACAAAATATGCCGACGCACTCGATGCAAAATTTTTAGACGAGCGTGGCGAAATGAAACCGATTATTATGGGTAGCTACGGAATTGGAATAGAACGGATCATCGCCTGCGGAATCGAACAAAGCCACGATGCCAACGGAATCATTTGGAATAAATGGGTGGCTCCTTACGATGTTCATCTTATTCTGGTTAATTCGAATGTCGAGAATGTTGTTAGGACAGCCGAAAGTGTTTATGAAACTCTCATACAAAATAAATTCGACATTCTATACGACGACCGTTCGAATGTAAGTCCCGGTTTCAAATTCAAAGATGCCGACTTGCTCGGAATACCACTTCAAGTTATCGTTGGCGAAAAAAATGTGCTGCAAAATAAGATCGAAATTAAAGAACGCAAAAGCGGACAGCGGCATACCATCGAGATCCAACAGCTAATCAGTTTCATCAAAAACTTCAACGACAATAATTAATAATGGCGGTCGATTATAAATTCATAATTGGTTCGGAAAAAAGAACTTCGAAAATTGTAAAGGATATTATCAATCCGTACACAAACGAACCCGTTGCCAAAGTTCATTATGCCGGAGAGGCGGACGTTGAGGAAGCAATTCAGCTTGCTCAACAAGCTTATCGAGTTACAAAAGTATTGCCTGCATATCGTCGAGCTGAAATTTTAGAAAACGTTTCCCGGATTTTAAGTAACCGCAAAATTGAATTAGCCAATTTGATGACGGCTGAAAGTGGCAAACCTATTACATATTCGCTGGCTGAACTTGACCGTGCAATTTTTACATTCAAGTATGCATCCGAAGAAGTAAAAAGAATTTCCGGCGAAACGATTCCGCTCGACCTTGCAGCTCACTCCGAAAAACGATTTGGAATTATTCGGCGGTTTCCGATCGGTCCGATACTCGCAATAACACCCTTCAACTTTCCATTAAATTTAGTTGCACACAAAGTTGCTCCCGCAATTGCTGCCGGAAACACGATAGTTTTGAAGCCGGCACCCCAAGCTCCGATACTCGCTTTAATTCTCGCTGAAATTGTGCTTGAAGCCGACGGACCTGCCGGAATGCTGAACGTCCTCCCCTGTTCAAATGACTTAGCTGAGAAAATGGTGCGCGACGAACGTTTTAATATGCTCACTTTTACAGGCAGTGCCAAAGTCGGTTGGTTTCTAAAAACCATCGCAGGTAAGAAAAAAGTTGTTCTTGAACTCGGCGGCAATGCTGGTGTTATCGTCGATAAATCGGCTGATGTGCAATCGATCGTTAAACGGATTGCTTTAGGTGCATTCGGACAAGCTGGACAAAGTTGTATAAAAGTTCAACGGATTTACATAAGTGATGTAATAGCAAACGAGTTTGCAGAATTATTTTTATCAACGACAAAAGAAATATATTTTGGTGATCCCTCAAAACTCGAAACCGTAACTGGACCTCTAATAGATAATACCGCGGCTGATAGAGTTGAATGTTGGATTAACGAAGCTGTAGCATCGGGTGCAAAAATACTAACAGGCGGTAAAAGGAGTGGATTGGTAATAGAACCGACAGTTATAATCGATTCAAAACCGGATATGAATGTTGTGCGTGAAGAAATATTCGGGCCGGTTGTAACGCTTCATACATTCAAATTGTTTGAAGATGCTGTTTCAGAAATCAACAACTCAAAATACGGTTTACAAGCCGGTGTTTTCTCGAACGATTTTAAAAATATTTTGTTTGCTTTCGAAAATTTAGAAGTTGGAGGGATTGTGGTTAACGACTTCCCGACATATCGTATAGACCACATGCCCTACGGCGGGGTAAAAGATTCAGGTATCGGCAGGGAAGGGCTGAAATATGCCATCGAAGAAATGACTGAACCAAAGCTATTAGTTCTGAATCTCACTTAAAAACAAAATCCAAATAATTGTTCTTACTTATTGCTTTTAATTTGCAATTTGATAATTTTGAACCATAAATTTCTATTCTTTTTAAGTCTTATATCGAAAATAAATGAATCATTTTATACATCTTCATAATCATTCACATTATAGCTTGCTGGACGGAGCAGCAACAATCGATTCGCTTATCAAGGCGACAGTCGAAAATAAAATGCCAGCGGTTGCATTAACTGATCACGGCGTGATGTTTGGGATTGCCGAGTTTGTTCTCAAAGCGCAGGCATCCGGAATCAAGCCGATTCTGGGGTGCGAGTTTTACATCGTTCCGAAGGGAACTCGCTTTGATAAGGAAATTGATAAAAAAAAGAAAGAACAGGGGATGGGACGCGGTATATATCAACATCTGGTCCTTCTAGCAAAAAATATCGCTGGTTACCGCAATCTGATAAAACTTACCTCGTACGGACACTTGGAAGGTTTCTATTACAAACCACGTATCGACCTTGAACTTTTAAGAAAATATTCGCACGGCTTGGTTGCTCTTTCGGCTTGTCCGGCTGGCGTTGTAGCTGCTGATATTCTCGAGGGAAAATATGATGAGGCAAAAATATCAGCCTTAATCTACAAAGAAATTTTTCGGGATGATTTTTATTTGGAAATTCAGAATCATGGATTAGAAAAAGAAAAACCGATTCTTCAAAAAATGCCTCAATTGGCAAAAGAGCTGAATATAAAATTGGTGGCAACAAACGATATCCACTACATCAAACCTGAACACGCAATCGCACACAATGTTCTTCTTCTGATACCCGAAGCATCATCGACAAGCAGCAACGATTACACAAAATTAAAATACAATACCGACCAGCTTTATTTCAAATCGGCGAAAGAAATGTGCGAGCTTTTCAAAGATTATCCCGAAGCAATCAATTCTACGTTGGAAATAAACGAAAAGATAGAAAATTTCGATATTCGTGCCACCGAACCTTACTTACCAAAATTTCCGATTCCTAAAGAAGCCGGTGTTGATAATTATGATGAATATCTTGAAAAGATAGTTCATCAAAAAATTAACGAGCGATATCCCGTTGTAACTCCCGAAATCGAAGCACGCATAAAGCACGAGTTGTCTGTTATTAGAAAGATGAAGTATTCAAATTACTTTTTGGTTGTGCGTGATTTTATTAACGCAGCAAAGGAGATGGGTATTTCTGTCGGTCCGGGAAGAGGAAGTGCTGCCGGAAGTGTAGTGTCGTATGTTTTAGGCATTATCGATGTAGATCCGTTTAAATACGATCTCCTCTTCGAGCGGTTTTTAAATCCCGACCGCGGAAGTATGCCTGATATTGACATCGATTTTAATGACGACAAGCGCGATTTGGTTATTCAATACGTTCGTGATAAATACGGCGAAAACTCTGTAGCTCAAATTATTACATTCGGAACCCTCTCATCGCGAGCAGTTCTCAAAGACGTTGGCAGAGTGTTAGGAATTGAATTAAGTGTTATTGATTCCATCACTAAATTAATTCCTTCCGAACAGGGAAAAGTTTATGAGTTAGACAAAGCATTGAACACTATTCCCGAACTGAAATCGGTGAGGGATAGTAAAGACCCCAAAATAAAAGAGTTGATCGAAATATCACGCGTATTAGAAGGAATGAACCGAAACGCTTCGATGCACGCATCGGGAGTTGTGATTGCACCCGGCGATATAACCGACTACGTTCCGCTTTATGCTACCCCGCAAACAAAACCGATGACTCAATTTTATATGAACGATTTGGAAACAGTCGGTTTGTTGAAGATGGATTTCTTAGGTCTGCGAACACTGAAGGTTATTGAAAACGCTTTAAAGTTGATCAAAAAGAATCACGGTGTTGATATCAACATCAACAAAATTCCGGAAGACGATCAAAAAGTTTTTGAGATATTTCAGAAAGGGCACACAACGGGTATATTTCAATTTGAATCTTCCGGGATGCGCGAATCGTTGATTAAACTGAAACCCACATCAATAAACGAACTTGTTGCGATGAATGCTCTCTACCGCCCGGGGCCTATGGAAATGATTGACGAATTCATCAGCTGCAAAAAAGGAACTAAAATAATTCAATACCTGCATCCTAAATTAGAACCTGTGTTAAAAGAAACTTACGGGATTATAGTTTATCAGGAGCAGGTAATGCGAATTACGAGCGAGATTGCTGGATTTTCACTTGTCAAAGCTGATATTATGCGTCGCGCGATTGGGAAAAAAAATGAGGTCCTAATGGCGGAACAGAAAAATGAGTTTGTAAGCGGTGCTGTATCGCTGGGAATTCAAAAAAAATTAGCCAATGAAATTTTCGATATGATCCAGAAGTTTGCAAAATACGGCTTCAACAAATCGCACAGCGTTGTTTACGCAGTGTTGGCTCATCAGACGGCGTTTCTGAAAGTTTACTACCCCACTGAATTTATGACTTCGGCAATGTCGGCTGAAATCGGAAATACAGACTATGTCGTTGAACTGATCGAAGAAGCCAATCGGCTCGGTCAGAAAGTTTTGCCCCCCGATGTGAACGAGAGTGAGGTAGATTTTTCAATTTCGAAAAAAGGTATCAGGTTCGGTTTAAGTGCTATAAAGAATGTCGGGGTTGCAGCGGTAGAAAATATTATTAAAGCACGGAAGGATAAGAAATTTTCTAACTTGTTCGAGTTGTGCTCTCGTGTTGATTTAAAATCGGTCAACAAGAAAACCCTCGAAGGATTGACTCTGGCAGGTGCGTTAGATTCGCTTGGCAGTCATCGAGCCGAAATATTTTCAAGCATCGAACGTGCCATTCAGTTCGGACAGAAAAAAAACGTTGAGGCTTCGCTCGGTCAAGCAAATTTGTTTGGAGGGGAGAAGGTTAAAGAAGAAACCTCAGAATATCCACCATTGGTGATGACTGAACCTTGGAGTCAGCACGACTTGCTGGCGAACGAGAAAAAGGTTTTAGGATTTTATATATCAGGACATCCGCTGCGAAAATATGAGTTAGATATCAAGGCGTTTTCAACCGTGAAGTTCAATTCGCAAGAGGGAATTAAAAACGGATCGACTGTAAGGGCTTGCGGAATCATCACTGAAATTAAAAAGAAAATTGACCGAAACGGAAAAACGATGGCATTTGTTGCTATAACAGATTTTTCAGGAAAAGGTGAAGTTGTACTGTTTGCAAGAACTTATGAAAAATATTCCAATATTCTTACTCAAGATGCAATGCTCATGATTATCGGGAAATCGGATAACGCGGGGGATAAATTAAAAATCATTGCCGACGAGTTAATTCCGATTGAACAAGTCCGCGACCGTTTCGCAAAAAAGATAGTTATCAAAGTTGACGGTAATTCAGCGGATGTTGATACAATCGGCAAATTAAAAAAAATATTAGAAAATAATAAAGGCAGATGCTTGCCGGTTGTTGAGGTAACTGGCATTGAAGAAAACAAGACACGACTGTTTCAGTTGGATGGTAAGTATCGAGTAAATCCATCCGACCAATTAATTGAGAAACTAAAAAAATTACTTGGTAACGAAAGTGTAACTTTACAATAGATTAACAAAAAAAATAAAGAAGGAAAATATATGAAACCAATCGAGGTAACAGATTCAAATTTTCAAACCGAAGTTATAAATTCAGACAAACCTGTATTGATAGATTTTTGGGCAGTTTGGTGCGGTCCGTGCAAAATGATTGCACCAACTATCGAAGAGATTGCAAAGGAGTACGATGGTAAGTTGAAAGTTTGCAAATTAGATGTTGATTCAAACCCAAAAACAGCAATGCAATACGGTATACGTAGTATCCCCACGTTATTGATTATAAAAGGAGGACAGGTTGCCGAGCAAATAGTGGGTGCAGTTCAAAAAGGAAAATTAGTGGAGAAGATTACACAACATTTAGGATAAAAATGCATAGAGACGACTCGGTGAGTCGTCTCTCTCGTTTATTGTCGTTTAGACTTTTAGAAATATCAAAAAATTATAAGCGATATTACACATTAAAGTAGATTGGGTAACGGTAGCCTAAAACTAACATGGGAGAAATTATAATAAAGTAAGATAAATAATACTTGACTTACATTGATAAGTGTGTTATATTGTTACCGGAAATAAGATAAGGATAATAAGATGGAAACAACAGCAACGACAAAAGGACAAATAGTGATACCGTCTAAGCTGCGCACCAAGTTAGGCATAAATGAGGGTACGCGAATATTGGTAGTGTATGACGAAGAAAATAAACAAATAATATTGAAACCAATAACTAAAGAATCTATTAAAAAATTTCGTGGGATTTTAAAACTAAAACCAGGGCAAAAACCCGCGACCGAGCAATTGTATGCTGATAGAGAAGCTGATAAAAAGAGAGAGGAGCAAAAACTTGGTAAATACGGTTCTTGACAGTTCTGCAGTATTAGCACTTTTATTCGACGAACCTTCTGCTGGGGTTGTTGAAGATATTATTGCTAAAGCGGCAGATGAACAAAAAGATGTATTGATTAACGCTGTTAATTGGGCAGAGGTGTTGTATAAAGTAAACCAGATTCAAGGCAAAGCAGGGATTGCAGCGGCAAAACAATTTGAAGGCGAAAGCTCATTAAAAATAGTTGATGTTGATTGTGATTTAGCCGAAGGTGCGGCTTTACTGAAAGCTGAATATGGTATCCCGTTAGCCGATAGTTTTTGTGCTGCTCTTGCACTAAAACATAAAGCTGTTCTTGTAACCGGAGACATAGACTTTAAACCATTAGAACGGGAACTTAAGAAAATTATTTGGTTAAAAAAAGAATAGAACATTTATTTCTATTGTTAT
>JBBIOD010000067.1:0-10105 GCA_037443545.1 Ignavibacteriales bacterium | reverse complement strand
GTTATCCAATTCTTGCAACAATTTTCCCGGTTCAGATTCTGGAAGTAAGTTGTTTGACTCGATTATTACATGATTATTATTCGAATTTCCAGCGATAATAGTTGCAGTTTGCCAGGCACGAAGCAGTGGACTTGAAATAATATTAGTGAATCGAATATTTTGCGATTTGATATAGTTAGCGAGCATATTTATACTTTTTTTTCCTTCTTCACTCAAAGGAGGCGTCCTTTCGTTATAACCATTCATTAATGCATCGCCGTGACGCAATAGATATATTAACATAATTTATTTTTCTTTTTTGAAATGATCCCAGCCAACCGCACCAAGCATTTTTCGTTCACCGTTTTCACAGATAATGTTTATCCCTTTCGATTGTTCCACGATCCTGCCTAATATGGTAACATCGGAAGTTAGTTTTTCTAATTTTTCGAATTCGGAATCGGTTAATGTGAACAGCAATTCATAATCCTCTCCCCCGTAAAGTGCATAGTCGATTATATTTTCTGAAAATTCAGCAGCAACACGCTGCGAATTTGAATCAACAGGAATGTTGTGTTCCCAGATATCAGCTCCAACGACGCTATTGTTACACAAATGATGAACCTCGGATGCAAGCCCATCGCTGATATCGATCATTGAGTTTACTTTTATATTTTGAGTTAATATTTTGGAAATATCCAACCGTGGTTTTGGCATCAGATATTTTTCCAATACAGTTTTATACTGCTCAATATTAGATTTAAAATTTTTTGTGTCATTTAAAAACTTATTTTTTTCACTCAGTAGAATTTTTAAACCTGCGTGCGAGGCACCCAAGTGTCCTGTTACACAAATTAAATCGCCAACCGTAGCACCGCGGCGATAAACTATTTTTTCAGGTTCAACTTCGCCAGTTAATGAAATTGAAATCACAGTATTCCCCGTTGCCGCCGTCGTATCGCCGCCGACCACAAGGCAAGAATATTTTTTACACGCTTGAACAGCACCACGATATAAATCTTCCACCATTTCTACAGATATTTTTTGGGGAAGACATAAAGTTACTACTGCGTAGCGTGGAACTCCACCCATCGCAGCAATGTCGCTGATATTTGAAACCATAGATTTCCATCCTAAATGCTGCATAGATGTAAATGTAAGGTCGAAATGGACACCCTCAACCATTGCATCTGTAGTCAAAAGCTGAAGTTTGCCGGGTGAAGCTTTGTACACCGCTGTATCGTCGGAAATCCCTTTAATTAGATTATCATCTATACCGATACCAACAATTTCTCTAATTTTTTCTATCAGTCCAAATTCACCGATTTTACTTATCCGAGTTTGTTGAGGCATTTATTGCAGGAGTTGGTTTATCTGCTCGACGAAAAATTCTTTTGTTCTGATTCCCACAAATCGATCAACTATTTTTCCTTCTTTGTTGATTAAAAAAGTTGTAGGAATACCGCGAATGTTTCCAAAAGCAGTTGCAAGTTCACCGTTATCCACAACGTTCGGATACGTTACTTTATTTTCCCTGACAAAATCGTTTACTTCAGAAATCACATTCGTTCCTTTATCTGTTGATATACCGATAATTTTTACCCCCTTCGAAGCAAACTCCTCACTTATTGCAATTAAATCGGGAAGTTCTTTCTTGCACGGCGAACACCAAGTTGCCCAGAAATTTATAAGCGTTACTTCTTTTCTAAACGAATCAAAATTATTGGTTTTGCCGTCCGCACCATTCCAACTAAAATCCGGGACAAATCCTTCTCTCGTTTGAACAGAAAGTAAATGGAATACGTTTCCAATATTTTGGTCGCTCCCAACTTTTTCTTTTTTTCCACAACCAATAATAATGATGACTAAAATAAGAGTGGTTGCAAAATTTTTAAAAATTACCATTGCGCCTCAGCATCCGTTAAAAAAGCCATTAGATTATTTATATCCATTTCAGCTGCAGCAGCAAAAAGATTATTATCTTTTACCCACAATATGACGGAACAGCATTTATGCATATCGGCGACATATCGTCCTGTTTCTTTAAGTTTATCTAGCACATGTGAAGGAAGTGTTAGATTAGGATTGTTTTTAATTGAATCGAAATTAATTTGAAGACAATAAATAGTACAATTCTCCTTTTTATATATCGAGTGGGTTACCTGCTGCCCCTTGTAGTTTGCATTGCATGTTCCAATCAACGAACAATCTTTTAATTGCCCGATCCCAAATCCGTTCGCGTTATTATCTTCAGTGAACTGAGCCGTCTCCCCCTTCTGCACTGCATCAAAATTGTTGTAAACAAAATGAATAAAGTTGTTGTCCTGAGGGCTGGTGTGCGAATGCGACGATGGTTTTTGAGTCCAAACAAAAATCAATATTAATGCAGTCGTAAGTCCAACGGTTAAGTACCACCTTTTGATTAACAACTCAAAAACGGAAGAAAAAATATTCCCAGAGTTTGTCGTCGTTTTAATAAGAGTTAGTAGCCGGTGTTCGAGATATAGGGGCGGGGGAAATGGATGCAAACTAGATTGTAAAAATATCTTAGTAACTCTCTCTAGATCGTATTCATCTTTACATCTTCTACAAATTTTAGCGTGCTGATAGAACTCGTCTAATTCTTTTCCACCGAGGCGGTTATCAACCACGGAACTAATATGTTCCAGAACTTCACTGCAATTCACTGATTACCTAATGAAAAGTGTAACAAAATTTTATAAAATACCTGTATTTATTTAACGTAGCCTTTTTTCTTTGCATACTCGAATAATTTTGATTGTAACATTTTTCTGCCACGATGTAATCTGGAGCGAACTGTTCCAACCGGGATATCAACAAACTCTGCAATTTCTTCGTATGTATAGCCCTCGATGTCGCAAAGTATTACTACCGTTTTAAAATCCGGATGCAACGTATCTAAAGCTTTTGCAACCTCGTCGTCCAACACACCGCCGAACATCTGCTCTGCTAAATCGTGATCTCCAGTGGTTGTATCCTGTAATCGAGTATAAAATTCTTGTATCTCATTAAAGTCAATCAGATCAGGTTCTTTTGTAACTTTCCGATAGCGATTGATGTAAGAATTTTTCATTATACGAAACAGCCATGCACGTATATTAGTTCCCTTTTCATATTTATCCCAAAATCTGTAAGCTTTCAGAAATGTATCCTGTAACAAATCATCCGCATCGTCAGCGTTACCCGTTAAATGGCGCGCAAAACTGTACAATCCGTTCAACTGCGGAATTGCTTCCGATTTGAATTCATTCTGCTTCTCATTTTCATTCGGGTTGAGAGTTAATAAGGTCATATGTTTTAACAGCTGTTTCCTTTTTAATGAGCATTGCTATAATACAAAATTTGAATTATATCTGCAAGAGATTTTTTGTTTAGCTCAAATAATCCCTTTATTTGTTCCAATTTCAAACTTTTTTTTAAATGAAATTAGTTTTTAATTCCGGAAATTATTATACTTCCGTCGGTAGATGAACTTGAAATTTGATGGAAGAAAAATGATTAGCCAAGAAAATAAAATTAAAATTCTTAAAAATATTACCCTGTTCAATAATGTTTCTGAAGACCTGATATCAAAATTTGTTGAAAACATACAAGAAAAAGATTACGGTGAGGGAGAACTTATTTTTCATGAGAACAGCGAGGGTGATTTTTTATATTTAATAGTTGAAGGGACCATTAAAATTACAAAAAAAACTGCACACGAGGTCGAACCCGCAATCGGAATTTTTCATTCGGGTGATTTCTTCGGTGAATTAGAATTGATCGATGGACTTCCTCGTTCAGCTACAGCAATATCGTTATCCGAATCAAAACTCTTTCTTCTACATCAGGACGATTTTAATAAAATTATTTCTTCTTCACCGCAAGCTGCACACAACCTTTTGCTGACTCTATCACTTCGGTTACGATCAATCAACGAAACATTTATCAAAAATTTTTATAACTACATCGAAGCTACTAAAAACAAGATCGAAAAATTCCACCAACTCCTCGAAGCTGCAAAACTTGTCAATTCAACATTAGAGCTTGACCGGCTGCTTCCGATAATATTATCGAATGCTGTCAATGCTACTAATGCCGACAGAGGAACGGTTTTCCTGATAGATGAAACTAAACAAGAACTTTGGTCGAAAGCATTTCAAGGGAACGAATTATCTGAGATACGTTTGCCGATTAATTCCGGAATTGCGGGCAATGTTACACAAACCGGTATTACTATAAATATCTCAGACGCGCATAATGACGAACGATTTAATCCTGATATCGATAAGCAAACAGGATACACAACAAAATCAATTTTGTGTATGCCGCTGAAAAATAAGGATGGAAAAATATTGGGAGTGTTCCAGTTATTGAATAAAAAGAAAGGTAACTTTACTGAAGAAGACGAAGATTATATCAATGCTTTTTCGATTCATGCTTCTATAGCGATAGAGAATACGAATATGGCTCAGCAGATGGTCCAAAGCGAGCGGCTCTCCGCTGTAGGACGAATGGCGAACACAATTATCCACGACATAAAAAATCCGATGGCTACAATGAGGCTCTATACTCAGCTTCTCAAAAGCAAAGTAGGAAACGAGGAAGCTGCGAAAATGACAGACGAAATTGTCCGCCAAATTGATCGCTTCGTAAAAATGACGCAAGAAATTCTCGATTTCTCAAGAGGTACTGCTGTTACAAACTTTGAAGCCACTAATGTTGAACAATTTATTAACGATGTTATTGCTTTCTTTGAGAAAGATTTTGCAAAGCGGAATATCTCCATTACAAAAAAGATTAGCTTTGATGGCATATTCAATTTAGACCACGATAAAATGATGCGTGTAATATATAATCTTGCCGGAAACGCTGCCGATGCTATGAAGGAGGGGGGAAATTTCACGATTTCTGTTTTTAAAGAAAATTCTTCTCTAATAATGGAGTTTATTGATACGGGTGTGGGTATGACAGAGGAAGTTAAATCGAAAATCTTTGAACCTTTCTTCACTTACGGGAAAAAACACGGCACTGGACTCGGCATGGCTATCGTAAAAAAAATTGTTGATGATCATCACGGAACAGTCGAGATCGATAGCGAAGTCGGAAAAGGTACTACTCTAAAAATCAAACTACCAATTGTATGAAAGTAAACATTGCTAAACACACCTTAGATATATTGCAAGGCGATATAACAGAGCAAGAAACAGAAGCTATCGTAAATGCGGCTAATAATTTTTTGTGGATGGGCGCCGGTGTTGCAGGAGCTATCAAACGCAAAGGCGGTCAAGAAATTGAGGCAGAAGCGATTGCGCAAGGTCCTATCGAAATCGGACAAGCAGTTATTACAAAGGGGGGAAAGCTTAAAGCAAAATTTGTGATTCATGCCGCCGTGATGGGGCAAGACTTGAACACTGATGCGAATATAGTAAGACTAGCTACTCAAAACTCTTTAAAATTGGCTGAATTGAAGGAAATTCAGTCGATGAGTCTTCCCGCTATCGGAACTGGTGTGGGAGGTTTTTCGATTTTCCATTGCGCTAATGTTATGCTCCTCGAAGCAATCGACTTTCTTCAAAAATCACAAAACTTAAAATTGATACGTTTTGTTTTATTTGATAAACCGGCTTTCGATGCGTTCAATGAAGAATTGAAATTACAATTTTCATTGAAAAGACACTAATAGAAACTTTAAAGAGGTAACACTATGAAGCGTTTAATTTTATTCGGAACATTTATATTTTGCCTGACATTCCTGAATTTTATAACAAATAGTCAAGATCATCTTCCCCCTCCGCCCCCTTTACTTGAAGACCCTTATGAAGATTTTGTTTCTGAATTTAATCCTCCGATGGGAGACGAAGGGATAAAATACTATATCAAAATCATTCCGGGCGATACAACTGTCGATAAAAATATACCGATGTACGAACCTGATAGCAAAGTTTTTACAGAACCTCCTGTAAAGAGTGTTGTCGAGAATCCAAAACCAATCGTTACAGTAAACCCTAATATATCGGAGATTGAAATTACAAAACCTGTAAAAGTGTGGGTAAAAGGGTTAGTGGATAAAGAGGGAAATATTCAAGATTTAAAAATTCTTAAATCGGACGTAAAGATTTTGAATGAGCCGGTACTAAACGCCGTTACACAATGGCAGTTTAAACCCGCAGTTCTGAATGGCAACGCAATCCCGATATATGTTTCTATCCCCTTCGAATTCACACCGAAGAAGTGAGTCGCCTGATTCCTATTTAACAGAACAAACATGTGGACAAATGTCCTTATCTCATCAAAACCATCTTCTTGACAGAAGTGTACGAGCCGGCACCGGGTTGTCCGGTTGAACTTACTACAAGCTGGTAGAAATAAACACCACTCGTTAATCTATTTGTAGCCACTCCCGAAGCAGGCACACCACCGACGGCGGAAAAACTAACTGCATATCTTCCCGCTTCTTTATATTCATTAACCAGCGTCGCAACTTCTCTTCCTAAAACATCAAACACTTTTAACGTTGCATAACCCCCTGTTGGCAGGTGATAATTTATAACCGTCGAGGGATTAAATGGATTCGGATAGTTTTGTGATAAAAAGAATTTATCAGGAATCTCAGAATTAACTTTAACAACATCAACCATTCCGGTAATCCGATATGCAAAGTAACCCGTGTCGGGTAAATAGACTGTATTATTTCTGCTTGATGAATCAATCGCAATCAATCTGTAATGCACATAATCGCCATTGTTTATAAACGATGTATCAATATTAAAATATCCTGCGAACGAATCGGACACCGTCCGCGTTAAGACAAAAAATCCTGATTGATTGCCAGGCGTTGTATAATACTCGACTCCAACCGAATCGACTTCAATATTATCAGTTACTCTTGCCTTGACTTGAGGAGGGAATAAATTTTTTGGAACGTCATTAATTTTTGTGTGCGAAATAACCGGCTTGATTGTATCAGTGCCAACATAAAAAGTGAAAAATTGTGCCGGGGCATTTGCAGGATTTGTAGATTTCAAGTTATAAATGTCGGCTGCAGTTATAAAATACTGGTAAGTTGCTGGCGACTCGTTTCCCGGAATAAAAGCTGAAAACTCGTTTGGATTTCCGGTTGCTATTAAAGCAGATGTATCGGTAAAAACACCATTCCGCCCCCAAATTATTTTGAGTGAATTTGCATCGAGCGATGCCGTTTCGGGAATTATGTTAGCCGTAATCTGATAAGGACCTGATAAATTCTCGCTGTCCTTGCGCTGAGTGTGTATTATTTTGGGTAGATAGTTTGAAGAACTGATAAACCCTCGCTGCCCAAACCATTTTATCAGAGTTGGCAGATTGATGCCGTTGTGCAAATTGCGGTCGGCTTGAATTACAGCTTGTGCCGCAGTAGTCATTGTTACACCCGATGGAGCTAAATAATAAAAACTTTGGACAACAAGTTTGTCGGTTATTTCGGCGCCAATATCACTCCATATATTCATCAAAGTTGACGACCACATCTGTCCGTTTTTATAAAAGTCGGATACGAGCCCCGAAGGATAAAGTGCTTCGTAGTTTAAAATCCTTCCCCTCCAAAATGGATTATGCCCGTCCCATTTGAACACCCAATTAAATTGCTGGTCGGATGGGACCCAGAAACCACGTTTGCGTGAGTATGATGCAGCCCAGTAATCGCTGAATCCCTCGGCGAGAGCTGCTTGTTCGCCGTTGGTATGCCAATTCGGAATAATTGCAAAGTGGATAGCATGAGCGTATTCATGAAGAATTACATCGGCATCTTCAGCATCGTCGACGCCCCCTTCCCCAAACGAAAGCATATTCGTTGAGGGCAAATAGTACGAATTATCGGCGCCATTTGCACCGTGCGCATCGGCTTGAATCGGCAAGTTGTGTCCCAACAAAGTCGGGATGTAAAAACCTAACTTCTGCAAATATCGCTGCGAGCTGTCGATATGATAATAGACCATTACATCCTCAAAGCCATCGTCAAAGCGATTGAAGCGGAACGAATCAGGGTCGGCTGAACTCGCCACAACTTTATACGGTGCATCCCAGTCTGTAATTTTCACAAAAGGTCCTTCTAAAAAATAACGACCGTCTTGAAATTTTAAATCTTTTAAAGGGACTAAAATCCTCTGCGAATCTAATTGTACCGATGTTGAATCGTTATTATCCGAAAATCCTGCTGAACCGTAAGTTGCTCTTGCAGTCGTGAGAGGGTCGGGATCGAAGATGTAGCCGGTGGGGACAAGTTGTGAAAAGTAGGCAACAGCAGCTACTGCACTTTTAGTAATTTCATAAACGTACGTTGTATCGTTATAAATCAATGAGTCGTTTACGGTATGAAAATAAGGAGTTCGAATATACTCATAAAATCCTGTGATTACATAGCCTGCCTTTTCGTAATTCACATTATCGCTACGGTATGCTGAAGTAACAACAGTTTGTAAATTTGAGTATAAACTTGTCAGGGTAGCGAGCGTGTCTGTATAGAGTGCCGATGCCTGATTGTTTCCGAGAGGATTTTGGTTGGTATCTTTCTCAACTTTTACAATTGGAGTTGGATCATTTTTGACGCCCCCGATTTCATCAACGTTGATTACTAATTTTATTTTTTGGTTTTGCGGAACAACAATATTTTGGACGTATGCCTTACTCCCCTCAAATTGACCAACTTCTTCAGCCGAAAAACATACAAATTGAATTGTATATCTAAAAGTTTTAGAGTAGAGAATCCGAGCAGTTTCAAGTATCAACGCAATACCGGAGCCATTATCGTTTACGCCATGCTCGTTCACCGTATCGTAGTGACCGATTAGCTTGACGATTGTATCAGGAGAAATGGCACCGGGTTTTGTTACAACAATATTTTGGAGTGTTCTTCCGGAGTATGTGAATTCGTGTAGAAATATATCGGTATAGCCATAAGATTGAAATTGCGAAACAATCCAATCCCGAGAGCGGGCAAGAGAGTCGGACGAAGACGTAGCCAGAACAGATCTCTGACCGAATGCCTCTAACCGCCGCAAACTTGATGTGAGATTTGTAGCAGAAACCTTGCTCGTTAGACTTTGCATTGCAGGATTTACAGGTAATTGAGTGTTAGAGGATGAAAAAAAATGTTTTTGTTTATTGTCTGATTTGTTGTAAACTATTCTATCGGTGGAGGATAAAATTCTACCTGTCATTGCATCAACCCAAATTTCCCAATCGCCCCGTGGCTCGACAGCGGGAATTGAAACCCGATATGCGAGTATAGCTTCGTCATCAACAGTATAAAACATCAATGTTGCTGAAGGTTCGGCTACTAATTTTTCAACACCGCCTAAAAAGTTTTTTGCAATCCGAACTGCCTCAAAACTTTTTATTTTTGGTCCGTCAACTGACGGATGAGTTTTGTGTTTAAGGTTGTGTTTGTAGTTGTTCATAGCAAAATCGACGACATTGTTTTTCCCCACACTCACAACAATATCCGAATTATAAACAGGAGTGTTTCCGATTTTTTGAAACAGTCGAACGTGCGTTCCCGCGGGACTCTTTTGAATAGTATTAATCTCGAGATCGGATACGTCCTCTTTTAATTTAAATAAACGCGAATGCTTTTTTAAATATTCTTTTGCTATATCGGCGGGAGCCCCTTTGTAAGAGCCTTCTGCAACATTCCAGACAGCTCGCGGAATTCCCTTACTGTCGATTTGCATATTATCTTCGATAGTAAGTATTGGGGAATTGTTTGTTTGAGGAATGGCTAAACCATAAAAAAAGAGAACAATCGTAAAACTGAAAATGATTTTATTTGAAAACATAACATATTCTGTATAATCAGAGACTACTTAACTGATTTAAGTTAGTGAAACCACGAGGAAAAAACAAACCTCCTAAACTATTGCCTCACTTAAAAACCTTGAATGTGTGTAAACAGTCTCGTATGAACTGAGCAAGTCGTTTATCACAAATACCGTCTGCGATGTACCAAAGTTGTTTCAATGTTTTATCAACTCGTTCATCATACAGGAGAGTACGAGTTCTTTTTGACCGTTTCTTTTTTAAGTTCCGAACTCATAGATGGTTTTCACCCCCTTGATTGTTGGTAACGTTGTGCAAATGCTTTGGTCAT
>JBBIOD010000066.1:0-10120 GCA_037443545.1 Ignavibacteriales bacterium | reverse complement strand
GGTCCTGCAAGCGGTCCGCGACCGGCTTCATCCACCCCGGCAACAAATCGTTTACCCCTTAGCCAAAGTTCTCGCTCGAATGTTAATGCTGTTATCTGTTTCATTTCCTAAAACTCGTTTATTAATCCGAAATGTATTTTTGCTTGATTAAAAGTATCTCCTTTACCGAGTGCCAAACTCACACCGATAATTCCCAGAGCAGTTTCAACCCGCATACCTACGCCGTAACCAAATTTGACACTTTCTGTAATATTATTTAAGTCGCTTCTATTTCTTGAATAATATCCTGCGTCAAAAAAGCCGGAAAAGAACGATTTGCTGCCGGCTAAAAAACGATATTCTAAATTCGACCAAACTATCCGGGAGCCGAGGAACTGATTTTCGCGATATCCTCGTAATGTGTTTGCACCGCCAAATTTAAAAAGGTCGCTCACCTCCACAGTTCCCGCACGCAGTTCCTTACCGTGCAACCCGACAACCACGACCTGCCTGATGAAAGTTTCTTGAAACCATTCAACATCAATTCCGATTCGTTGAACATTTTGAACTGAATTTAGTGTATAAAATTTTTTCCGCCCGTAACGATAATCGGATTTATAATTGATGCCGCTTGTGGGATTGTAAATATTATCGCGGGAATCATAATGAACATCGAAACCAATCGAGGCAGTACCGCTGTTATTTACATACCGTGTTGCAGTTTCGGATGATGGAATAATATGTTCCTGATTGAACAACACTCCCACCGAAAACAAATCACTAATCATCAGTTCTGATTTAAGTTCAATAAAACGCCGCACATAAATTGTGTCTTGCTGACGCTGAAAAAATGAGCCCGCAAGATTTACGGGATAATTTAGCAACCACGGTTCAGTATAACGGATTCCGATTTCTTGCGAGTTCCGTTCGTCTCTCAGCCATTTGACATTCAGTTTGCGTGCAGTGCCAAAAAGATTCCGCATCGTAACATCTACAAGTCCGGTAAAATATCCTTTTTCGGAAACCGAGCCAGGCAAATATCCAACAACACCGTCAAAAGAATTTGTATTTGCTTCAGTAACTTTAATCAACAAACCCGACGATGTCGGTAGTACGGCTTTTCGAGATGCCTTTATAATTGACGATAAAATTGTATCGGCAACAGAATTTGAATCTTGTAAAAGAAATAATTGAGGTTCACTGATCGAAGAAAATAATTGCATACGGTTCAACCGCTGTGGTATTTTCTGAATTTTTGATTGTGAATAAATTTCCCCCTGTTGCATACGAGTCTCGCGAATGATCACACCGCTTTCGGTTTCGGTGTTTCCTTCAATCTGAATCCTATCGATTCTGATTTTTAAACTCTCTTCAATTTCTAATGTTACTTCGATAGCATTTTCTTCGTCCACAACAGAAATGTCTGTAACCTCAATAGAGACGAGTGGATAGCCTGATTCTTCGTACCTCGTTACAAGATTGTTAATATCGGTTTCGAGTAATTTATTCTGTAAGCAACTTCCTACAGTTGTGCTAAAATTATTCAAGATGTTGTCGGTTGAAAATATTGTGTTTCCGCTGATGATGATTTTCCTGATTGAAGATTTATTATTCGGTTCGATTCGAATGAAAATATTTACATACGAACTATCATCAAAATAATGTAATGAATCGATACTAACCTCGGAGAAGTAATAGCAGTTTGCTATAAAAAGAGAACGAAGCTTATCTAAATCTTTCTCTAAGTATTCAGCGTTGAAGGCATCATTTATTTTTGAAGAAATATTATCGAGGAGGAAACCTTCGGAAAAGTCTGGAAGAGGTTGTGAGAAAACAATATTACGTATTATTTTTTGCGGTTGGGCGAAGCTGATGTTTGCAGTAAAGATTTGAAGAAAAACGAAAAACAACGAAAGCCGTGTTACGATTTCTCTCATCGGTTATACAAAATTTGTTCAGTCGTTCATCTTGGTCTTTGCCAAACGTCCCATATTGGCGTGGTCAGCTGATAATCACCGAAGCCGGTTTGGTCAACGAAAACGAATTGCCTATTTAATTCGTAGTAATACCAGACTTCGTAAGGTTTAGAGTCGATATCAAACGGATGGCGATCGACGTTGTTGGGTGTACCGAAAACTATAAAAACCATCCCCATATCTGTTTTCCAGCCGGCAATGTAGTGTTTAAAATTTTTATTCGCATATTCGACTCTCGCATAATATTCTTCCATCAATTCGTTTCGTTCCGTGTTAGGTGTGGGGTCTTTCTTTTTCCAAAATTCTTTAAACGATTCCAACCGTTCGTTGAATGGTAGTTTTTTAATTCGCGCTATCTCGGAAGCTTGTTCGATATAAGTTAGCTGATCAATGGCTGCATCCAGGTCAACGATTGATACAGGCATCCCTCGCCAGTAAATCGAAAACTTTCTGCTTATCGAGGTGGTTATTTGCTGTAAATTGGGATTCATTTTTATCTCCAATGTATAATCTCCCATCGGTAAATCACCCGAATTGATTTTAAAAAACAGACTGTTTTTTCCTTTAACTAACGGTTGTGTCTCTTTTCCGGATCTCAAAGTTTTACTTTTATCTTTAGAAATTTCGTATACAATTTCTACTGAATCAGCATCTGTTGAATTATAAACTTCGGCGAAAGCAAAAAAACCTTCTCCTAAAT
Source organism: Ignavibacteriales bacterium (assembly GCA_037443545.1). Lineage (GTDB taxonomy): Bacteria > Bacteroidota > Ignavibacteria > UBA10030 > BY39 > JASEGV01. The sequence goes on along the minus strand of JBBIOD010000066.1, from coordinate 7,465 downwards.
CAACGACATTGCCTGAAATATTGGGAATGATGATCTTTTTTTCACCTACGACAGTAAGTTTGCTCAGAAGCATTACATCGGAGACCGTAAATTTTTGTTGCCGAAAATCGCGTAACTCTACATTCCTAGAAAATTTTGCCCCTTTTTTCGTTTCCATATCCCTGATTTGGACGACTAAGCTATACTTTCCGGCGGGCAACTGAAACGATTGCTGACTCAGCTTATTGAGTTTGGGCGAAACTGTTTCCTCGTAAGTAGATGTTTTGATTGATTCGTTCCACAGCTTTTCTTTGACCAAGTTGTTCGATACATCGTATATATTTACTATGAGTTCATAATTAGAGAGAAAGATGTCGGCATTTTTAACAAAAAATATTGCGTCGTATGGAACTTGGATGTACACATCAAGCCGGCTCTCGTTAGGAACATCTGAAGCAAAACCCAGTACTTCGATAAAAATTTTGGGTATTCCAATTTCAGCAGCTTTGTGGGTTTCAACCTGCGATACTGTCGAAAAAGACCCAAGAACAGGTAACAGGATTATTAGAAGTATTTTAAAGTTCATATTATTTCTGTTTTTTAATTTCAGCAAACAAATCATATTCAAAATTATCAACAACAGTAACCTTATAAAAAATTCCTACTTTGATATGAGCCGGCGGTTCAACGATTATTTCGTTATCGACTTCCGGCGCATCGAATTCGCTCCGGCAGTAAGCCGCCGAAGCAGTCTTGCTATCAACGATTACTTTTATTTCTGAACCAACAAGATTGCGATTCTTCTTGAATGATATTTCACTCTGTATTTCCATAATCTTATTTTTTCGGGCTTCCTTTATTTCGTCAGGGACAGGGTCGCCCAAAAGTTCAGCAATTGTATTTTCTTCCTGCGAGTAGCTAAAAACACCTAACCGATCGAACTCAAATTCTTTCACAAATTCAACTAACTCATCGAATTCTTTTTCTCCTTCAGTCGGATAACCTACGATCAAAGAAGTCCGCAAACCGATACCGGGAACTTTCGATCTGATTTTTTCTAGCAATTTGCGCGTTTGGCTCGTGCTTATTCCGCGCTGCATTGATTTCAAAACTTTATCAGAAATATGTTGAATCGGTATATCAATATATTTACAAAGTTTCTCATTTCCAACAAACAAATCCAAGATATCCGATGGAAATTTTGCCGGATAGGCATACATTAATCGTATCCATTCAACATCATCAATCTTACATAAACGCTCGAGCAAGTCTTTAAGCGAACGTTTTCCATAAATATCTAACCCATAATAAGTTGTATCCTGAGCAATCAAAATCAATTCTTTTACACCCAATGCAACAAGCCGTTCTGCTTCTTTTACCACACGTTCAAGCGGTTTACTAATATGCTTGCCACGCATAATCGGGATTGAACAAAACGAGCACGGATTATCGCACCCTTCTGAAATTTTCAGGTATGCATAATGACTTGGTGTGGTGAGAAGTCGTTCGCCTAATAGTTCATATCGAAAATTTATACCGAGTTCGTTTGTAACTACATCAACCTTATTAGCGCCGATGAATGCATCCACTTCTGGAATTTCTTTTAGCAGGTTAGCTTTGTATCTTTCGGAGAGACAGCCCATCACGATTAGTTTATCGAGCTTTCCGCTCATACGAAGTTTGGCGGCTTGCAAAATCGTTTCGATTGATTCTGATTTGGCATCGTTTATAAATCCGCATGTATTAATCACGACAACGTTTGCATCTTCAGGATCGTTGACAATTGAGTAGTCGCTTGAGTCAATTTGTTTTAAAAGTTCTTCAGAGTCGACAACATTTTTGGCGCAACCGAGTGTAATAACGGCAATTTTTTGAGTATTCGATTTCATGCTAAAAATTTAATGAAATTGTTACAGAATAAAAAACTCGATTACAGATATTTTACCTGTTCCAGTTAATCTGGACGACAAAAATATTGCGATGCTTGTTGCAACCCGGCTATTTGCGAATGGCAAACTTTTTTTTGAAGGCTGTTTTATTGCGTTGACAAACATTGGAGAATTGGACCTGCTAAAAAAAAACCTACGGCCCGAGTAATAGCCTTAGCGATTGAAACCCCTTAAAGTAAAATTATATTTGATGACTTAAAGAGCGAGGGTAAAGGCAGAAAAACTTGAAGTAATGGTTTCTGGAACTATTAGCATTATAATCAATGCAAAACATCGTGGCGTGATCCTATCAATCAAACCTTATTTGGAAAAAATATGAACAACCGAATTTCGATTGACTAATCCCCCTGTGTTACCAGCTCTGGTTGCGGCTGGAGAATAACACCTCAAATTTTAACTAAACACCACAAAATCTAAAAACAAAAAAACAATCGGGGCAACGAATAACACGCTGTCGAAACGGTCGAGCACTCCGCCGTGTCCGGGAATCAGTGTTGATGAATCTTTAACACCGGCATCCCGCTTCAATTTCGATTCTGCTAAATCGCCTAACTGTCCGAAGACCCCCACGATAGCTCCAATCACTACTGCATTCTCAACCGCTAAATAATCGAGAACAAGATATTTTGCGACTAGCACAAAAGCAATCGCAGAAATAAATCCACTTATGGCACCTTCCCAAGTTTTGTTCGGACTCACGCGTTCGAAAAGTTTATGCTTCCCGAAAATTTTGCCGCCAAAATATGCCACGGTGTCGCAAATCCAAATCGTTGCAAAAATTGTCAAAACCGTATATCCTCCCCACAAATAAATCTGATCTTTTATACTATCAGATAAATTTACTTCGACAGGAAAATACCGGTAAACCGGAAAATCGAAGGGTATGAATAACTCGCGTATGCCAACCAAGGTCCCCAAAAATAGTGGAACGTAAAAAATTCCTAATATTGTTGTTGAAATGTTTAGAATAGCATTATTCCGGTTGTGGAACATCTCCACCAATAAAATTGTAATAACAGCAAACACCGAAATAATCAAGATTAACTGTGTTTGAGAAGGGAAAGGTATAAGTAAGCTATACCTTTCAAAAAACTCGACTACAAAAAATTGAATCTTTTTATGGAAGAAGGATAAAATAATTAAGCTCCCCGTAAATAAACCAAGACCGGCTATCGGTTTCGATCCTTTAATGGTAGCTAATTTATAAAATTCGTTTTGAGCTAAAAACGAAATAACTAAAACGAACAATAGAAAAATAATATCACCAAAAATTACAAGAAATATAATTATTGGAATAGCCAAAACGGCTGTCAGGATACGGACAATAAGGTTGTTCAATTTATAATCCTATTCCTCTTCTGAATCTTCGCTGAAGAGGTCAATTTTTTTTAGGTATTCTTCAGCTTCATCAAGGTTTTCCTTATAAACCATAACCTTCACAACAGCCATATCACCGATTACAAGTCCTAAAGCGTGGTCGCGCTGTGAAAACACTATACAAGGAATGTTTGCCCCTTCTAAGTTTGCCCTTACCATTTCAGCCTCGTATTCAATGTTGGTCGTAAAAACTACAGCCCAATCTTCTGATATTTTAACGTGTTCGTCCTGACTGCAAAAAATCCTATTTTGATGTTCAACAGAACAATCAGTACAAACGGCTTTTCCACAGATTACACAACAACCTAATGCTTGACCTTTGGTGTGGGTTTCACACATTATTTCATCGTCGTCAGCCAGAAATTCGGATTGGAGATAACCGCAATGGGGGCAAAAAACATGTTTTTCAATTAATAATTCCTCGCAGTTGAAGCACGTAAACGGTTCTCCGGCAAATAAAGTGTAATTACAATCCGGACAAATTGTGCTCCCTTCTACATATTCGTAACTGCATTTGGGACAGTATGGCATTTTATACCTCGCTTTTTATTTTTGTTAGTAAGTTAGATGCACGAATAAAATAATACATTATGACGAAAAAAACCAATAAAAAAAACACGAACGATAATAGTAAAATTTCGGGAGACATTGAGGATGGTTTTCCGGTGATTAAAGCATCATCGTCGTAGTTTAGATAAATAGCAATAACTGCAATGGCATTATTAAAAAAATGAGCTGCGATCGGGACCATTAAGCTACCCGATTTTAGAACTAAGAAACCTAAATAAATTCCGATGATTGCAAGCGGAACGAATGTAAACGGATTAAGATGAAAAGCTCCGAAAATAATTCCGGTGAAAATAACCCCCTTTAAGGGAGTCAGTCCGCGCTCCAAACTTCCTTGTACAAAACCTCTAAAAAGAAACTCTTCTGCGAACGCCGGAACAACCGCAATAACAAAGAGCACAAAAAGCAATTCCTGAATATTTGAAGCTCCGGCAACTTGCTTGTATAATTGTTCGATAGATTTTTTTATCGATTCTACCAATGGTTGAATATTCTCGGGTAATGGAATCATCTCCTGAACTGTTAAATAGACCTGAAGCATCTGGCTTAGTACAAACATCCCTAACATTGCAAGAATAATTTGGATTAAACTTGTCGATTTGAATCTTAAATAATCGCGTATATCATATGAGACCAATTTTGTGAGCAGTATTGTGGGAACGAGCAAAAATATAATCTGACTAAAAGCAGTCAGCCATCTGATACCGTTCACGGTTTGATCGTTGACTTGACCTTGAAAGAACAGATAGGCAAGCGCTCCCCCGATTATCTGATAAGTAGTAAAAAGAATAACGAGAGAAATAAAAGCGAACATCACAGGCGAAATGTTATGACGATCTAAAAAGTTCATTTTTTACTTCGTTCATTAATCATTGCAAACAAAAGCGGAATCATAATTTCGTGGTGGCCTATAAAATTAAATCCATTACCGCCTGCTTGGGTAGGTCGTGTTACTATATTCATAAACGGGCGGTATTGGGGCAGCATATCGAAATTGGCAGTAGCAAACTTAGCAGTTTTATATCCGAGATTCCGTGTTACTGTGAGAGCTTTTAAAAATACCTCGGGCATAATTACAGCCGAACCGATGTTCATAACAACGCCGCCGTCGACAAGGTTTTTTACTTCATTACACAGAATTTTGAAATCACGGAACGACATCTCGCCGGTCGCAGCCCCGTCCATCGTTGGCTGCTGATGAATTATATCCGTTCCGATCGCAGCATGAACTGTTACCGGAACGTTCAAATTAATACCAGAAGCTAAAATACTATATTGTAAATTGGGTGCTTTTCGTTTAATCAATTCCATTCCGATTGCTTCGCCGTAACCCATGTCGGTCTGGAGGCTCGATTGCTGCAATGTAACATTTATTAACTCTCCTGTTTCGCGAGCCATCCCAAAATATCCATCTAAAATATTCGCGGCAACATCTTCCGATGTTTTACCGAACATAGCAGTTTCTACATCGTGAATCGCAGCGGCGCTGTTCATTCCGATTGCAGTTATAATATTATTTTTTATCAGGTGGATAATCAGAGGCGACAATCCTACTTTTATCACGTGTGCCCCCATCAGAACAATTACCGGTTTATTTTTTTTGCGAGCTTGTAGAATAATATCGACGAACAAATTTAAATCTTTTGCTGCAAGTATATTCGGAAACGAACCGAAAAAACTTTGCAAGCTGTTTTTACCCGGTTCATAAATTTTTGCAAAAGCATCGGGGGTTACTTTGCTTTTTCGCGATTTGATTGATATGGTTTTTACTTTTTTTATATCAATTTGTTTAGAGTTTCTCATTATTTCACCTTTGCATTAATTCCGCCCGGAATACCTGAATACTTCGTTAATTCGGCAGTTATTGAACCTACTATTACTCTCGATTTCACCATCACCGGAATTTTTTTCTCGTCATCAGTCAGCCATATAAGCAATGTTCCCTCGGCTTTGAATAATCCGCCTCCTTGGATTATCGGTTCTATGATTATAGTGTTGAAAGTTCCTGCTTTTACATCGACTTTTTGCCTCCCTTTAAATTTTACTTCCAACGCGTAGATAGTATCTTTGTAGAAATTTTTCAGTTCTGTTTTTTGACCGGGTTTCATGTTCGAAAAATCGAGCGTTCGTGTAAAATAAAAAGCTGAAAGAATATCGTGGGCATACTGATCGATTGGATGTGTCCCCTCGTTGGTTTTCGCAATATTTAAAGTATGATCAAACTCGGCTTCGAAATCGCGTTTGTATCCACCTTCTCGGATATGCTGCTCGAAACGCCAAGGAAAGATTCCTTCAGCGTCAATTACCGATACATATTTATCTTCAACTTTATAAAAAGTAGAAAAGAAGGGGAGCGAATTAACACGCGACTCTATGTAAAAGCTTTTACGGCCTTGGTAAACTTCATATTTCGGAATTTCCAAAACTGCTTTGCCTGCTACTATAAATCCATACCGAACATCAAATTCTAAATGTTCGCCAACTGTGAAAGCATCGTTTTTATGTTTTCGCAGTTCAGCGACAATCTGACTGCGGTTAATAGTATCATTTGTTAAGTTTTGGAGATACGCATTTTCAGCGAATACCGTAACAAACAAAAGAACGATGATGATTTTACTAAATTTGTTCATCTTATTTTCCAATTCATTTATTCTGTTGATTAAGAAAATTTTTCGCGGCTTTAAAAACTTCATCTGCTGAAATTGTATCCATACATTCGCATTTTATTTCCCCTTTATTACATTTGTTACAGTCAGCCGGTTTACCTGATGGAGTAAAAACTTTTTTCTTCTCAGTGTATGGGCCCCAACGCTGCTGACTCAATGCCGTTATTTGCGGATAGAATCCGATTACATGTGTTCCGACAGCCGCTGCGATATGAATCGTTCCGGTCGAATTACTGATGAGTAGCTGAGCTAACTTTGCTAACGCTGCAAATTCCAGAAGCGAAAATTCACCCGCTTTTCCCACAACATTTCCACCGATTGCCCGCTTCAAATTTTCGACAAGTTGGTGTTCGTTCAACCCGCCGGTTATCACAATTTTAACATTTTGAATTTTCGATAAAATTTTACCAAGTTCTGCAAATTTTTCGATGTCCCAATCGCGCGACGAACCTCCGCTTCCCGGATGTATGATCACAATCCTGTCTGAAGAATTTATTCCAATTTTTTCTAACCTTTGTTTCACATTCTGGACTAATTCTTCACCGACTAAAATCCAAGGGGGTTCTACTTTTTTTAAGGGGATTCCAACCGCATCCAACAAACTCAAATTATATTCGAGTTCGTGTTTCTTTGCATCTTTCCTGTGCTCATATATCCGCTTGTTGAAAAGAAGCGAATAAAATCGATAACCTGAACCGACACGGAGTTTAACTCCAGCCAAAAAAAGAAGTAATGCAATCCTGAGCCGGGGATAAGCTATAAAAGCTACATCAAACTTATGGCGGCGAAGATTTTTCAAAGTTTTACAAAAAGGTACGAGTCCTTTAGTGTCGTCGTATAAAATTGTTTCATCGACACTTGTAGAATTTTGAACAAGCTCCGATGTATATCTTCTGACCATCATAGCTATGTATGCATCAGGATAAT
>JBBIOD010000065.1:4347-10144 GCA_037443545.1 Ignavibacteriales bacterium | reverse complement strand
GGACTTCGAAAGAAATATCATCAACAGCTTTAACACTGCCATACGATTTAGTCAGGGTGCTTACGATAATTGACATAATAATCCTAAAGAATGTTTAAAAGAATTAAAATATAGATTGAAAAATTGATTGATTTTAGAACTGGTCGTAAATATAATAAAATGGGAAAAAAAATGCAAAAATAATTTTTAATATCGTCCTATCATTGTCAATATACAAAGTAATTTATCATTTTTGAAACCAACTTAGCTGTTGTTAAATCTGGATGATGCAGACCCGCCATTGGCGAAAGCTCAACAACATCGCAACCGACTACATTTTTCGTTTTTCCGAGTTTACGCAGTAACGTCATTGTCTCTTCCCACAACAATCCGTTTGGCTCTGGAGTTCCGGTCGCCGGCATTATGGAGGGGTCAAAACCGTCAACATCAAAAGTTACATAAACATTATCGCTAAGTTTCCCAATCGCGTAATCGTCCCAATCTTTTGTGAGGCGCTTATATTTTTCTCTCCTGATATCGTGAGCATAAATCGTTGTGATTCCTCTTTGCTGAATAAACTCTGATTCTTCTTTACACTGCGCACGGATAGCGACTTGAATAATATTTTTCGGATTCAAATACTCGCATACACGTGCCATTACAGAAGCGTGGCTGAATTTATTACCTTGATAAGCATGCCGTAAATCGGAATGAGCATCTACGTGCAGGATTGATAAGTTGGGAAATTTTTCAGCGAACGGGACAATCATAGCTTGCGATATCGTGTGTTCACCTCCGAGCGCGACCACGAATTTATCGTGTTTTAATAGTTTTTTACTCGCTTGATAAATTATCCCGAGAGAATCTTCCTGGTTCAATCCCGAAAAATTTAATGGTTCTACTGTTGCAACTCCTGACTCTTCATAAATTTGTCTGCCGGTTTCTTCATCATACAATTCCACATAACGCGAGGCTTCTAAAATCGCATCCGGTCCCTTGGCTGTGCCGCCCCCGTAACTCACCGTAGCTTCGTATGGGATCGGTAAAATCACTACTCTAGATTTTTCGAAGGATGAAAATTCTTCTTCGATGCCTAAAAAATTCTTCTCGGTATTTAGTGTTTTGAACATAGAATTATTTTAAATTAGTTTGAAAATGTGCAGAAATATATTTAAAAATAAGCACATTTCAAATTTGCTTCTCTCCTTATTTTACATTAATTTTGCTAAGAATTAAATGCCGAAATTTATCCGTCCATATCATCTGATTTTGATACTCACATCAGTTTGGTGTTTACTTATAATATCGCCTGCGATTGTGGGGGATTTTTATCCCTTTTCACAAACCTATAAACTTGCCTCATACACTTTTTTCGAGAAAGCCTGTCATCAATACGATTCACGTTCGCTTCATATTAACGATCATAAGTTAACAGTTTGCGCCCGGTGTTCGGGAATATATTTTGGTTTTCTGATTGGGTTGTTAGGCTTCTCTTTAATATTTAAAAAAATTAAAATTAAATATCCTGTTTTATTTTTATTCGTCATTTCGATTCCAATGATTTTAGATATTTCACTAAATTATTTGAGCATTCTGTCAAGTAATATTATTACACGTTTAGTCAGCGGACTCATATTTGGAATATTATCGACATTAATTATCTATCCATCTTATCAACAAGCGTTCAACGAACTATTTAACAAATATTTGAGAGGAAAAATATATGCACGAAAAACCAGATAAAATAATTCCTGTTATTTATGGAGGCATTATTATCGGAATAATATCGTCTGTTCCGTTTTTGAATTTAATTAATTGCCTCTGCTGTGCTGGTATAATGGGAGGCGGAGTTCTCGCAATCTTTTTTTACAAACAAAACTTTACTCCCGATACACAACTATTTTCTAGAGGTGATTGTTTGACAGTAGGCGTTTTTGCCGGAATCGTTGGTGCGTTTGTCGGAACAGTTCTCGACGTTGTATTTTTGATGACTTTTGGAAATGTAGTCGGTCAATTTGTATTGGATAATATTCAAAACATGGATATCGACATCCCGGAAGAAAGTATGGATGCACTTAAACAGGCTTTCCAAGAAACTGCAAGTGTTTATAGTGTGTTGTTTAGTCTCATATCGAGCTTGATAATAAATAGCATATTCGGTTTACTCGGTGGGTTAATCGGTTACAATATATTCAAGCCGAAACAAACTATGGTTCAACCTCCCTACGAACAAAATGTTTGATAAGGTTGTAAAACAATTTTACTATTTAGTATTTTTATTTTACTCAATGAATGCTCAGATGCCCGACAACTACGAAATTGTCGGGCATAAAGCTCTTATAAAATTGTATCCAAAAGAATCGGTAATCATTATTAGAGATACAATTTCATTTAGATTTAAAGGGAAGGTTCTTACCGAAATATCACTTATATTAAATCCTTCTTGTCAAATAGAAAATATTTTCTATGATGAACGACTGCTAAAGTATCAACGAGAAAGAGAAGTGCTGAAAATATCCGCTTCTTTCAAAAACAATTTTGAACTCGTTCTGAATTACACAGAGAAACTTACACGGAGGACTGAATTCTCAGAACTTACAGAAAACTCCGTTCTGCTCCACGAGAATGAAATATTTCCCTTAGGCACAAAATCGTATGAGTTTGTTCGATTTGCAGTCCAAGTTCCTAAAGGATGGAGTGTTATAGCAATCGGAGAATTGGTAAATCAAAATAGGGAAAACGATTCTACGACATTTACTTATCAAAACGATCAGCTTGTACAAACATTAGGATGGATATGTGGCGGCAATTTTTCAGTTCGATCCCAAATATCAAATCGTTACACATTATCGACTTATTTGTTTCACGAAGATTCCACATTTAGTGATCGCATTCTTTCCCAACTTGAAAAAACAATTTCGATATTTTCTGAACATTTTAGTTCGTATAGATTTTCGAAGCTTGCAATCGTTGAGGTGGAAGATTGGGTAGCCGGAAGGGCGGTACTCGCTGCTGCCTTTCCTTCTGTCATCATAGTGAAGAAACAGGCATTTCAAACAGAAGATTCTTTCAAGAATGTGAATACGATATTGCCGCACGAAGTTGCCCACCAGTGGTGGCCCCTGACCGTATTTTTAGACGAAGTCTCCAACGCCCTGCTCTCGGAAGGTTTGTGCGAATATTCTTCAATCTTATTTAACGAATGGAGTTCTGAACGAATAGCACGCGATTCTCTTAAAAATTCTCCGCTGTTACGTTCCCTAATTTTGCGTTCAACAAAGGGTAAAGATTTGCCCTTGAGTCGCAAAGCTGATTTGCGTTCAATTCCAACTCACTACTTAAAAGCTGCATATGTGCATAATATGCTTCGATTTATAATCGGAGATTCAGTTTACAAATTAGTGTTAAAAGAATTCGCCGTTCAGCGAGCTTTGCTGGTTTCAAATTCAGAAGATTTTCAGAGACTTGCTGAAAAAATATCGGGCACAAACTTAGATTGGTTTTTTAAACAGTGGAACGAACAGACGGGAATTCCCAAAATAAAAATCTACGGTGTTAAAACAACAAAACGAGGGGAAGAGTGGTTCACCGAAGGTAGAATTCGTTTGGTCGCCTACGAAAAGCAGTTCACAACTCCAGTCGAGGTTGGTTTAAAAACTGAGGAAGGTATTCTTAAAAAAACATTTTGGTTAGGCTTCGATTCGGCGAGTGTTTACCGAAATGAGGTTATATTTAACTTCACAACTCGAGGGAAACCGACTCAAGCTATTCTAGACCCCGACGGGAATATTCTTAAACATCAAAAACTTCCTCCAAAGTTAAGCGATTTACGTGATCCCGCAGATGGAGTGATGATAATTGGAAGTGCTCTTGGAGATTCAAGGTATTCGGATTTATTGGAGTTAGCTAAACGGGATTCAGCAGAAATGTATAAAGCAGGTTGGTATTTGCAAATAATTTCGGATACTTCTGCTACACTCGGCGATTTGCAAACCGAGCGGGTTTTCGTTTACGGAAAAACCTCCGAAAACATTATCGCTCACAAAATTGCGCCAAAGTTTCCTATCAAGCTGAACGAGAATTCAATCACGCTTGAAAATAAAACCTACTCCGATAGTATGGCTATAATCCAGATCATCGATAATCCCTATTTAAGTTCGGGGTTGATCTGTTGGATAGCTCCGTTAACCGATACAGCTTCGCCACATTTGATGCCGTACGATGCTTCTTACCTCATTCTGGATCGGAAAAATATTGTTACGAAGGGAGTTTGGGAAGCAAGGAGTGATGATTTAGTTGTTGATATTAAATGAAAGTAACTATCAGATGACATTAAAAAAAATAAAAACTCCGGCTCTATTACTCGACAAAAATATACTTCAACAAAACTTGATTGCGATGCAAAACAAAGCGGATCGTTTTGGAGTTGCTTTGCGCCCGCACATTAAAACTCACAAATGTATTGAGATAGCAAAAGAACAGGTTAAGTTTGGTGCAAAAGGAATCACTGTCTCCACATTTTATGAAGCGGCTAAATTTGCTGATGCTGGTTTCACCGATATTTTGTGGGCTTTACCGATTATTCCCATTTACATTGATGACGTTTTGAATCTTTCCGAAAAAATTACTTTCCGTGTATTAATTGATAGTTTGGAAGCGTTTGAGGTTTTAGAAACCAAGTGTTTAAAGCGAGGTATTAAAGTCAATGTATGGCTTGAATTTGATTGCGGTCAACATCGATCTGGAGTAAACCCAAATTCAAAATCTGCAGAAGAATTAGCAACAATTTTGGCAGAATCTAAATATCTCATCTTCGACGGCATTCTCACACATGCTGGTCATTCATACTCGGCAAAGACTAGAGATGAAATTATAAATATTTCTGAGCAGGAACGAATTGTAATGTTAGAGTTCGTTGACAGAATGAAAAAGAAAAACCTCGATATTCCTGCTTTTAGTATCGGCTCAACACCGACTATTTCTGTTGCTGAACATCTTGATGGAGTAACTGAAATTCGTCCAGGCAATTATGTATTTTATGATTACACACAAGTTCTTTTAGGGAATTGCGGGATTGATGATTGTGCGCTGACTTTGTTATCGTCTGTAATTTCGCACCAACCCGAAGCAGATTATTTTATTATCGATTCGGGGGCATTATCTCTGTCGAAGGATATGGGACCTGTGCATCTTCAAAATTACAGTGGGTTCGGTGTTATTATACAAGATTACAATTTAAAAAACATTCACCCACACTTGAAGATTCAGTCGCTTACTCAAGAACATGGAAAAGTGATTGCTGACAGAATAGATACGATTAAAGAAAAATATAGAATAGGCGAGAAAGTGAGGATTTTAGAAAACCATTCCTGCCTTACTGCCCCGATGTTTGATGATTATAATGTTGTTTCAGATGATGAAATTGTTGAGAAATGGAAAATATTAAGAGGCAGATGATTCTAAACTTGCGACTCATTTTTTAAGTGAGTCGCAAGAGTATCGGAAGGTTGCGTTCGTCACGACCTTATCTGTTTCCACCATCTATCAATAACTTCTTTGGTATCTGTTGTGCCTTCACGCTTTTGCCATTTCTGGAAAAACTTAATATCAGCGCCGGATGGTTCGGGATTTGGCTTGTCTATCATTACTCTAACTGGTATGGCAACAGAATCGCCGAGTATGAAAGCTTCACCCTGACGCAAGGTAGGTAGGACGTCTATAAAATTTTCCATTGCTTCGGGTACAAGTTTTCTTATATAGCTTTGGTCGTGAGGGTTAATCAATCTCAAAGTAACAAAGTTATTACATTGAGCGAGAA
>JBBIOD010000065.1:0-4247 GCA_037443545.1 Ignavibacteriales bacterium | reverse complement strand
TACGGCAGTTCAAGCTCCGCTAATTTTATAACGTTTCCGGTGTCTTTGAATGCCGCTCCGTACTCACCGTGTAAATCGAGTATGATGACGTGCGTGTTTTCCAATTTGTCCACTTTTTGGATAATGGAGGAAACGGTGAATGATTTTCCTGAACCGGTAGACCCAAGCACTGCGATATGTTTAGCAAAAAATTTGTCGGCATCCATGAAAAGACGCTCGCCTTTTAAAAGAGATATTTCGCCGATGGAAAACTGTTGTTCACGGTATGATGAGAATATATTTTGCAAATCTTCCTTATTTGTGTAATGAATTTTGTCGTTCACTACCGGAAATTTGTTTACCCCTTTTTCAAATTTTCCTCGTATGAGAGTTCCTATAAGCTGAATTACAATTTCAGTTTTTTCTACAGATTCAGAAATCAAGCCAGTGCTCGATGAAACTTGACGGCTGTCCGTTACGATTCCGATTATCTGGGAATCACCACATGGTATTAAAACGTAGGAGCCTAATTGTCCTATCCTGAAAGGTGATTCTGCTTCTATTAATTGTGTGCTTAGATCGCTGTTGATCGTGGCTATTATTTGATTGCTTGAGACAGATTTGATTGTGGCAATTGTTTTTTTAGTGTCCATAGGAGTTCATTCTCGTTTATTTGTTGCGTTTAATAATTACTAATGTTTTATCATCAGAATGTGGATTAGGTTTTTCAAATATAAATAATTTATCCAATATTATTTGTGATATTTCTTTTGGCGAAAGTGAATGATTATCTCGTATGATCTCTTTCAGAGCGTCTTCTCCAAACATCTCTCCGAATTCGTTTCTCGCTTCTGTAACGCCGTCGGTATATAGCAAAAGAACGTTACCCGGATTTATTAGGGTACTTTCCGTTTTATATTTTTCATTCGGAAAGGGTCCTAATATCTGCCCTGTAGTTTCAAGTGCTTCAAAGGTATTCGTTTCCTGCCGGTACAAAATTGGATTATTATGTCCTGCATTGGTAAAAATACATAAACCATTTTTATCGTTGCTCAATTCGCAATAAAAGAGAGTAACAAAATTTGATTCTTTAAACACGTGGTTCAAGAGGTTGTTGATTTTGCTTATTAGCGTACTCATTTTTGTATTGAAACCAAACCCCATGTGCAACGCCCCCGAAACATATAAAGCTTGGGTAGCGGCTGAGAGTCCCTTACTTGCGGCGTCTGCGATTACAACGCCCAGTCTATCTTCGGAATCTTCCGACTCAAGATAATCGAAGAAGTCGCCACCTACAACTTGATCGGGCAATGATAGACCATAAATATCATAAAAGTGGAATTTTACTTCGTGCACGGGCAAAATACTTTTTTGAATTTCGCTCGCTTTGTCCAAATCTTTTTCTAATCGTTTCGCTTTTTGTTCGATTTGCTTGCTCCTGATAACGTTAGTGAGCGAAACACTTATAATGTTGAGTGTATCTACAAAGCTTTTGTCGGCATTGTCGGTATTAAATGCAAGCATATACTTGTAGAGAATTTTACCTTGATGTTTTATTTTTTCACCAACACCTGTCGCCGAGTATTGAAGGATTCCTTTTTTCCTTAAGTAATAGTCTGTTTCTGTAGCCAAAAAAGTTCTTAATTTTGGTAACTCTAGAAACAACGGATAATCTTTGAGTTTGAGTTGATAATCAGATTTAATTTTCGAGATGTCGCCTTCTTGATATTTTAAAGTGTATGAATTTGTTTTTGGATTGAACTTCCATAACCTGCCACCTTTAATTTTTATATCTTCAGAATGGATGATTGCGTGAATTATGGATATAAGCAATTCTTCTGTATTTGAAGACGATTGAGAAGCGAGATTTTCGATGGTTCTGTATAACTTTCGTATGTGCATAATAATTTTATTAGTGATAATTTAATTCGCCCGCACGAACTTCAAACTTTAAAAAATCTTCTTCTCGAGGCAATGGGCAGGAATAAATTGTAGAATAAGCACAATAAGGATTGTACGCTTTATTTAAGTCGATTACGTAAATGTGTTTCGGATTAGTATCTTCACTACCGATTTCCACGTACCTACCGATTTTGTAGGTTTCTTTCCCGGACGATTGATCCCGGAACCAAAAACTCAGATTATCTTTGAACTTAGCGTATCGAACCGAATCATAATGTGTGAATTTATAAACATTGATTCTATGTTCGCGTCCTTGATAATAAAGTTTGAAGTAACCATATTTTAGATGCTTGCGTTCGTCTCCTTTTGTTCCCAACACCATAACTGTATCAGGATTTGGATACGTGTAAAGTTTCGATTCAAAATAGAAAGATAAATCGGGTTTGAAATATTTTAAACCTGTAAACTCAATAGTCGTATCGCGTTGAAAAGGGGATGCGGGGGAAGTTCTGAAGAAAGAATCAGACTCCGCACGATAAGTTAAAATATCGTTGATGGCTCGTGTACTATCGGCGGCAGTGGTTAATGAATTAGACTGCCTCGATGAACACGCGTAGAAAAAAATCAAAAATGAAAATAGTGCGAAGGTAAAAAATATTGGTTTCATATTTTTTTTAGAGGAACTCTGTCGATATATTTAACCTTCTCAGTGTCAATTCTTACAATCTCGCCGACTTCGATAAATTGCGGGACGAGAATTTCGATACCATTTTCTAAGGTTGCTGGTTTCAAAGTATTATCAGTGCCTTCACGTCTGCCGGTTCCAGTGGAGGCAATCTTTAATTCGATTACTTTTGGAAATTGGATTAAAATCGGTTGATCGTTTAAAAGTTCTATAGTTACTTTTATACCTTCCTTTAAAAACCTTTTGTCAGTTTCGATTCGGGTTTTATGAACCGAAATTTGTTCATAATTTTCAGAATCCATAAAGAAAAGTTCATCGCCTGAAGTATAAATATATTCCATAAACCGTTTCGATAATTCAATTTCTTCGACTTTATCGTTCATCTTCAAACGCTTATCGGTAATATGCCCGGATGAAAGTTCTTTCATTTTCAACTCCATAAAACCTTGCATTTGACCGGTTCCGGCGTGGCGAACGACTTCTAAAATTCGGTATAATTTACCTTCTAACCGAATTGTTGAACCGGTTTTTAATTCAGTTACTAATTGCATAATTTAACCTCGTAAAAGAATAAAAATCGGAAAAAATAAATAATCAATTTATATTAATGTAATTGATTTTGAGGATTTATGCAAAAAATTTGTGTGAATCAACTGCAGATCCGAGTTTTAAGTAAATTTCCTGCAATTTAGCTCCAGACTATTGTTATCGATGCTAATAACACCCACGCTCTTGGAGTTTAATTCAGTTAATTGCTATTAGGCAACAAATTTATACGTTAAAAAACTTCCCATTACATCTACTGTTGATGTGAGCATTAACTGATAACTAACCCATTTCAGGAAATAGTATATCGAATTAAAATTATACTGTATAATATAACTTTGAGTGTCGTATTACGCAATTTTAAAAAGCTGCTCAATACTCTTATCGCGACCTCAATTTGCTTTTTCCAGAGGAGATTGTGAAGGAATAAGAATAATTGACCATATAGTATTTGCTTTGACGACCAACCTCTCACAGATGTATTCTTGAAATGGCTTGATCTCAGGGTTTATCTCTTTCTGACGCTCATATGTCGGTACATCTTCAGATTTTAATGCCATCTTGACCGTATTACGACTGATGCCTAATAGTTCAGCTATCGCTCGGCTTCCTAAAGACGGATTGCGTTTTTTTAGATTTTTAATTGTAATCCAATCTTCCATAGTTATCAATTTCACTTTCTCCTTTCTTAGATTATTAAACGCTTTTTCTAACCTAAGAAAGTAATTTTAATTGTTAAAGGGGTGGGTCAATTTTCAGCGGGAATTTACAAAATGCATACTACCAGCCGGTTCTTTAACCAGCCAATATCTTTAATTCAATACATTTTTATATAAATACAAATTTCCCTGTAACGCCTGCTTCTGTGTGGAAGATGAAACATGTCGCTCGACTGCAAGATGATTTAAAAATCGTTTAATCGTTCTGGCTCCCATTTTTTCCAGATGCATCTTGTTATTGACTAATATAAATATCTTTATCTATTCCACATAACTCGCCTCTTTTTTTGAAAAATAGCGATTCGTCTGGAGCGTTATTCTTGTAAGTTCGAGAAACTATGGGTTATTTTGATTACCAAGCATTATCGATGTTCAATATAGCTTGAATTGGTTATAGTATATTTTTTTGTAACATC
>JBBIOD010000064.1:0-10188 GCA_037443545.1 Ignavibacteriales bacterium | reverse complement strand
ACAAAACTTTTATTATATTAAATACCACGTATGAAAAAAATATTTATAATAATTCTGTTCTTAGTATCAGTCGGTGCTATTAACACTCAGGTCCGAAACCTTGATAACAGATTCCGTATGGCGCAAATTTATGAAAGCACCGGCGATTGGAATAATGCTGTAAAAATTTATGAAGAATTGTTTGCCGCCGACTCGCTCAATGTTGTTTTCTTCGAGGCGTTGATGCGCGGATACGACCAACTGAAACGATATTCCGATGCTATTAAAATTATAAACAGACAATTAAAATTCCGTCCGAAAGATGTTGGTTTACTGTCGCAACTCGGTAAAACTTACGCCCGTGCAAACGAGAAGGATAAAGCTTTGAATGCCTGGATGTCGGCTCTTGAGGTCGATAGCAGAAACATCAATTCGTATTACAACGTTGCAAAAGCAATGGTGGAAAGCCGGATGCTCGATGATGCCATTAAGGTTTACGAGAAAGGCAGATTGGCTTTAAACGATAAATTTTTGTTTGCCGCCGATATCGGATATCTGTATTCAATTTCTATGAATTACGAAGATGCAACGCGCCAGTATCTGCTGCTGCTCAAACAAAATCCAGCACAATTGAGCTTCATTCAGTCGCGGATTTCTATGTACACAGGAAAAGCGGACGGATTGAAATCTGCCACATATGTTATTGAGGCAGCGTTCAAAACCGATACTGATAACCCGCAACTGATTCAGCTATTGGCTTGGTTATATATGGAAGGAAAGAAATATGATCAAGCCTTTTCGATTTTTAAAACACTTGACGAAAAAACTAAAGCCGGCGGAGGCGAGATTTTTAATTTTGCTGAACGTGCTTTTCGCGATAAAGCATATTCAACGGCAGCCAGAGCTTACGATCATGTGATTATTAATTATCCAAAGTCGATAAACATTGCTGCGTCGGAATTCGGTTACGCCCGAACTCTCGAAGAAGCAGCCGTTGAAGATGATACGCTGAATTTGTTCGGAGATTTAAGACCTTTCACAATTAAACCATCTTATAAATCTGCGATAGATGCTTTCAACCAAGTTATCACAAATCATCCGCAAACAGAATTTGCCGCACGGTCGTTGTATCGAATTGCATTTATCGAGTTTTATGCTTTATTCGATCTGACGAACGCTGCCGAAGCACTTAGCCGGATAGAAAAAAAATTCATTAATTTTATTCCTGTACTCCTCGATGCTGCATATTTAAGCGGTCAGGTTTTTATATCGCAGGGCGAACTTGAGAAAGGGGCTGAAAAATTTCGATGGCTTGCAGAGTCGCGGTTTGCTCATTCCGACATCCGCGAGAAAGCAAATTTTGCTATCGCCGAAACCGATTTCTTGCGGGGCAATTTCGAAGACGCCCAACAAAAGCTGCAAAACCTGTTAGCAAACCCCAAGTCTGATATCGCTAACGATGCAATAGACCTTCATGTATTAATACAGGAAAATCTGACAAACCAAAACTTACTCAAAGATTTTGCGAAAGGAATTTTATTAAAACGCCAGAGGCAATTCGCCAAATCTGCCGAAGTGTTCGAGCAGTTAACGACCAAACAACCCGATGCCAATATTGTTGAAAACACTTTGGTAGTTTTAGGTGATGTTTATACAATGATGGAGCAATACGAGAAAGCCATATCCACTTACGAACGATTAATGGAAAAATTTCCGGATAATGTATATGCGGATAAATCGCAGTTAAAGCTCGCAGCAGTTTATCAATTGGGATTAAAAAATTCAGTAAAATCAATCGAAGCGTATCACAAATTGTTGGAAAAATATCCGGGTTCAGTTTATGTCAACGAAGCAAGAAGAAAAATAAGAGAAATTAGGGGCGATATTTTATGAAAACAATAGTCCGAATATCTATTCTGGCTTATCTTATCGTGTTTTGCTTTTTGCTCATTGCTCTTAGTTCGCCTCTAATCGCCCAAAAAATTCTAATCCCGATGGATTTAAAGCAGTCGGAACATTTGAAAGCTTACGGTATTGCCTACTGGTCGCTGACAAAGGGAATCGAAGTAGATTGGCTTTTAAATTACCGCGGGGGGTCGTTTATGATCGACTATCATCAGCTTGTTGCATCTGAGTGTTTGGTACGCGGAGTTAATTTCGAAAAGATTAGCGCTGCAACAGCTTCACAAATTTATGCTGAAGTTTTAGATGATAACAATAATCAAGATGTAGTACGTCTCGAGAAGGCACCCAAAATTGCTGTATACGTTCCGCCAAATGTTTTACCGTGGGACGATGCGGTTGTGCTTGCAATAGAATACGCGGAAATTCCTTACGATAAAATTTGGGACGACGAAGTGTTAAAAGGAAAGTTGTTAGAATATGATTGGTTGCATTTACATCACGAGGATTTTACAGGACAGTATGGAAAATTTTATTCTTCCTTCTCGACAGCACCTTGGTACATCGAACAACAAGTGCTCTATGAAAAGAAAGCGAAGGAATTAGGTTACAGAAAAGTTTCGGAATTAAAGAAAGCCGTCGCACGGGAGATCAAAGAATATATTGCTTCTGGCGGTTTTTTGTTTGCAATGTGTTCGGCAACTGATGCGTTCGATATTGCTTTAGCCGCAGAGAATACAGACATCTGCGATGTTATGTACGACGGTGATCCACCTGATCCGAACTTCCAAAAGATGTTGGATTATTCGAAGTGTTTAGCTTTCGAGAATTTTACTGTCGAACGAAATCCTTTGCGATACGAATATTCGGATATCGATATACCGCCGAGTGATTTAGCAGGATTTGTAAATCAGGAAACCGATTTTTTCACTTTGTTCGAGTTTTCGGCAAAATACGATCCCGTTCCGACTATGCTCACACAAAATCATGCGAACATAATCAAAGGTTTTATGGGGCAGACTACAAATTTTAAAAAGAGTTTGATTAAAAAAACTACAACTATACTTGCCGAAAAAGAAGGGACTGAAGAGGTGCGATATATTCATGGCAATTATGGGCGCGGAACATTTACTTGGTATGGCGGACACGACCCTGAAGATTTCCAGCATGCAGTTGGCGACCCGCCGACAGATTTACATCTGCATAAAAATTCGCCCGGCTACCGTTTGATTCTAAACAACATACTTTTCCCGGCTGCAAAGAAGAAGCCCCAAAAAACTTAGAAGAAGCTGCTATATTCATAAGAATAAAAGAGGTCGCAATGCCAATATTTTGTGTGCAATAATTGCCGCGTTTTGCATACATCTGCTTGTTTATTTTAATCCGACTATTGTAAGATATTGGCTTCGTTAAATAAGTTTTGAAATTTTTCTTTGTATCTAAAATCAAACTCGCTATCGGCTCGCATCAAACTGTTTTTGATTAAGTGAGCTTTAAGGAATTTTTTGTTTTCAAGATACAAGCAGCAAAGCAAGTTATTTTCACTATCGTATTTACATAGTCGTACTTAAGGAATGATAACTTCTTTAACCGTAAAAAATATCTTCTATTAGAGTTGAACTATTCTTATCAATTTTAGAACCGAACTGTAATATATTCACCCCAATTTTTTTATCGAAAGTGTGGGGGTCTTTAACAATGTAAGGCAATGTTTGAATTTCTTTTTCAAAATCATCTGTTAGTTCGTCTTGTTTCAAAAACTCGTATAAGTTCCATCCATCCGTTCCTGATGAACTTCCAATTTTTGTTTGACGATAGGGATGAATTTAGGAGTGATTTCGTATCAAAACGAATTTTGGTTAAAATTTTTTTTTCCTGCTAAAGAAGCAGTATATGTTTTCACAAAACATCACATTCACTTCTCTGATGAGAATTACATTATTGCATTTTCAGTTTCGATTCAGATAGTTTAATGGCTGTTTCCTTAGTCATCGAAACTTTGATGTTTTACGATGTAATATTTCTATCAGTAAATTCTTTCTCCAACGTCTTATAAACTTCGATCAAAGGAATACCTTTTTCTTCTGCTATTCGTTTGCACTCTTCAAATTCGGGTGTTATGCGTTGAAAGGTTTCGTAGGCGATTAGTTTTGCTTGAACATCACCGAATGTGGTTGCAACTTTGATAGACTTTCGTTCAACTTTCTGCCGTTCGATGTGATGTATTCTTATGCCTAGCGTCGAAGTTTGTGAAAAAATTATTGGTGAAATTTTTTCAAGTTTAGTTTTTTCAACCAACACCGATAATAAAATTCCCGGGCGCCCTTTTTTCATAATAATAGGACTCAGATATGCGTCGTGAGCTCCAGCTGAAAACAGCTTCTCGATTACATAAGGATAAATTTCAGGATTCATGTCGTCGATATTGGTTTCCATCACTACGAGTGATTCATCCGTTTTTAGAATTTCGAGTTCAGCAACAATTAAACGGAGAAGATTAGGGATTTCCAAATCTTTGCTGCCCGAGCCATATCCAATATTTTTCATTTCAAAACTTTCAACCGAAATAACTCCCGACGACAATGCCTTAACTATCGCAGCACCCGTTGGCGTGGTCAACTCGAAAGGTATGTTTGTTAATACGGTGGGATAATTTTTAAGAATCTCGATAGTAGCCGGTGTCGGGATGGGCATTGTTCCGTGTTCCGTATTTACAAATCCGCCGCTGCCGAGTTTTACAGGGGATGAGTAAACCTTTTCGATCTGCAATAGTTCTAAACAAATAGCCGTTCCGACAATATCAATTATCGCATCTAATGCTCCGACTTCGTGGAAGTGAATTTTTTCGATGCTCGTTTTGTGAACGGTTGCTTCGCCGATTGCGAGTTCTTTGAAAATATTTTTAGCATTATCCTTTATTTTTTCAGATAACTCGCTTGAGTCGATAATTTGGTGGATGTCTTTTAAGTGTCTATGGTATTTAGGTTGGTTGATAATTACAACATCTAATTTCACAGCCGAAATACCGCTTCGCACAATTTCTTTTACTCGAAGTTTGTAACCTTCTAATTTTAATTTTCCGAGTTCACGCTCGAGTGAATCTAAGCTTACTCCGGCGCTAACAAAAGCCGCCAACGTCATGTCGCCGCTTATTCCGGCTATCGTATCAAGGTATGCTATTCTCATAATTTAATTTATTAAAAGTTTTTTAAAATAGGCGATGAATTTATCGGTTGCACCGAGGTTCTTCTTAACAAAATCACTCGCTTTGGTTCCGGCTTGCACACGGAATTCCTCGTGTAAAAAAAGATTCTTTAAAATTTCAAAAATCTCGACTTCAGTTTTTCCCGAAAAACCGGCCCCTTCTTTCATTAGCAGACCTGCTTCCGATGAATTTGCATAATGAGTTCCGAACACAACCGGAATCCCGTAAACTGCCGGTTCTAACACATTATGTATTTTCGATTTGAAACTACCTCCCACAAATGCTACATCGGCATATTGGTACAAAGCCATCAGCACTCCGATGCTGTCAACCAAAATTATTTTCTCTCCGTTGTAATCATTCAAATCTGAAAAGCGAATGTAAGTTGTGTTGCCATTCAATTCGTTCTCGATACGTTCTAAATTCTGATTTGTAGGTTCATGGGGGGCAATTATCATCAAAATATTTGCGTTATACTTTTGAAGCCGATAAAACACCGGGAATAAAACTTCTTCATCTTCTTCCCAACTGCTGCCGACAACAAATATTTTTTTTCCCGATGTGATGTGTGCAGGAATTAAATGTTTCTTTTTCGATTCGATGCTTCGCAACATTACCTGATCGAATCTTGTTTCTCCGATTACATCAAATTTCGGATGGTCGAGGTTGAACGTTTTAAAAACATCCAAATCGTTTTCGCCAACTGTTAAAATGTAATCGGCTTCGTTGTAAATAATCCGGTGAAATGATTTTAACAAAAAATACCTTCTTATTGTATCGGAACTCATCGATGCATTTGTGATCAACAGGGGAATGCGTTGCCTCTTTAACTCCCAAATATGATTGGGCCACAAATCGTAACGTATCATAATTGCGGCAGCGGGATTTACAAGGCTTATGAATTTTTTTGAATTCCAATAGTTGTCGAAAGGTATGTAGGTGATAGCATCTGCGAGTTTGTATTTCTTCGATGGTTCATACCCAGAAGGTGAGAAAAACGAGACGATAATTTTATACTCGGGATGAGAAATTTTGAATTTTGATATGATTGGTTTTGCTTGCTCGAATTCGCCCAACGACGACACGTGAAACCAAATCCTTTTTGAATCATCATTCCACTTGGCGAGTTGCGCTTGCAAATTTGAAAATAAGTTTTTTCTGCCTGCAATTCCGACACGAAATTTTTGCTTGAACAAACCGAGAGTCCTAATCATCAGCCAGAGTAAGGGAAGCAGGATAACATTATATATTATTAACCAAAAGGTTTTCATTGAATATTTAAAATATGTTTTACTTCGGTGTATACTTTTTCGGAAGAAATATCTTGCATACACTTAAAGTGTTTTTTAGGACAGGTTTTCGAGCCGATGTGCGAGCAGGGGCGGCAACTGAGGGTCTTGTTTTCAACTACGATATTTTCAGTTCCGTAGGGAAAAAAACCGAATTCGCGAACAGTAGGGCCGAAAAGTGCAACGACCTTTTTTTTTCGAGTCGCTGCGAGGTGCATAAGTCCGGTATCGTTAGTTATAACGACATTGCAATAATCGAAAGCTGCGGCATTTTCTAGTAGCGATAACTCACCCGCAAAATTTACCGCCGCTTGCTTGCTGGTAATATCATTTACTTTGTTTACTATATCGTCAATTTCCTGTTTATCTTCAATCCCTCCGAATGCAAGTACTAGAACATCTTGTTCGGAAACTAATCGTGTGAGTAGCTCGACATATTTGTCGGCTTGCCATTTCTTTGTGTTGTGCTTTGCTGAAGGAGCTACCCCGACTATCAGTTTAATATCGCTCGAGCGAACATGTAACAATTTCTCTGCAATTTTTTTCTGGTGATTATCGTGTATAAAAATCTCAAGCCCTTTTTTATCGTTTTCCACCGTAAGTCCTTTTACTGTCTCAAGATATCTCTCGGCAACAGGAATTTCTTTTTGGTAGAAGTTTCGTTTAAAATTTATTAGGCAAAACCGGGCTACTGTCCGTTTATCTACGATGTGAACACTTTTAGGTTTGCTGAAGTGGCGAATATAACGGCTGCGCAAACTGTTGTGAATATCCAGAACTATGGTGTAATTTTCTTGCTTGAGTTGGTGAGTAAGTTGCTTTAAGCTATCGAATCCGCCGCGTATATCAAATTCAATAACTTTGCTGAGGTGTGGATTATATTTTACAAGTTCGGAGTAATCGTTCCGCACTAAATAATCGATTTGCGAATTAGGAAACTTATTTCGCAAGCACCTGACAAGAGGCGATGAAAGAATTATATCGCCGATAGAGCTTAACCGGATTATTAATATTTTCTCAGCATCTCTCATTCATTATTAGTGTGTAAAGTGAGAATACCGGACCCCAAAACAAGAAGTCCGGTGTTTTTTTAGCCCGCAAATTATTTTTTTATTTTTGGCATATTCTGAGAAAGTTTGCCAATCAGCCCGCCCCCTTTTTTCTTGGGTTCTACTTTGCGGAGCGGTTCATTTTTATGTTTTTTTGTTACGTATATTTGCTGAACAATTGATAGTAGATTGAACATAAAATAGTACAAGTTCAATCCGGATGGGAAGAAATTAAATAGTAATGTAAGCATTATCGGCATTAACCAAACCATCATTTTTTGCCTTGGATCTTTGATGGTCATTTTTTGCTGAATAAACATAGTTATACCCATCGCAAGAGCGAGTCCGCTGACTTCTTGAATGCCTAACATCGGGATAACGAACGGAAGTGTAACTATTGTGTCGGGTATTGAAAGGTCGGTTATCCACCAGATAAAGTTTGCCTGACGAAGCGCGATAGCAGAACTGAAGACGGTGAACAAAGCAAACAGTATTGGCATTTGTAAAAGCAGGGGCAGACAGCCACCGGCAGGATTGACACCATACTCCTTGTAAAGCCGCATGATTGATTGATTCATTTTTTGTGGATCTTCTTTATACTTCGTTCTAACTTCCTCAATCATTGGTTGGAGCGCCTGCATTCTTTGCATCGATTTCAAACTTGCCTTCGAGAGAGGATGCAGCAATAGTTTGATAAGGATTGAGAAAATAATTATCACCAAACCGTAATTAGGAATAAAGGAATGCAAAAATTCCAGTAGCGGAATAATGAGATAAACGGAGATTGGACGAATCAGCCAAGCCAGACCTAAACTAAGCACTTCCTCCAGCCCGACATCGTATTGTTTAAGAATATTAAAATCGAGAGGGCCGAGAAATAATATGAACGAAGCAAGCGAATCGCGTGTATCGTGGTAAGGTATTTTCATTGCAATGCTGTAATCTTCTTTTAATCCAAGATTAGGCATCTTCCGGTGGGTACCTTCTAAATATGCACCGGTGCTTTTCTGATCTTTCGATATTATAGCTGCGGTAAAATATTTTGTTCGCGATGCTACCCAATCTGTTTTGCCGCTAATATTTGTTTTACTTACTTCTTCGGTAGTTGCATCCAATTCGGCTAACTCGCCGCCTGAGTAAGCCAAAGCCAATGCGTTACGCGATTCATCGGCGCTGTTGTGTTCTGCGTAGCGAATACCATTTTCCCAAATAACCTGATATTCAAAATTGGCGATGACCGGTTCCAAACGAATTAGTTTGTAATCCACATCGACGGAATAAGAGTTATTCTTGAATGTTATATGTTTTTCAATTCTCCGATTGTCTTCGAGAGTCAGGGTTAGTATTACTTTAAAAGTCGCATCGTTTTGAAGTGTGATTTTATCCCAAGCGTTATAATTTGATTCAAAGAATAAATTCCGAGTATTGATTAATTTTCCATCGGTCGAATTGAATAGTAAACTAAAATCGCCTCCTTTATCGAAATCAACTAACTGAACAGGATGTTTGTCCCATGTTTTATATTTTTTAAGTTCCCATTTTCTAATCAATCCGCCTTTCGTTGTAATTTCGGCAGAATAATTATCTGTTTCAATAATGATTATTTTTTCAGTACCGGTTTTGAAAGCTGCAAAATATTTACCGAACATACCAGCACTGTCGGCAATAGATTTTTCTTCGGGAGATGGAGTTGTTCGGCTTTTTTCAATATTCGATTTTTGTATTTGTTCGGTTGTATCGGCTGCGGTTTTTTTAATATCGGACGGTTTGGGAGTGTTATAATACATCCACACAAGTAAAACTACTCCAATTAATATAAATCCAATTACGCTGTTCCTATCCATTTATACTCCTTAAATATTATTCTCTTTTTTATTTGGTATCGGGTCGTATCCGCCTTCATGCAACGGATGGCATTTCGAGATTCGCCGAATTGCAAGCCAACTTGCTTTGAAGAAACCAAATTCCTGGTAAGCTCCCAAAGCATATTCAGAACACGTTGGGTAAAAGCGGCAAGTGTTAGGGGGCAACAGTGGCGAGATGAGTAACCTGTAAAATTTTATTACATATATTGCTAAAACATTCATCCATCTGTCCTATTCATAATCATAATCTTCAACTTGTTGAGTATGTTCATAATATCTTCGTTCGCAATATTGAACTCGATATTTTTTTTCGGCAGAGTGTTGTTTTTTCCGAAAATAAATACTGCCGAGAGAGTTAGCTTTTTTGAAGAATCTATGTCGAGTATGTGTTTATTTAACCGATAACTTTCGCGCATCAGGCGTTTTAATTTATTCCGGAGAACGGCGCCTCTGATTTTTTTATTCGTTGTAAATCCTATCCGCAATTGATTCTGTTCAGCCGCAACAGCTTCTTCAATCAGAAAATAGCAAATTATATTCTTTTCAATAATTTTATTCCCTGCTGAAATCACTTTCCAGAAACTATTACCTCCGCGCAGAATTTCTGATTTGCGTAAAGTATATCTCAAATAATGGCTAACCTTCGTCGCTTACGGTTAATTTCTTTCTGCCTTTAGCGCGTCTGCGTGATAAAACCTCACGTCCTGATTTAGTTTTCATTCTTTCTCTGAAACCGTGTACGTTTTTTCTTTTTCGGTTGCTCGGTTGAAATGTTCGTTTCATTCTACTTTCTTTCTATAAAATTGACAAAAAAAAAGATTGCTTCCAGACAATCCCAGATAAATTCTTAAATATGCTCTATTTATCCGTACATAAGATAATCATATTTAGTCATAAAA
>JBBIOD010000063.1:0-10191 GCA_037443545.1 Ignavibacteriales bacterium | reverse complement strand
TAAGTTCTTCATTTAAGGCAACAGATTCTTTACCAATATGCTTTACAAATTTTGCTCTATGACCTTTATGTATGACTATTTGTACAGCTGTTGCTCCAGAGCCAGTTTTTACCTTTCGTACTGATAACATGAATTACCTTTAGTGCGGTTAACCATATCTAAAATACTAAAAAATATTCTATATTCGAAAGTTTTGATTGTAAGATTGATGAAATTCTTACAAGCGTCAAAAGTCAGGACTATATATTCTACGAAGACAGAATAAAAAAAATAAAACATATTGAATCTATCACGCACGATGATTTTTGATAGTCCCCCATATTGCAGGCTTGCCTGCCAATCTTTGTGGTGGGCTTGCCCGCCTATTTTTGTGGCGGAATCATTAATAAAAAAATGGAACCAAAAGTTATTATTCCAGCCAGAAAAGAACTCGAATCTTTGAAACAATTTAGAGAAAAGAATGCAAAGAACCGTCTTTCGTACTTCGGTTACATTTCCGAATTCGTCGCATCCGCCTCCTCGTAAGAATGTTAATAATATTTATTGATTGACGGGTATTGTTTATTCGACAAATGCGGGGGAGGGCAATATCGTGTTGACCTGCATTTTAAACTTCTACCTCTTTTACTAATATCACACATTTCAATCCTCTTTAGCTGTTAATGCGCTTTTATCAATTTTGGGGACGCTGGCAATATAAGAGATATTTATTATATAAACGCAAACACCCCCACCGTAACTTATTGATAATTAAAGAATTACAATCGTGTTTAATGAATAGTCTCATTTCTGTAAGTCGGATAATAATTTTAGGATTTGAGCGTCGTTGACCGACCTATGTTACACTAATAAAAAGAGCCGACTTCCCACTTTGAGAACGGAAAACGTTCTAAAGAAAATCGGCTCTTTAAATTTGATCATTTACACATTGTCATCTGTGACGCAAATGAATCATACATGGTTTATCGCATCAGCAATTATGCTCCGAACTAACCAGCTACCCCCGCAAAGGCGGGATTCGTTGGGCAGATTAACGTAGGAGTAACATCTTTCTCACAGAATTGAAAATTCCTGATTGTAGTCGGTAGAAGTATACACCGCTCGTTAATTTGCTAGCATCGAAACTAACCTCATAATATCCTTCTTCTTTGAACTCATCTACAAGAGTTGCTACTTCACGACCAAGTACATCATAAATTTTGAGCGTTACATATTTGCCAATTGGCAATTGATAATTGATAATTGTCGTTGGGTTGAACGGATTGGGATAATTTTGCTCAAGTGCATACTCATTCGGAATAAAACTACCGGTCTCAAATTTCAGAATTAACATCGAAACTGGTTTTTTAATTTCAAGCGAACTTTGATTATTCATCGAAATTTCATTACCGTCAACTACTAATTTTGCTTTTACAGATTTGTCGTGTGTCCAGCTTAATTTCACAGGATATTCAGCGTCGGATATCAGAATCACGTTTTCCTTACTTGCTGCGAACATACTTCCGGAAGCAAAGCGGACATCAAAAATTCCGGTTGGAGGCATTGGTGGTAATTCGTAAAAACTTAGGGACGAAATATCTGCCTCTCCAAAAATCAATTTTTGTGTTTTACCGACAGCATCGGTAATCACAATCTCATTTTTATTAGACCTGCAGGCGGATTCGGCTTTGGCTTGTTTATTTTCTAAACCACCCGAAACTAATTGCACTTGACCAGCTTCCCTTACTTTTATCCAGTATGCTTTCCCTGGGATAAGATTATCTACTATCTGATAGCCGTTATTATATCCATAAAATTTCGAGCTGATATTATTTCCCGGAGTCTGAATAATCGATCCAATACCTACTGGTGAGCTGATAACTCCAATCATATTCCAACCCTGCATTACATCAATAGTAAGTGATGATATTGGCGACCCAATCATATTTATACTTTGTTCGCCAACAAATTTTAACCAATAACCAGGACCATTAGTTAAAGTGTCCTTTACAAAATAAGAACCTTGATATGTAAACGCATTCGATTGTGCAGTCGGGAATAGATTAGTTTTGCTGAAATCATACACTGATACAGGAACCGAAACCATATTCCATCCATGCGACACAGCAACAATACCCGTGTCAATTGTTTCGTCTCGATCGAAGTAAACGATTGGCAATGCTTCATCTTCTAAAAGTAGCAGATGCTGCCTTTCGGGATCGTTTTCAAAACCCATTCCGGCGCGCTCGCTTTTCCAGAATTTGTAGTAAATAGTTTGATTACCAGAGATCGCAAGAATTTTTGTGTAAATACTGTCGTTATTAGCATCATATAAAGTATCCGGATTATTAGTCGAATTACCCCAATCGTTGAAGGAACCTCTCACAGTTACAACATCGCCAAGTTCAGGCAGAAAAGTTTTCTCTAACATCTTAATTTTCATATTAACTTGAAATGTAACATTCACATCCGGGAATTCATTATTGAAATAAACCGAAGGAATTGTAACGTCGGCATCAGTTAAATTATATATCCGGTCGCCGAAAAAGTTTTCCCAATCAACACCAGCCCTAAAAGTTTTCCAAAACTTGTAGTTTATAGTTTGATTTTTAGAAATCGGAATCGTTTTAGTGTAAATGCTATCGTTATCGATATCTGTCAGTGTATCGATTGTACTCCACGAGTTGAAAGTACCGCGCACAGTTACAGCATCGCCGAGTGAAGGAATAAATTTTCCTTTCTTCATTTGTATTTTCATATTAACCTGAAAAGTTGCAAAAACGGGTATATCTTCGTTATTAAAAAACACTATTGGTGTTTGTGTATCGCTATTTCCAACTACTAATTGTCTGTCGCCAATAGCATCTTCCCACTGAAGCCCGCCACGCGGCGATTTCCAGTATTTAAAATAAATAGTCTGCTCTGCTTTTATAGCAATCGTTTTTGTATAAATACTATCGTTATCAGCATCTTTTAAAGTATCAAGATTTCCGTTAGGTGGATTACCCCAGTTATTCAGTGAGCCTCGGACGGTTACGTAATCGCCCAACTCAGGTTTAAACCGGTCCATTTTCATTTGGGCTTTCATATTCACGCGGAAAGTTACGTTTACTTTGTAAGCAAACACAGCGCGAATTGTATGATTCGCCGTTACATTCATGAATGTGTAGCTTGTTGTAGAATCGGTTTTTACACCATCTACCATCAGACTATCGACGAAGAAACCGGGATTTGGTGTTATGATAAATTGTTGATTATTTCCATGATTAACTGTTACATCTCCGGATGGCGCAATGGCTCCGTTCGGTCCAGCTGATGCTGTGATTGTATATGATGGCGACAAAACCGAATACGAATAAAACGAACCGCTGTTGTTGTTATGATTGATTGTGTACATATCGAAATCAGAAGTCGGATTGGATACTGTAGTAGAAAAAGCATAATATCTAACTGTTGTTCCACCTGACTGACTGGGAAGTGTTGCAGTTCCTGTATTCCCGATAAAACTTACAGCAGCTAAACTTGAAGACACCCAGTTATTCGTTGTGTATCGAATGTACATTAATTCTTCCGCCGATTTATTTAGGTTTGTTGCAACTGTTACTGTAACCGACTGACCTGGTAGAACATTGCCTGCTAATGGTGATTGGGTTACAGAAGTCAATTGCACAGGGGTCGCTGATGTTACCATCCAAATTGCATTTGTGTTTTGGTAGCCGTTATCCCGCCAATTTACTGTGTAATACCTATCATTAACTAATGTTACAGAATTATCAGCCCCTTCTTTTATATAATTTTGTAATTGATTCATTGCTACTGTAACACCCCCCCATTTATTATTATAATAACCACCCGCAGGCCCGCTGGTGAATAACCAAGGATAAGTTCCGGCAGTTGTATCGCCACCTGTTGCGGCTACATAAATCAAAGTTTTGTACCGTCGTGTTGGAAGCTCGGTATTAACCAACAGCTTTCCTCCTGCCTTCTGAATTCCCGCAAACGCATTAATATACGGAGGGTTTGTCCAACCATTAAAACCACCCGGCATATTCAAACCTTCGGGTGGGTATATCTGACTTGATGAGAGGGTACTAAATAAAAGTACACAACTAAAAATTAAAAGCAGATTACTTGTAAATTTTTTCATAATACTACTCCTTTTAATAACCTTAATTATTTTTTTTGATTAATTTATTGATAGTGGAATTTATTATCAGTTGTCCCGCTGTCCTACATTTAATCCAATACGCTCTGCCCGGCTCAATTACGTCGCTAATTCTATATCCATTTTCATAAGAATAAAATTTAGAACTAATAATATTCGCAGGTGACTGAACAATTTGAACTACCGGAATAGTTTGGGATATACTCCCTATCATATTCCATCCTGCATCGACAAAAATAGTATCTGTTAGAATTGGAGTTCCGACAGCCGAAACTGTTTCGCGTTGTGCAAACTTTAGCCAGTATCCTGCACGGTTTTTCAAGGTATCGCGTGTAACATAACCGCTATCCGACCTGTAAAAATATGCCGACGAAATCGAACTTGGAAACACTAAATTTTTCCTACCATCAGTCACAATCATAGGCAGCGAAATCATATTCCATCCTGGCATCAGAACGTACTCGGCTGTGGTTTCATTCCGGGTTGTAAATTTCCGCACTTCCGAAAACGAACCGCTGCCGTATGAATTTTTTCCTCTCACCCTCCAAAATAATCTTGTTGATGCGGGTAACTTACTAACATATTTTGAAGTCGTTGTAATCGTTGAGTCGTCGAATATTGTTTCCACAAAATTACTGTCGATAGAAATCTGCAACCGATAACTTGTTGCGCTCGCCGAGGCATTCCACTGAAAAGTTAAATTAGTAGGCATTTCGTTGGCGTTTGTATCGGGATAAACAAGTGTTGGCACCGATGGAGGACCCAGGAT
Source organism: Ignavibacteriales bacterium (assembly GCA_037443545.1). Lineage (GTDB taxonomy): Bacteria > Bacteroidota > Ignavibacteria > UBA10030 > BY39 > JASEGV01. Next base: position 5,278 of record JBBIOD010000063.1, on the reverse strand, counting down.
AGTAAGCACACCCGATCTGTTTATCGTTCCATCCCAGAAACCACCGCCGTTTGTGCTGTAACCGCCAAAAACAAAATTATTTCCTTCGTATTGATAACGGGTTGCGTAATAATAAGTGCCTGTTGTTAAACTCGAACCTAAGCTCAATCTATATTCGTCGTAATTATTCACATCAGCGTTATAAATAGCGGGCAGCCAGTTAGTCCAAGAGGCAGGATTTGTATTCGCTGTGTTGTAACCTATCCAGCTTGTAAGTCCGCTCGCTTGACCAGCAGTATCTGTTATACCAATTCCAAAAGCTCGTCCATAAATTGTAACCGATTGTCCCTGAAAAATCATTGCATTCGCAGGCAGGTGCAAGTTACAATGTGTGATTGCACGTTCTCCTTTGATTGCATATTTCCGTAATCGAGTAATCATACCCGACCATGCGGTCGTGTTTTCGTCGTTCGGACAGGCATCGAAGGTAGCGTTTGCGTTCTGATTTCCTGTTACATAAAATTGTACAGAAAAAACCGAAGGATTTCCGATTGCTGATTTAAGAATTCTGATTTCTACCCAGCCATCTTGGATAACATCTGAAACTATATTTTCGCCAAAATCTGAAATTTGAATTCCACTACCAACATTGTTCCAAAACGAACCTGCCCAAGTGTGGACCTCAGCATAACCGGTAAAATCACCTCTGATAATATAATCGGGTAAATTCGGGTGGCTGTAGATAATATTTTTTCCCCAGCTTTCTGAAGAACCGCCGCCCGGTTTTGTATTAATTAGGAATGCCCAATTCAACGATTGGTAAGCTTTTACACTCGCTCCGATATAAAAATAATTTTGGTCTTCGGTTAGATGAATATTTTTAGCCATAGCGCCAGCCCAACCGGGATTTGTATCGGCAACAGCAATAGGCGAACCCCAAATACCATCACCATCAAACACTCCATCCATTAAAGGATAATGATGCACATTTATTTGAAATGAATCGGTTACACTTAAACCACGGGTATCTGTTGCAATTACTACGACTGTCGATACTCCAGCATCAGCGGTCGAAGGAGTTCCATTGAGTATTCCTGTGTTTGATACATTCAACCATATTGGATAGCTAATCAAGGAAAGTGTAACGGGATCGTTATTCGGATCACCATAATTAATTTGATATTCAAAAGACGAATTTATAAATGCTTTCAAATCGGGAATTGTTTGGATGTATGGATGATGATTCACACTTTGAGTAGTATCGGGGATATAAATTGCATAGCCGCGTGGCGGTGCCCATAGTTCAACACGACCGTCTGCGGCTGCCTGCTTATCGATAGCCACGCCGGTAAAATCTCTGAAAATTTGATTCGGATGGTTCGAGTTCACCCACACGCCACGCCACTGTGTGGGGTTATCATTCATTACTAAAAATGCTTGAGGTTTCCCGTTGCCTCCGTTCCGGCGGGCAACAAAAATATCGCGCGATTGTTCAGCTTGTGAAATCGGCGAGCCAACATACCACGGATTTAATCCACTCCGTTTTGTAGTTCCTCCCCATAAAAAATTTTGTCGAATCCAAATAAGTGTATCGATCTTTCCTTTTAATCCATAAGTATAATAATCTTTAAACCAAACCGATGGTCGTCCCTCCGAAAAATTAATGTATGCGTAAGCCATTTCTTTATTATTCACAATAGGACTATGCCCGACATCGATACTGCCGTCCCATCCGATTCTGTCGAAATCGTGATTATCCACAAAAGTAGCTACATCAAAACCCGATATACCGGAGTTAATAAGTCCGGCGCCATCCAGCCAATTCATATCAAAAGTTCCGTAAATATTATCGCATATATCTTTGAGGGTGAAGCGGAGCGGAAAGTCGAACATCGAAACATCGCCGCCGAAAACATTTTGGCAGTAATGCAGCCAGGTGGCTATCTCCGATGTTCCTCCGAAATATTCAGCAACTGCATACCCCCCGGGATTTGCCTGCTGAAGCCAAGGACCTATAAATATTGGATCAATATGTTTTACTGCATCGATTCTAAATCCATCGAATCCCAGAACTTGCCGCAGATACTGTCCCCAAACTATCAAGCTGTCGCGGACATTTTGTTTTTCGTGAGCCAACCATTCGCCGAACTGAAATGCGGGATCGGAAGGACCGTGATAAGGTGGATTAACACTGCAATACTGTAGGTTAGGATAAAAGTGAGATGCATTTTTTTTGAAACGTCCTGAACCAAAAGGATAGTTGAAAAGCAGGTACGAAGAATCGGGAAACGAAGGGTAAGGTTTGCATTCATAAGGAATTTTTTGTTCACCGCCATTCATATGATTTAATACAGCATCAGCAAAAACTTGTATGCCTACCGAATGATAAGTGTTGATTACATTTATCAACTCCTGCCTGCTTCCGAAGCGAGTTTCTCGTGAACCGCTTTGATTGTACTCGCCAAAGTCGTAGTGATCGTATGGGTCGTATCCCATCGAATATCCACCAGCCATACCTTTTGCCGGCGACGGAAACCACACGGCACCAAAACCCGCCGATGCCAATGAGGGGGCAAGTTTTGCTAACGAATCGTACCAGATACCGCCAGGAGTCGAATTCCAATAAAATCCCTGCAGAAATACATCCGACTTAGGTGTTGATTTTAAATTTTTATTAGTGTGGAATGATTGAGAGAATGCTGAAGTAGATAAAATAATAAATATAAAAAAAAGTTTTTGCATACTAAATTATCAGTTTAATGATTTAGAAACGTCAGCATCATTTTATTGTAGGTATATTATAAGGAGAAATTCATAGAATATCAAGATAGCCGATTCGTTTACTTGGGTACACGAATAAGATTGTAAATACCCGCGATGAAGAAAATGATATTAGCAACCCATGCAGTAAAAAGCGGATTCAAGTCGCCGTTGTATCCGAACGACTGACTGATTTTCAAAAAAATCATATATAAAAAACTGATAGCTACCGCAATACCGAACTCAACACCGACACCACTGCGGCGTTTAATAGATGAGAAAGGAACTCCAAAAAGCACGACAATAAAACTTGCAAACGGGAATGATATTTTACTGAAGAAATCCACTTCCCATCGTGCAACGTCGTAACCTGCACGTTTTTGATTTGCGATAAATTCCTTCATTTCGGGATACGACATTTCTTCGGGGCGTTGTTGTTTCCTTTGAACCTCTTCAGGGGTGAAGTTTAGTCTGCCGATATTCAAAATGGTGTAAGTTTCATACTTTTCCGCATCGCCGTTAAAAATTCTCAAACTTCCGTTCATCAAACTCCAGCTTCTCGTATGCTTGTCCCACTGCATATGTTTCGCGTTATAAGTGGCACGAACGACAGTTAGATTAGTATCAGAAAAATCTTCGATTGTAACACTCGACGCTAATCCTTTTGCATCATCAAAATAGCCGATGGAAATTATACGTGTATGTGAATCTTGAATAAAAATATTCGACTTCGATGTATAGCTAAGATATTTATGTAAGTATGTACGAGCGAGTGAAAATTTTTGTTTGTTCGTGTATGGTACAACCCAGCCATTAAAATAAATTAAAATGCCACTGACGAACAAAGCAACAATAAGAAGCGGAACCATAAACCGGTATAAACTAACACCCGCTGCCTTCATAGCTGTTAATTCGTTCAATGCCGACAACCTACCGGTAGTAAACAAAGCTGCTAAAAGCATTGCAACTGGAATCATCAGTTTGATTATTTCGGGCATAAAGTATAAGTAGTACTTGACTACCAGCAGAGTATCGGCTCTGCCATCAATAAAATCGTCCAAATTTTCCATAACATCGATTACAACGAATAATATTATGATCGCAGCGATCGCAAATAATGCTGTAACAACAAATTGTTTGATTATGTAGAAATCGAATACTTTCATCTTTGTTAAAATTCTTCTGTTTGTGATGTGCGAAAAGATTTAGGAATGAATTTTTGGAAATAGTTCCAGTTTATAGCTGGTGTTTCGCGACCCATCCGCAGCGTTAAAATAATGCCAAATACACCTAAAATAATATTTGCAGCCCACATACCGAACCAAGGTGAAATCAGATTTCGGTCAGCTAATTTTTCGCCGCCAATTAAACTTGACCAGTACAGGACGAAAAAGCCCAAACTTAGAGTCGCGGCAATCCCGAAACCGCCCCGTCGTGAAATTATTCCTAACGGTGCACCGATCAAAACAAATACTATACAGGCAAACGGTATCGAATATTTTTTATGAATTTCAACCAAATACTCATCTATTCGGTCGTGGTTGTAATTTATTATCGATAATTGGTTTTCGATATTTCCCAATTGGAATCTTGCTTCGTTGAAAGCTATATTAATCTTCTGAACACTATCTATTTTTATTTTTTGTCCTTCGAAAATTTTATTAAAACTTTTTATAGTTGAGAGACGCACCTCGTTTGTGAGGTTCTCATTTATATTTCTTAAGCTGTCCACAATTTTACTCATAGTCTGAGCGCTCAATTCTCTATCTCCCCTTTGAAACGTTCCGTCTGCCGAACGCTCGAGTGAAAAACCTTCTGTGTTCATCAGGATGCGGTGCTTCGCGAATCGGAGCCGACGATATTGGTTTTCTTCGTCGTTATCTTTTTGGTGAATTTCACCATCATTCAAATCCATTATTAATTTCCGAAAATCCTGCGTAAACGAGATAGTTCCCTTAGCTGCTGTTATCACAACAGTCGCGACCGGATTTGTGTAATCGTAAATTGTAATTCCTTCGAGGTCGTTGGAGTGTTCAAAAGTTTTACGCACAAGAATACTATAACCTGAAACTTCTTGCGAGAACATACCTGCATTAAGGGTCAAGGTTGGTTTTTTCTTCCGTATATCGATCATCAAAGTTTTTGCTTTATGATTGGCTTCGGGAAGAATTTTATTGTTGAACTCGATTGCTAAGTATGTGATGAACATTGAAGCTAAAAGCACGGGCAGCATCATACGATACAAACTAACACCGCTTGCCTTCATAGCTGTGATTTCGTTCTGCGACGACAAGCCGCCGAAAGCCATCAACACTGCTACCAGAACCGACATCGGGATTGCTAACACAACCATCCAAGCTAAATTTAAAATTATTAATTCAGCAATAACAAAAGCCGCTAAACCCTTGCCGACTAAATCGTCCACAAACTTCATAATGAATTGAAGTAAAAAAATAAACATCAACGTAAAAAAAGAAAAAAAGAAAGGTCCGATGTGAGCACGTAATATGTGTCGGTATAGAATCATAACTAAAATAAA
>JBBIOD010000062.1:0-10214 GCA_037443545.1 Ignavibacteriales bacterium | reverse complement strand
TGTGGTACTTTAGCTTCATTAACATAAAAATCGAGAACAGTATCGCATTGAACAACAACATTCTCAATCTTCATCGTCTCAATTATTGGCTCTGTGCTGTCTGTGTTTTCAATATATACCGTGTAAATGTTACTGGAATCCTGGTAAAGGTCTTCAATGTAATTGTATGAATTGTTATTAAAAACTTGAGCGCCTATTCCATCCACAATCAAATTTTCTATATACAACATCTTTTTAACTTCCTTTTTTCCTCCTGTATTTACAACATAAAAATAAATTCCGGTTGCTACTTTTTTACCTAACCCATCTCTGCCGTCCCATTGAACTTGTCCAATATTCTGTCCCGAAAATTCTTGTCTAAAAGTTTTTACTTTCTGTCCTAATATGTTGTAAATACTAATTTCTACGGGCAGTTGTTGTTTAGTTTGATATGCAATGGTCGTCCGGTCAGAAAATGGGTTTGGATAATTTTGATGTAACAGAAAACTTTCTGTATTTGTCTCAATGTCTTTTACTCCTGTCGTTAACGAAATCACATACATACCAAGCGAATCTGTAATGGTAGTGAAATAGGTATTCGTATCAATTTCAGAGACGAATTTTAATTGTGCATATTTTACATCCTTGTTTGCATTGGTTGTAACTTTACCACTTACTATAGAAGCGTTTGAATTATTAATAAATATTGCAATGATAAAAATTGATGTTAAGATTTTGATTAGCATGATGTTACTCCGATATGGTTTCAAAAAATTCAATGATTGACAGGTATTGATCATCCGATAAATGTGGGGGAGGGCAATATCGTGTTGACCTGCATTTTAAACTTCTACCTCTTTTACTAATATCACACATTTCAATCCTCTTTAATTGTTAATGCGCAGTTATTAATTTTTGGGACACGGACAAGATAATGGATAATTTTTATAAACGCAAATACCTCACTCCCAAGCAACTTATTGATAATAAAGGAGTTGCGGACGTATTTGTTGGACAATTTTATTTCTGTGAATCGAATTCTTAAATCCGACCTACCAGCATTAATAAGATAATCGGAAGTTTCGCCACGCTTTTATCACATTTTTCGTAGCAATAATTATTCGTCTTCTGCGTTTCCTTCTGCAATGCTCAGAATTTCCTGTGATGGCATTTCTTGTATTGTTTTAAGTTTCTTTTGGATCTGCCGTGTGCGAACACCGACTAAATCGTCAATCTCGGTACTTGCCTGATGAATTTTATCTTGTGCTTTTTTAAGGACATCCCCGAATTTTTCGAATTCAGTTTTCACTGCCCCAAGAATATTCCAAACTTCACTCGTACGTTTCTCAATTGCGAGTGTCCTGAAACCCATTTGCAAACTGTTCAGCAAAGCTGCTAATGTTGTAGGTCCTGTTATAATAATCTTGAAGTCCCGCTGCAAAATTTCAATCAAACTTGTCCGGCGTACTACTTCAGCATACAGTCCTTCGAGAGGTAGGAACATGATACCAAAATCGGTAGAGTTCGGCGGATCAATATATTTATCGCGAATGTCTTTCGCCGATTTTTTTATGTTTGCTTCTAAGAGTTTGGCAGCTTCTTCTAAGGCGAGTGTGTTCCCACTATCGTAGGCATCTAACAATGTGTAATAATTTTCTAGCGGAAATTTTGAATCAATCGGTAGATAAACAACTTGACCGGAATCATCTCGCCCTGGAAGTTTTATTGCAAATTCAACATGATCGCGGCTGCCTTGTTTTGTAGCAACATTTTTTGCATACTGTTCGGGTGATAGAATTTGGTCTAAAATATTTTCTAACTGAACCTCTCCCAATATTCCCCGGGTTTTGACGTTCGATAATACTTTTTTCAAATCGCCCACACCTATAGCTAAATTTTGCATGTCTCCCAAACCTTTGTGAACGAGTTCCAACCGTTCGCTAACAATTTTAAACGATTCACCCAATCTTTGCTCCAAAGTTTTGTGTAGTTTTTCATCTACGGTTTGCCTCATTTTTTCGAGCTGATGCGAGTTATCTTCCTGAATCGTTTTGAGTTTGATCTCGATCGTTTCTCTCATCTTATCAAGCCGTTGTTCAGTCGCTTGAGTCATCCGTTCGATTTTCTCTTCGTTAGTTCTTGTAAGGGTCGTTAACTGGTTCGAAAAAGTATCGAGCTGATTTTTTTGGAAATTAGCTACTTCCCTCATCCGGCTTGAAATTGATTCTTCAAAAGTTTTTAGAGAGTTTGTTAATTCCCCTCGTGTCTCTCTTGAGTTTTTGTTGAATTCTTCCCGGTTCCTTGCGACTTCGTCTTTGAGAGTAGAATCAAGCTTGTTCAAACCTTTTTCGATGTTTTCGAATGCAATATTTAATTCTTCTGTTATTTTACTATCGTCTCTCTTTGAAGCTTTCAAAATGAAGAGAGAGTTTAACAATAGTATTGCGATTATAATTATTAGTAATATTTCGATCATATATCTCTTCCGGAATTTAAATTGTTAAATTAAAACAACTGACTCGTACCCACAGTTACAAACAATTTTCCGCCTCGATTAATTTTCGGAAATTTGTAAGTCATATCCAAACGGATGACATCTAAAATTTTCCCAATACCGATTCCGGCTTCGTAGTACCAACCATTTGTAATTGATGTTTTGTTAAACCAACCTTGTGCAACCGATCCGTGTAGAATTAACTCGGTATGCCTTTTATAAAAAAATGGGATACCTAACGCAAGGAATGGAATGCTTCTAAAATTATGTTCAACGTTAAGCGAAATAAATTTATCGCCAACAAACTCTTTAACTCCAACTGTTTTCAGAACACCGAACGGAGCTATTCCGCTGAGACGCGAATCAAGTGTAAATAATTTTTGTGGCGGCAGCTTCCCAACCGAACTACCAGCAGATAATGCCAGCCGCATTACCGGCGAAAAAAGGTGGCTCTGTAAAAACGTTCTAAAGTTATAAGTGGCTGAAAATGAGTAACTTGTAAAATCAAAATCGCTTTTTAAAACATTGGGAGTTGAGTGTTCAATTGCTATCTCGACTGCGTTTATCGGGATGAGATTAAGAAACACAGATTCTTGACCAATTCTTGATTTAAATGTGAACGACCTAATTTTTCCATCTTTAATTTGTGGGTTGTTGCGGAAATCATTTCCAAGCGAGATGAAACTAAAATCAGATTTCACGAAAAGCGATTTGTGCCATTCGCTGTTGAAACCGATTTCGCATTTTAGATTGTTTATTGGTTTGAGAACTGAAAATGAACGCCAGCCCGAAGCGAGGAAATAATCGCGATAATCGTTTCTACCGATGAGCGAAGTTAACGAATTTAGAAGCGGATGATAAAAATTTCCATCGGGAGAATTATCGAGTTTTCTAAAAACCTCAAAACCGACACCGTAGCTTCTTTTTTCATCCAAAAATTTTGTGCCCAAAAAATTCATTTTGAAAATATTATCGGAGAAACCATAACCCGCTGTACCTATTACGGCCGTAGATTGGGTTACCGAATCGACCTGATATTTTCCACCGAAATAAAATCCTTCAACACGGTTAAATCGGGCATCGATGTATTGCAAATAATTTAGAAATCCCGAAGTGTCGCTGCCTAAAGTTATTGCAATTCCACTTGGTTTGTAGTAAACAGCAAAAGATTTTGTACTGTCGAGCGAATCGTATGCCGCCTGTTCATCCATCGTTAAAGGAAGAACTTCGTTCTGCTTCCAAAATGTAGAATCGTAAACAACTGCAGACGAATCAACTGTCAATCGGGGCTTCTTGAATATGGTATCGGGGATCGCACTGTTGATATTATAATCATACAGAACAGAAGTTTGCTCGAATGTAAATTTCGGAAATTTAAATCCTGCAAAACCAATTTTAAACCCACCATGGATCCGAATATTTGTCGGCATCCAGAACTCATCATCATAAAGGGAAAATTGCTGACTGTAAAGGAGTTTTAAATCATCAACAAAAGGAATGTTGAAAGCATCGTTTGGGCGAACATCGAGTCCCATAACTGCATAAGTATAATCGACGATTTGTATTATGCCTTCAAACAGGGGTTTCACGCGGGATTTCGGTTTCATTTGGATTTCATAAATATCGTAGTTCCCACGCTCGAAAATGCGAAGGAGTTTGTAATCGTAATTATCTAAAGCGCTCGGTGCGGTTGGTCCCACGAACGTATAGCCTACAAGCCTGACTTCGTCCTCGTTGAAGTTGGTAATTTGCCAGACTGCTGCGAAGTTTGCGCTAAAAGCAACATTTTCTGTTTGCCGTTTTTGTTTTACAACTTCGCGTAGTGTATCGCCACGCTGCCAGTAACCATCGGTGTATGATTCCGAAATTCCCGCAACCGTTGTATCGCTGTAAAGTGTTGCGCGTGTAAATGCTTCGAACTTGTAGCTGGTTAGTTTATCCATCCACCGGCGCTTGTTAGATATTGCTTTCCGTATAATTTCGATTGCGGGGTCTTCTGCCGTTACAATCATTTCGGGCAACTGTACTTGAACTGCTACCAGAGAAATGTTTTTAATCGAATCGCTGTTGAGATTGATTCTGACTGAATCTGTTTTATAACCGACATGGCTGAAGATTAATTTATATTCACCTGTCGGCAACGTGAGTTGGAAGAAGCCGGCTGTGTTAGTCATTGTTCCTTTTGAAGTGCCTTCGATGCGGATGTTTACCGCTGGGAGTGCCTGGAAAGATTCTGAATCGAAAACATTACCACTAATTATATATCTTTGTTGCGAAAACGAAATCGCACAACAAAAAAACAAGAACAAGAAAATAAATTTATACATGGCACACCATACAATAACAATTTCGATAATTAAAAATATAAAGACACAGCGAGTTCGCCTGTGCCCGGTTGTATAAAAGATGTCATTCCGTTAGTCGATTTAGAATTCGACTTTGAGAAAGAATATTGATCGATTGATTCTTCATCTACAAATCTTTTAGAGAAATTTAACCCAATTTTAGCAAGCAAGTCCATTTTTTCGTCAACAAACCATTCTGCCTCGGTTTGTTGGAAATTCATACCAATACCTAATCTTATAGCTGAATTATCGGATATTTGTCTTTTTCCAGAAAACATTAACCCTTGAAAAACGCCCAAGTTTAAATTATTCGTTATCTGAAATTGTAACGACCACGCCCCATCAGGAGGAGAATTTTTTATTTCATTATTTAGTTGGGTAATTGAGAATTGGACCGAGGTAAACAACATTACATATAGCATTGTTGAACATTTCATTTTTTCACTCTTGATGATTTAGAGATCATTGTATTAGATATGTGTGATTTGCTTATTTGATTCGAAAGTAAATAAATTTAGTCGCTTCTTCCAGCTAATTTCTACTATGCTGATTATGGTTAATCCAAAACCACTTTCAATACCGATCCAACTTAAACTTTTCACCTAAATACAACCTTTTTGCTTCTTCGTCGTTTGCTAAATATTCAGCCGTTCCTGATTTAAGAATTTCGCCTTCAAACATTAAATACGATCTATCTGTTATCGAAAGTGTTTCGTGGACATTGTGGTCGGTTACTAAAACTCCGATGTCTCTATTTTTTAAATCGTGAACAATTTTCATTATCTCTTCAACCGCTATCGGGTCGATGCCGGCGAATGGTTCGTCGAGTAAAATAAATTTCGGGTTTGTAGCTAAGGTGCGTGCAATTTCGACTCGTCTTCTTTCTCCACCCGACAACATATAACCTTTGCTTTTGGCTATGTGAGATATACCAAAATCTTCCATTAGTCTGTTGCACCTTTCTTCGCGCTCACGCTCTGCTAATTTCATCATTTGAAGAACAGCCATTATATTATCATAAACAGAGAGTTTGCGAAACACAGAAGCTTCCTGCGGCAGGTAACCAATGCCGAGCCGTGCACGTTTATACATCGCATATTTTGTAATTTCAGTGTTGTTAAAAAATACTTTACCATCGGTCGGTTTAATCATTCCGACTATCATATAAAAAGAGGTTGTTTTGCCGGCGCCGTTCGGACCGAGCAATCCGACAACTTCTCCTTGTTTAACTTCGATGTTTACGTTTTTTACGACGAACCGCTTTTTGTATTTTTTATACAAACCTTCTGAGAAGAGAATCTTCTTTTCGCTATCGATAGATTGATTGTTCATTTAACTAATCCGAGTGTTGATTTATTTTGTAAGAATAGATTTGGTGGAATTACCGGTTTAGTTTCACGCCAATTGAAACCCGCTAAATTATAATGGCTTTCATTGTCGTGCAGTAAATTTTCGGGATAGTATTTTCCCTCAACTCCGCTTATAATTTTTATAGCTTCAACCTTTTGTTCTTCAAAAAGTATAGTAATATGATCGCCAGAAGTTATATTTATCCCGTTCGGCTTTTGAACTGTTATTGTTGTGTCGGCTGCCGAAGTCTCGGTTTCGTATAGATAATACAAGCTTGTAGCAGTTACACTTACAACTATGTTATTTATTTTTCCTCCCAAAAAAGTCATCGTAATTGTTTCGCCGCTCATTTGATCGAAACGATTTTGAAAGTTTGTATCACTTAACGAAATTGCAAAGGCGTTCCCACGCACAATAATTTTTTCGAGTCGGCGTTGAGTCAATTTTATGAATATCGAATCGCCGCTCACTTGTGTTTTCTCGTACCAAACAAAAGGCTTATCGCGGAGGATAATACTATCGGCATCGGTATAATAAACAGAGTTTCCACACTCAGCCGACACATCACCCCGTCGCATAATTACTTTACCTGTAGCAATAAAACGGGGGAGACTATCCTGATACGAATGCATCTCGTTGCTGACGATTGTGAGTGTGTCCAAGGTTCCTTCATCAGTCGTATCGATTTGAACTATCCGCGGCTGATCCAGAAGAAAACTGTAGTCGCCTAAATTTTCGAAGTAATTGCTGAAAGTTTTCACATCGTTATTAATATCCGAAATAATAACATTCATTCGAGCAACCGTCCGTTTTGTATCTCTGAAATAAATTAATTCGTCGCACGACAGAGTTGAGCTTGTATCCTGCAAAAAAACATTCTTTCGGAAAAGCACCCTCCGTTCGTTGATGAAATATTTTCCGTAATCGGCAAAAAGTTTTCGTGTCCCTTCTTCTAAATAAACTCCCTCGAATGCTTCGGCAGTTTTATCGTTGCTGTTGTAAATACCGCGTTTTCCGTTCAATACCAATGTATCGTCCTGAACCCGCACATTCCCGGTTAACACAACTTCGTTTGTTTTAAAATATTGCACCGCACTGTCGCAATTCACAACAACTTTGCCTTGCATAAACTGAACGTTGCCGATAAGTTCACGGATACTTTCGCCTTTAATTTCTCTTTTGACTAAACTATCGGCGTGATTAAGGATGATTATTTTATCGTCATGTTGAGAAAATAAATTTGTAGAGATGAATATCAGCAATGACGGAATGTATTTAGGAGAAAGAATTTTCATCATTCGATTTTAGCCGATTGTCCTGTAACTTTTAAAATTTTGTAGTTCTTCAGATGTTGATCGGATTCTAAACCGTGTCCTCGAATTTTTTCTTTAGGAGAATCAATTTCCACGTAGGCATTGGTATGGATTTTTTGACTTGAATTTGTCCACGATAGTTGTTCAGTTCTTAAAGTAGTTCCTTCGTCAGAAATAACTACCACATTACCGATTGCTTCCAGATCGCGCGTTAAATCGTTTACAATTCCGCTTTCAGCAGTTAATACGGTAGTTTGTTTCCCCTCCTCGCTGTAAAAATCGACTTTAATTTTTTCATCTAAATGTGTCTCCTTCCTATCATCATAAACTGTTAAATGCCCGGCAGTTACTATCGCAACTAATTTCCCTGATTGAGTAAAAGTGATGCGCGAGTTCCAGCTTTCTTGTGAAGGAAGGTTGCCTACTAATTTCATGCGTGTAACCGACGGTTTAATTTTTTCTTCACAACCCAAAAAGATCAATGAACACAAAACGGTAGCGAGTAATATATTAAAAAAATATTTCACTCATCCGCCTCAGGTCTTAAACCGGTTTTTACAAGGTCGTGCAAGTGTAACATTCCGATTGGTTTCTTTTCAGAATCAATAACGATCAACTGCGTTATCTTATACGATTCCATTTCATTGAGTGCAACTGCTGCTAAAGTATTTTGTTTTATAGTTTTGGGATTTTTGGTCATTATAGTTTCAGCGGCGAGATTCACAAATTCGGTTGTGCGATAAAGCATACGCCGCAAGTCGCCGTCGGTTATTATTCCGACCAAAACACCAGCATCGTCAACAACACAAGTTGCACCTAACCGTTTCGATGTAATTTCCAATATTACATCTCTTATCGAACAATTGTATTTGACATTCGGCACACCGTTACCCGAAATCATAATTTCTTCGACTTTTAGAATCAGATTTTTTCCGAGAATACCACCTGGATGGTAGAGGGCAAATTCTTCGAGTGTGAAGTTTCGCTTCTCTAGAAGGGCTATTGCAAGAGCGTCGCCAAAGGCAAGGGTTGCCGTTGTTGAAGCTGTTGGTGCAAGATCGAATGGGCAAGCTTCTTCTTTTACGCTTGTGTCAAGAACAATATCGGATAACTCGGCTAATTTAGAATCCAGGTTTCCGAGTAGCGAAATAATAGAAACCCCGATTCGTTTGAACATCGGTACAAGTTGTTGGATTTCGTTCGTATTGCCGCTTTTTGAAATGCAAATTACTACATCATCTATACGCACAATCCCCAAATCGCCGTGGACAGCGTCGGAAGGATGTAAAAAAATTGCAGGCGTTCCGGTTGAATTCATCGTGGCAACAATTTTCCGGGCGATGATTCCCGATTTACCCATACCCGTTACAATAATTCGTCCCTTCGAGTTGTAAATAGTTTCCACCGCCTGAATAAAATTATTATCGATACGTGATTCGAGTTTTGAAACCGCTTCGGCTTCGACGCGGATAACATTTTTTGCTTTTTCAATTATCTGATTCGTTGTCATTTTTTATTTTTAGAATTTTTTGCATTTAAAATCATATCTATGATTTCGCGGGCAGAGCCGTTACCTCCGTCGGTTTTAGTTACATAGTCCACCGATTTTTTTACTGCTTTAATGGCATTTGCCGGTGCGGCACTGAAGGCGACAGCTTTTAAAAGAGGAATATCGAACTCATCGTCGCCGATGTATGCAGTTTCTTTTTCCGAAATATTGTTTTCTCTTTTCAGAGTTCGAAATGCTTCTAACTTATCATCAATCCCTTGAAGGACTATATCGATACCTAATTTGTGGGCACGTTTATCAACGATATCGGAAGTCCTGCCGCTGATTAAACCGATTTTTATTCCAGCTTGTTTTGCCTTCACAATCCCGAATCCATCGTGGGCATGAAAATTTTTGTATTCTTTCCCGTCCGAATCTAAAATTATTTTCCCGTCGGTTAGTACTCCATCAACATCGAATAGAATCAATTTAATATTTTTTAGTTTTTTGTTAAGAGTAGTTATATTCATATTTGTTCTATCCAAGTCTCAATTTGTTTTTAACTAATGTATCAATCTCGATTACTTGCTTTAAAAGTGCTTCGAGTAAATCGAGTTTGAGTTGGCTTGCGGCATCGCTCAGCGCTTTTTGGGGGTCGGGATGTGTTTCGATGAACAAAGCATCGATACCTACAGCAACACCTGCGCGGGCAATCGGGAAAATAAATTCAGGCCGTCCTGAAGTTTCGCCTTTGCCCGCACCCGGCAGTTGAACCGAGTGAGTTGCATCTAACACAACTGGATATCCTAAATTTCTCATAATTTGAAGCGAACGCATATCGACCACCAAATTATTATAGCCAAAAGTCGAGCCTCGTTCGGTTAACATTATTTTTTTATTGCCGATTGCCTCAATTTTCTTCGCCTGATGAAGCATATCTTCAGGCGCAATAAACTGTCCCTTTTTGATGTTGATGATTTTTCGAGTTTTACCTGCAGCTTGCAAAAGATCAGTTTGCCTGCATAGAAAAGCCGGTATTTGCAAAATATCGGCGACTTCAGCGGCTTCGTTCACTTCATTTTCTGTGTGAACATCGGTAAGAATAGGAACACCGAATTTTTCTTTAACGTCGGATAAAATTTTCAGCGCCTCATTCTTTCCGATTGAAGTGAAAGAATTACCACTCGTCCGGTTTGCTTTCTTATACGAGGATTTAAAAATGAACGGGACACTATATTTATCAG
>JBBIOD010000061.1:1499-10418 GCA_037443545.1 Ignavibacteriales bacterium | reverse complement strand
TTGGCCGTGAATGAAGATAGAGTGATTGGTAAGTTTGGGTCGTTAGGATTGTCGATTCCAGCAAAGAAAAATCTACTTTCTCCTCTCATAGATGTAAAAAGTCCTCCTGCATAAACTTTTGCAGTAATAAAATTAAGCGCAATTGAATTTACTCTGTTGTTTGGATTTGGATTCCAGATCGTTGCAAATCCTGTGGAAGCATCAAGTTCGGCAAGATAGTTTCTGCCTATTCCACCAATATTTGTGAATAATCCACCAACATAAATACTTAAACCAGATGTTGCAATTGTATTAATCCTTCCATTCGCATTTGGATTCCAGAGCGTAGCATTGCCGGTTGTCGAATTGAGTGCGGCAATATAGTTTCTATCCTGTCCGCCAATATTCGTGAAATTACCTCCTGCATAAACGTAAGAACCTGAAACAAGTATTGCATTAACGGTTCCGTTTGCATTGGGGTTCCACTCTTCTATTACATTTCCAGTGTATGCGTTGATGGCAGCGATTCGCCTACGTTGCAGCTTTGTGACCAGACCTAATCGTTCGAAAGTACCCCCAAAATAAATTGTTGAACCAGAAACACCGAGTGCCAGTACTCCCACACCGGTACTTTTACCGGAATCATCGAGGGCATCCACATTCCAGTTTCTAGAAAGTCCGGTATTAATATCAAGAGCGGCAATTTTAATATCTTCTCCACCGCCGATGTAATTAAAATATCCAGCGGCATAAATATTAGAGTCTAATGCGGCCAATGCCATCACGTTCCCATTAGCGTTTGGGTTCCAGTTCGTTACATTCCCGGTCGTTATATCGAATGCAGCAATTCTGTTCCTGGTTAGTCCACCTATATTTGAAAACTCGCCACCGATATAAATTTTTGAGCCGTGTATCATGAGAGTGTAAACGGGAGCATTTGCATTTGGATCCCATGTTGCAATTTCTCCGGTTATTGCGTCAAAGGCAGCGATTCTATTTCTTGTTATTCTTCCGATTGTTACAAAGGTTCCCCCTGCATACAGCGTGGTGCCGGAAACGGCAAGGGATAAGACAGTATTACTTGAATTAGGATTCCAGCCTGTGGCATTACCGGTTGTTCGGTCAACTTCGGCTATGTAGTTTCTAGCAACGCCTCCTATGTTTGTGAACGAACCTGCTGTGTATAGTGTTGAACCTGTAACAACAATGGCGCTTAATCTGGCATTCGCATTTGGGTTCCAATTCCGAGCATATCCGATAGTGGTATCTAGTTCGGCAATATAGTTCCGTGCTTCATTCCCAATGTAAGTGAATCGTCCACCCACAAAAATGGAAGAATCTGAAAAAGCAATCGTCTCCACAAAATTGTTGGCGTTAGCGTTCCAGCTTGTTGTGGTTCCAGTTATCGCATCCAGTTTAGCTAAGTAGTTTCTATTTTCACCACCGATGTGAGTAAATCTTCCGCCTGCATAAACTGAGGGACCGGAAATTGCAATAGCACTAACGACGCTATCTGCATTCGGATTCCAACCTGTCGCGATGCCAGTTGTTAGGTCAACCTGAGCGATATAATTTCTAAGCGTGCTTCCTATGTTTGTAAACGAACCGGCTGCATATATGCTTGAACCTGAAATTACTAAAGCGCTGACTGAGGCGTTGGCATTAGGATTCCAGCTCGTGGCAAGACCGGTGGTAGCATCAAGTGAGGCTATTCTATTCCTAGTTGCGCTACCGATGTTTGTAAAGGTTCCGGCTGCATATACATTCGAACCAAAAACAACAATTGCATTCACAGCACCATTAGCGTTTGGGTTCCAATTTAGGTTTAAAGTCTTATCCGGTAGAATGTGCGCAATTCGATTTCGGGTTATACCCCCAACCGAAGTAAAGACGCCGCCGATATACCATCCTCCGGATCCGTCAGGGGCAACCGTATAAATATCTCCACCTACCTTAGGAAAGTCAGTATCGGCCCTGGATGTATTTGTGTTAAGAGCTGCACCACGTCCTGTCACAGGTCCAACTAATGTAAAACTCCCACCGATGTAAACAGTGTTGCCCGAAGTAGCTGTAGCTGATACCTCACCATTTGTGATCCATAAATTATTTTGTAATGATTGGGCGAGTGCCCGGTCAGGAATGGTCAAGGTGAAAAGTATCAAGCATATGATAGTAAGTAAATTTTTCATATAAATATTTATTGTTGTTATTAAAATTTGATATAACATAACATAAATTATTCGTAATATCAATAAAAAAAAATACCGATACTGTGTTATATGTCATAAACAAAATAATGGCAGGAAAACATAATAATTATCGATAAAAAGCTTCTGTTAACGTCATATTTTTAGGTCAGGTTGAGGAATATGGCAAATCCTTTCGGTTTTTTTATAGGGCAATGCCGAGTGGAGGTACTTACTTGATATTGTATTCTTCTTTATTTAAATTAACGTCAAGTAAATAGAGATGATAAATAAAGAAAAATACATCAAATGGGTAAAGTCAGAATTTTTAATATTCAAGATATATCTCAAGTAATTGATCTCAATGTCAGACTTTTCCCCGGCAGTTCTGGGTTATCCCGCGAAAAGCAGGAATTTTTATTTGCGGAAATTTGTTTTCGAAACCCTTGGTATCATCCGGGTATAAGTTCACTTGTTTATGAAGAAAATGATGGTCGGGTAACCGGATTTTTATGCGTAGTACCTCGTCACTTTTCGTTTAACAACCAAACGATTACAGTTGCTGTCGGTCAACATTTAATGGTCGATCGGACTGCATTAGCGAGCGTACAATTATTTAAAAAATTTTTAGAAGGACCGCAAGACCTTTCGATTACAGATATGGCGATAGAACTTGCAAAACCGATTTGGGGCAGGTTTGGTGGTACAACAATTTATACTCATAGTATTTATTGGAGGAGGATTCTCAGACCTTTAAGTTTTGCTTCTTCATTTCTTAAAAAAGAAAAATCGACATCGCATTCATTTACAAATACAAATCCACTATGGACTATGTTAGATTCAATTGTAAATCAGATTCCATCGAAAATGCTTCATTTTAAATTACCGAATGTAATAAGTGAAGAATTAACCACAAACGAATTTCTTCTGAATCTCCACAATATTTCTAAAGAAAAGAAATTATTTCCAGTCTACACTGCGGATTCGTTGAACTGGCTTTTTGCCCGGCTTACAGAGGAAAAGAGATTCGGAGAATTTCAAAAGACGTTAGTACGCGATTCCGATAATCAAATTCTTGGTTGGTATCTTTATAATTTAAAACCAATGGGTAGAAGTGAAGTTCTTCAAATAATTGCCCGAAAAGATTCAATCAATACAATTCTTGATCATCTTTTTTACAACGCTTGGGAAAAAGGTTCAATCGAATTATGCGGAAGACTGGATCCACAATTTACAAAAGAGTTTGGTCAAAAATACGCTCTTTTCATGCCCGGAAGAAATTGGATGTTAGCCCATTCCAAGAATCCGGAGTTGATTGATGCATTACATTCAAACGAGGCACACCATACCCGTTTGGAAGGTGATTTATGGTTTTTATAAAAATTTAGGGGATAATGTATGTTTTACACAACATGCGATTTAATTAATAAATACGATACAAGATTTGCTTCCAAGGTCGTTTTAATTGAGAGCAATGTTAAAGTAACTTACTCCGAGTTACATGATAAGGTAAATAGGTTTGCCGCATTTATTTCTCAGAAAGGTTTGAAGAAAGGCGACCGAGTAGCAATTTATCTCCCACGATCGATTGATGCTGTAATAGCGCTATTTGCAACATGGCTAAATGGATGCGTCGGTGTTATAATAAATGATGTTCTTAAAAAACAACAGGTGAATTATATAATCGATCATTCTGGCGCTTCACTGATCATTTCAAACGAAAAAATGCTCTCATCTCTTGAAGCCATCTCTTTAAAAAAAGACGCAATAATTAGAATCGATCAAAGGTTTGCCGAATCGGGAAATACAAATTATCCCAGGGTGATAGGTTCAGACGTTGCATTAATTATTTACACTTCCGGTTCAACCGGAATGCCGAAAGGTGTGATTCTAAGTCACACAAATTTAATGTCGGGAGCTTACATCATATCCGATTATTTGAAGTTAAGTCATAACGATATAATCTTAAGCTTGCTGCCATTCAGTTTTGATTATGGACTTAATCAATTATTGACGACAGTGTTAGTGGGTGGGACACTTGTAATACAAAATTCAGTTTTCCCGGCAGATATTTGTAAATCTCTTTTAGCCGAAAATATTACAGGTATGGCTGGCGTCCCATTATTATGGCAGCAACTCGCGCACGAAAGATCTCCTTTTATTAAAAAACAATTTCCAGATTTGCGCTATATAACAAATTCGGGGGGACGAATGCCCGAAAGTTTAACTCGATTATTCCGTAAATGCCATCCACACGTTCAGATATATCTGATGTACGGATTAACAGAAGCGTTTCGCTCAACTTACCTCTCACCAAGCGAAGTTGATATTCGACCAACTTCGATGGGGTGTGCAATTCCAAATGTTGAAATTCTTTTATTAAATGAAAATAGAGAAAAATGTAAAGCCGGTGAGGTTGGAGAAGTAGTTCACAGAGGGGCTTGTGTAGCTTTAGGATATTGGCGGGATGAAAAAAATACTGCTGAGCGTTTTAGATATTTAGATTTTCCCGAACATGGTGGCGTGTATAAAGAGCGTGTCGTTTTTTCAGGTGATTATGCAAAGATGGATGATGAGGGTTATTTGTATTATATCGGAAGAAAAGACCAGATGATTAAAAGTCATAGTGTAAGAGTTAGTCCTGAGGAAATTGAAGCATTTTTATTCGCATCGGGTATGTTGGCTCATGCTGTAGTTTTTGCTGTGCCAAAAAATGAAGTGGAACAAAGTATTATTGCGGCAGTAATGCCACACAACCGCTCGACTTTTGATAGTAATAAACTTTTAGCTTATTGTAAAACCGAGATGCCGGATTACATGATACCTTCAGACACTTGGCTAATTGAAAGTATACCCCAAACTTCTACCGGTAAACCGGACAGGGTAAGACTTAAGGAAATGTATTTAGCAAGAGAAGCTACGCCAAAGAATAATAATCAAGTAGTAGAATGATTAAGTTTTATGCTGAGAAATTCTTTTATCTTTTTAATAGAATCAAAATTTTCAGCAACTAATTCTTCATCGTCAAATCGGATGTTGTATTTCGATTCGAGAAATGAAATCAACTCAAGGGTGCCCATAGAATCAATTATTCCGGTGCCAAGCAATGAGACGGTGTCATCAACTTGTTTCTCTTGATTAAATAAAAAGTTCTTGCTGATAAAATTACTTACGGTTTTTCCGATTTCTTCTTTATTCATATTCCTTGTACTCTATCGATGATTGTTGAAAATTTTAGATTATTTTTTCTTATTGAAGGGTTTTCTTTTATATAACTATGTACTAACAATTGGGCTGAGAGAATTCCAATAAAGCCCATGTTATCCGAGTTACTAACGGATTTATAATTTCTATCTTTAATTTTTTCGTTTACCTTGTCGAAAAGTCCCCTCGTGGTTTTTACATCAAACAACCCGAATGATTTGAGTAAGTTTTCTGAAAACATCTCGTCAACATACTGATTGCGGCTGTTGGTTAAAAATGAAATTGCATCGGGGGCGCGGTAGGGCTGCTTTTTCCTTTCTATAATTCCATTAGGAATTTTTCCTTTTGCTACCCGCTTCAAAATATACTTTTCGTTAAGACCAATGAGTTTATAATCCGGTGGAAGTTTGTTGCAAAATTCTATCACATCAATATCGAGGAATGGAAATCTACCTTCAACAGAATGCGACATCAGCATTCTGTCGCCCTGAGAAGATATTATGTAACCTGAAAACAAGGTTAATATTTCTAAAAATTGTGCGCGTGATAGAGAGTCCCAACCAGAAAACTCTTCTGGTAATGTATCTAAAATATCAGGTTTTGGTAAAGTTTGTAATTGACTTTGCAACTCTTCGGAAAAAAATTTCTTTAAACTAGCGGTGGTGGTCCAACGCGGAACATGCGAAAAATCAAATTTATTCAAGTTATCGAAACCACGTTTCCAGAATTCTACAGAAATACCCTTGGCATACGAAGGCGATAGAGCAAGGTATGGATAGAGGCGTTCGAATAGAAGTGGCCGGATTTTCGATGTGGGTTGATTTGCCAAAAACCGGCGAACCTTATCTTCGCGGAAAAGGTCGTAACCTGCAAGAAATTCATCAGCCCCCTCGCCGGTAATTACTGCTTTAAACCCGTAGTCGTTTACAAGTTTTGATAATATAAAAAGTGGAACCGGGGCTGTTCTTAAAATGGGCCGCTCGGTGTGTATAATAATTTCCGGAAAATAGTCAGCAATATCTTTCTTTGTAACTACAATTTCTTCATGCTTGCTTTCTAAAGTTGCAGCTAACATATGTTGAAATTTTGTTTCATCAAATTCTGCATCCTCGAAACGGATTGAAAAAGTACGAAATTCACCTTGCTTAACTTTTCGCCCCATCCAGGCAACCAGCGAACTATCTAACCCGCCAGAGAGATAACTTCCGACCGGCACATCGGCTCGCAACATCCGGAGTTTGGTCGCATTTAATAGCTTCACTTCTAATTGTTGTGAGGCTTCAACTATATTTTCATAACTTCGTTGGGTAAAAATATCTTTTTGTGGAAAGGTGGGTTGCCAAAACCTTTTTTCGATTTTATTCTTATCATATTCATATATTCTAATAGTTCCCGGTTTTAATTCTTCAATTCCTGAAAAAATTGTTTCAGGAGCAATGGGAGCCCAGTAAGTAAAAATCTGGTCGAGAGCTAATGCATTTATTTCGCGGGTTACTGAGGGGTCGGCGAAAATTGCTTTAACTTCGCTGGCAAACCATACACGATTGTTCTCCTCCTTGATATAAAGTGGAAGGATTCCCACGTGGTCTCTCGAAAGGATAAGTTTTTTGTGTTTGGAATCCCAAATAGCAACAGCCCATTGTCCGTTAAACTTTTTGAAGCATTCATCTCCCCAATTTTCGTATGCATGAATAATAACTTCAGTATCAGATTTTGTTTTGAAGCGATGACCAAATATTTCCAACTCCGAACGTAATTCTATGTAGTTATAAATTTCTCCATTAAATGTAATCCAAAGAGTTTCATTCTCATTACAGAGGGGTTGCTGGCCTGTAGTCAAATCAATAATTGATAAACGTGCATGAGCAATTCCGGCGTTCAAATCTCTGTAATAACCGAACTCATCAGGACCGCGGTGCGAAAGTGTACCTATCATTTTTTTTAGCAAATCTACCGGTGGTGGCGGATGGCTTTCGGTTAAATTAATAATTCCAGCTATTCCGCACATATCAGGCCTTAATAATTTCCGAAACTGGTTCAATCAATAAAGGTGGAGTGTGCAAGTAACGGGTTGCTCTCCGTTTTGATTCGATATCTTTAAAAACACGTTCTATCTGTTCTTCCTCCAATCCGATCGTCGGAGCTACTTCGTTCGCAGGGATGTTGTGATTATAAGCATACAAACACAAATCCAATTTATCGTACGATAATGAGAAGAAAAATTCTTCTTGGGTTTGCGAGAGTGAATATGTATCAGTTGTGGGAGGTTTAGAATAAATCTCTTCAGGAAGCCCTAATGCTTTTGCGAGGGCATAGACTTGTGTTTTATACAAGTGTGCAATTGGTTTGAAGTCGGCGCTTCCGTCCCCATTTTTAACAAAAAATCCTTGGTCGTATTCTAACCGGTTCGGTGTTCCACAAACTGCATAGTTGAGTTTGTCTGCGTAGTAGTATTCAATAGCTTTTCTAGTCCGTTGCTTCCAATTCGTTGCAGCTATAAGTTTTAAATAAGTCGGAGGAGACATCCGCTTAGTAGTCTGTTGTCCATCAGGTGATTCGACGGTAAGGCGAAAAATATTTAACCGATTACCATCGAGTATAGAAGGGATGGATATTTTACATTTCCAATTCGAATCATACTCAGGAAATAACTCCTGGATCGCTTCAATTTGTCGCTGATAACATCCTGAGGATTCAAGAATAGGAGTAATATCTTCTGTAACCATTTTAATACCTAACTGATTAGCAAGTAAATTGGCAAGCGAAGCAGATTCGGGAGATGAGTCGCGTTCAGGCATTTGGACAGCAAACATATTTTCTTTACCCAATGCTAGAGTGCAGAGAGAGGCGCAGACAGAACTATCCACACCACCTGAAATTCCAATTACTATACCTCGGCGTTTCAGTACGGTTAAAATTTGTTCGCGAATTGAAAAAGTTATTTTTTTGATAGTTTGTTTTGTGTCGATTTCTAAAATATTTTTTGAAAAAGTCATTTTATCAATTTTAGTTAGTGATTACGGTCGGGTAGGGGGATATGGTAATTCTTTTGGTTTCGATTCCTGACTTTTAGTTGTTATAATTGCAACAATTCCTGCGGTGGCAGCTACTCCACCTAAAACATAATACAGCCATGTTTTGGATTCACCAACGGGCTTCACAAATATTTCAAAATAATAACCTTCTTTGCTGAATCCTTGCGGAAAATCGCGCCTGTAATACCAACGAATTTCTTTGTTCTCACCTGCATAATAACCTTCGCCAATATCACCCTCAATTGTAAGAGGTTTGATATGAAAAGTTGGGTCATCTTCCTTTTTCATGACGACCTCTATCTCATACTTATTTTTTGTAGAACCTACTAAATCATACTTAACAATGATAAGGTCGCTTTTTGTAACCCATTTTACGTTTGTGATAACAGGCGATTCATCCGATCTGCTCTGCGAAAATGAAGACTCGGTCAATAGAAAGAATGTCAAAATCGGAATCATACATATTTTAATTGTGCGGAGCTTGTTATAAATATATTTGAAAATCATAGTTACAC
>JBBIOD010000061.1:0-1399 GCA_037443545.1 Ignavibacteriales bacterium | reverse complement strand
CATATTTTAATTGTGCGGAGCTTGTTATAAATATATTTGAAAATCATAGTTACACCTATTTGATAATTATCATTTTTTTTGTTAGCAGAATTTCTCTCCCGGCGGTCATTCTGTAAAAATAAATACCGGTCGGCACGATTTGATTATTGGAATCAGTTCCATTCCATGAGAAAGTGTGTACTCCTTTTGGATAACGTCCGTGTGTGAGTATCTTAACTTTCTGTCCGAGCATATTAAAAATTTCTATCTGAAGTTCCGAATCTATCGGTAATTTTACGCTAATTGTAGTGCTGCTATTGAAAGGATTTGGAAAACTTTGCCCCAGTTCAAAAGCATCAGGAATCATATTTGCAATTTCACCCTCGACAAATTTCGGTGTACCAACAATTAACTTAAACGGTGTCAAATGTTGAGCCGCGTTGAATACATAAGAACTTCGTTCACGCAGGTTGAATGGAACAGTGTTCGTTGTATTTAGCAGTATGGCGTTGTATTCATCTGGAATTTCTGTAATGCCATTGAAATGAATTGTACCCTGTGATTTGTTTGGATTCGAAACATCAAAATTCCAAACTTGACCATCACCAAGAGACGGACGCAAATCGGAACTAAATTTACTAAAGGTATTGTCCCAATCCTTCCGGTCGAAATATAGGAAGCTTTGATCCATGAAAAGTGGAGGTTTGCGGCTGTCGAGTGAATCTTCTCCAATTTTAGCAGACGATGCTATACCAACAAAGTTTTCGGGGTCTCGATTCATTTCAGTTTCATAAATTATTTGCACTTTCCAAAGAATATTTGCTTCATTAGCTTTATTGCTACCAATCCAACCGAATGGATATGGAATTTTTAACGTTGTGAGATTATTTAAATTAAAGAAATAATATCCTTTAAATGGCTCCAATGTCGTTTCTTGTTTATATGACCCGTTATAACTGTGTAGCTGACTTGCGAACGATATGTTATTCGCAAATAGAATCGATTGCCATGTTATCGGTTTATCAAACGGATTCCCGATAATATTCCAGCCCGGATGGAGCGAGATACTATAGAATGCTGTACTATCAAGTCTTGGAATTGAAATATCTAAGCCGTTTAATTCTAAATTTCCTTTCTTAATCAACCAATATCCTTCCCCGGTTTTCAGAGTTGAATTAGACGATAGTTCCATAAGGAAATTCTCGTTATTGCCGTTGTCGGCAAATATTCTCCAATCATATTTTTGAGATCCCGTTACAATATTTGAGAATTTTAATGAATCAACTATTCCGGGAAAGCTTACTAATCTATAGTGGATCGAGTTAAACGGTTCAGTTGGAAAAGTTACCAGTGTTGACATCCGTACGATATTGGGTAATCTACCGTAGACAATAGAAAATTCTCCGCTCTCACCGAAGAC
>JBBIOD010000060.1:0-10560 GCA_037443545.1 Ignavibacteriales bacterium | reverse complement strand
GGTTTTCATCTTGCCAAAATCCTCTCCCAAGAACATCACGATATCGTTGTAATTGATAGTGATGGAGAACGCGTAGGACGGGTGAACGAAAACTTAGATGTATTAGCTGTCGAAGGGAGCGGGATAAGCCCAAATCTTCTCTCACAATCGGGGGCACAAAATGCCGATTTGTTAGTAGCCGTATCGCCGTTCGACGAAATAAATATGCTTGCCTGCCAGATAGCCAATAAATTAGGAACGAAACGAACAATTGCCCGCGTAAGCAATCCCGAATTCAACTCACCCGACGCTCTTATAAAACCGGAACGACTTGGAATCAATCTTACAATCAATCCCGAAGCTGTAACTGCTGAAGAAGTTGTGCGGCTTGTAAAACGCTCGACTGCTACCGACGTTCTTGAATTTGGCGAAGGAAGAATTCAGATAATTGGGCTTCGTCTCGACGGGAACAGCCCGCTTATTAACAAGAAAATGCGCGAGGTGGTTACCGATTACACGGAGCTCGTTTTCAGAGTAGTAGCAATCAGCCGCGGTGCTCGCACGATAATTCCGACGGGCGACGATGTGTTCAAAAAGAACGATCAGGTTTTTGCTGTTTGTAAAACTGAATATGTAAAAGAGATGCTTCGGCTTGCAGGCAAAGAAAGCGAAGAAGTAAAAAATGTGATGATTTTAGGCGGCGGAAAAATTGGAAGCCAAGTAGCTGAATCGATAGAAGACAGTATAAACGTTAAAATCGTTGAATCGAATAAAGAACGTTCGATAGAACTCGCCGACCGGCTTCGCAAGGCGCTTGTAATACAAGGCGAAGGTTCGGATATCGACTTGTTAGCTAAGGAAGGTATAATGGATATGGATATTTTCATCGCGGTATCGGAAGATGAGGAAACCAATATCATATCCTGTTTGATGGCAAAACATTTAGGAGTTTCGAAAACCATTGCTTTAGTTGAGAACACCGATTACGTTACGTTAGCCGGAACAATCGGGCTTGATGTTGCGGTGAATAAGAAACTTTCGGCAGCTCAGATCATTTTAAAATTTATACGCAAAGGAGAGATTCTTTCGGTTGCAACATTGCACGGGGTTGATGCCGAAGTAATCGAATTGCTCGCTAAAAAAGGTTCCGACATTACTAAAAAAGCCCTGAAAGAAGTGAACTTTCCGCAAGGTGCAATAGTCGGGTGTGTTATCCGTGAGAACGATGTGTTGATACCAGTTGGTGCGACGAAAATTAATCCGAACGACAGGGTTGTAGTGTTCACATTGCCGCGTTCAATTCCGGATTTAGAAAATTTTTTCAGCAAGTAAAAACTAATTATGAACTTCAAAGGTGTAATTTCAATTTTAGGTTTTTTAGTTTTTGTTGTGGGAGTTTTTATGCTTCTGGCCATCCCTTTTTCGCTTTATTATTCTGGCGACGATATACCCGCTTTTCTTATTTCGTCGGCGATATGCCTGATTACGGGCGCCGCTGTATGGCTTCTGTTTAGAAAGCACTCAAGCGATTTGAAAGTCCGCGATGGTTTTGCAATAGTAACTTTCGGATGGTTGGTAATGAGCTTGTTCGGCTCGCTACCCTTTATAATTCACGGAAGCATCCCTTCGTTTACCGATGCCTTTTTTGAAACAGCATCCGGTTTCACAACTACAGGCGCCTCGATAATGACAGATATCGAAAAACATCCGCACGGCATTCTTTTCTGGCGAAGTATCACGCAATGGATTGGCGGTATGGGGATAATCGTTCTATCGTTAGCTATTTTGCCGATATTAGGAATTGGAGGAATGCAGCTCTATAAAGCCGAAGCACCTGGTCCTACTGTCGATAAACTCAAACCAAGAATCGGCGAAACTGCAAAAGCTTTGTGGTCAGTTTATATCCTCCTCACTTTTTTACAGGTTATATTGTTGATGGTCGGCAGTATGAATTTTTTCGATGCCCTCACACACTCATTTACAACTATGGCTACCGGCGGCTTCTCAACAAAGAACGCAAGCATCGCTCATTACAATTCCGAATACATCAATATCGTTGTTACAATTTTTATGTTCGCTGCAGGAGTCAATTTTGCTCTTCATTACCGAGCAGTTAATGGCAATGTTAAAAGTTATTTCAAAAACAGCGAGTTCCTTTTTTATCTGACTTTAACTTTTTTTGCAATCGGCTTAGCTTCGGCAATTCTTTTCTTTCACGGAAATTATACCTCGGTATTCGATTCGATCGGTTATGCCTCGTTTCAGGTAGTTTCAATTTTAACTACAACAGGATTTGCAACTGCCGATTATATTCATTGGCCCATAGCCATTCAATTTTTATTACTGTTCTTGATGTTCATCGGAGGTTCGGCTGGCTCAACAGCAGGCGGTATAAAAATTATGCGCATTCTGATATTACTCCGTAACGGTGCCGCTGAATTTCGAAAGCTTCTTCACCCAAAAGCTATTGTTCCCGTGAGATTCAACGGCAGAGCTGTTTCCCCCGAAATAATAAGCAACATATTAGCTTTCTTCGTTCTGTTTATTGTAACGTTTGTGGTGGCAACAGTAATAATGACTACATTAGGTTTAGATAAAGTTACTGCAATGGGTGCGGTGATTGCAAGTTTAGGGAACATCGGTCCCGGTCTTGGCGAGGTTGGACCTGCTGCAAATTATGCACACATACCAACCTTCGGGAAATGGGTGTTGAGCATATGTATGATAATCGGCAGACTCGAGCTTTTCACGGTATTAGTTATTTTTACACGTGTTTATTGGCGGGCATAATTATGGTCTTTAGTTTCTAGTAACTGATCAATAAACCATTAACTAAAACTATTTTTCTTGGTGTCTTATATGTATTACTTGTGCTAAAGTCCTTTATGCAAGTTTTTAGAAATGCTCTAAAATAACTAACACTTAAAACCTTGGTGTGAGCAAAAACAAACTACAATTACTTTTTACTAATTTTATAAAATGAATTTCAGAGCAATATTATCAGTATTGGGTTTTCTTGTGGGATGTTCGGGAGCCGCAATGTTGTTGGGCATTCCATTTTCAATTTATTATGGGGATGATGATATTGTTCCTCTGCTGATTTCTTCCGGAATTACAGTAAGTATCGGTTTTGTAACGTGGCGGCAGTTCAAGAGCGACAAACAGGAACTCGGTCAGCGCGAAGGGTTTATAATAGCATCGCTCGGTTGGGTTGCTATCTCTCTCTTTGGGACACTCCCGTTTATTCTCTCCGGCTCGATTACCAATTTTACCGATGCTGTTTTTGAAACAATTTCTGGTTTCACTACTACCGGCGCTTCGATATTGACTGATGTCGAAACACTTCCTCACGGTGTATTGTTCTGGCGAAGTATGACTCATTGGATTGGAGGAATGGGAATTATTGTCTTGTCGTTGGCAATACTTCCCTTCTTAGGAGTAGCCGGCATGCAGCTATACAAAGCTGAGGCAGCCGGACCTACGAAGGATAAACTCGCTCCGCGCATAACCGAGACCGCCCGTTTATTGTGGGGCGTTTATGTTTTACTGACTTTTCTGGAAACAGTTCTTTTGTTATTAGGGGGGATGTCCTTCTTCGACGCCTTGTGTCATTCAATCGGAACTGTTGCAACTGGAGGATTTTCTACTAAGAATACGAGCGTCGCTTTTTTTAATTCAGCTTACATTGATTATGTTATCGGAATTTTTATGTTTCTATCGGCGGTAAATTTCAGTTTACACTTCGCTGCTTTGCGAGGCGATGTGTTGAATTATTTTAGAAACAGTGAATTCAAATTTTATATCTTGTGGTTAGGCAGCGCCGTTGCTTTTGTTACGATAGTAAATTTGTTTACTCAGCCCGGTTACGGTTTTTTAGATGCATTCAGGTTTTCGTTCTTCAATGTAACATCGGCATCGAGTTGTACCGGATTTGCAAATGCCGATTTTGCTCTTTGGGGGTCGGCAGCGCAATTTGTAATTGTATTAGTTATGTTTACGGGTGGATGCGCCGGTTCAACTACAGGCGCCATTAAAAGTGTGAGAGTTATGTTGCTGCTGCGTAACACACTCGCCGAAATAAAGCGAATTCTCCATCCCGATGCAATCGTCCCGATCAAATTTAATAAACGAACAGTCGAACCGGAAGTTCTCTCGGTCATCGCTTCGTTCTTTGTTTTGTATCTGACTAGTTACGTTATTTCAGTTTTAATCATTGTAATTACGGGCGTTGACCTTGTTTCGGCACTGAGTGGGGTGGCTGCTTGTATGGGTGGGGTTGGTCCTGGTTTGAATACTGTTGGACCGATGGGAAACTATTCTTCAATTCCCGATTTAGCTAAATGGGTTTTATCGGCTGATATGTTATTAGGCCGACTCGAGTTGTTTACGATAATGGTGGTATTTACAAGGTCGTTTTGGAAAATATAATATCAACTCCATAAATCCTTGTTCGCTATATTGAATCGATTATTGCAGGCTCGCCTTAGCCCGGAGTGCGCCGGCGAGCAGGCGGGCATAACCCCACTACCCTATACTCCTATTCACTATCTCCATTATTTCGCTACTCAACTTTTTACAAGCCTTCATTACCGATTCAACCTCTTCCGATTTCCATCCGCCAAATTCAATATCATTAATGCCGGCGAGATTAATTTTTACATTCAGGGCGGCACCTTCGGCAGCGGCTTGAAGCATCAGAGCCGCTACACCGGCATCGCTGACCGAGTTTGTGTTTCCCTTCTCTGCAACTATCCTGGCTAAAGCAAGTGCATCAACGCAGTGCTTCATAACTTCGAGAGGTACAAGCGAGGCCTCTTTTGTCGCCGATTGTATGGCTGCGCCGCGAATCGCTTTTTGGGCATCGCCATCTTTTGGTAAGCTGTAAGCTTCCATCACTTTTTTAAAAGCTTGTGTATCTTTATCAACCAAATCAGTAAATTGCTTGCGGAGAGGTTCTATTTTTTCGAAAACCTTTTTAATTTCTTCTTCAACATCGGCATATTTCTTTTTGCCAATCGTTAAGTTGCAGACCATAGCAGTGAGTGCCGAACCGAGTGCACCGGCTAATGCTGCAACACTTCCGCCGCCGGGTGCAGGCGAGTTTGATGCGAGTTCATTTAGAAATTCTTCAAGTGTTTTTTTTATTAACATTTTACATACCCTTTATAATTTTTCACTTCGATCCGGCCGAGACAGATCGGATTTGTTATATCATATACTCGATGATTTTTTTGTTGTGGTCGAATGCTTCGAATTGGCTCAAACCTAAATACTGAGAAGCTAAATTTATCAAGTCCATTTCCGAAACATTCAGATTATTCAATTGCTCGCCTAAATAAAATTTTCCGGCAGCTATCAAAGCGTCTTTTGGAACAAGTCCGATAATTTCTGAACCGGTAACTTCGACGCCGAGAGTTAGTGCTTCCTTTTTAACTTCCTCGAAAGCGACGTGTGGCGGTGTGTCATTGAAATTAGTCAGGTTAATCGATATTTGTGCAATATTGAAACGTTCAAGCAAAACCCCCATAGCTTTTACTGATTTAAGCGACCCGGGAATATTCACAGTTTTTCCGTTTTGATCTTTAATCACTGCCCCTTTTTCGTTTTTCATCGGTCTGCCGCTTTCACGTATTCTCAAAGCAATTTCGTGAGCAATGCTTTTATCGTTTGTCTTTAAATTTACATTGTAGGCAATCAGGAAGAAGCGGGCGCCAGTAACGATAGCTCCCGATTTAGAGTTGAACTGTGTTGTGCCGGCAATCGGAAAATCGGGAAACCAGTTCGGGTCGTTCAATTTCTCGGCGAGTCCTTCGTATTCACCTTTCCGTATAGTTGCTAAGTTTCTTCGGTCCGGTTTTACAGCAGCTTCTTCGTATAAAAAAACCGGGACTCCAAGTTCAGCGGCAACCCGTTGCCCATACTCATTCGCAAGCCGAACGCAATCAGCCATAGTAGTTCCGCTCAGAGGAACGAAGGGAACGACATCCACCGCTCCGAGGCGTGGATGTTCACCTTTGTGATTTCTCATATCAATTAATTCAGTCGCTGCTTTTGTCGTTTGGAAAGCTGCCTCTTTAACAGCTTCAGGTTCACCAACGAATGTTACCACGGTACGGTTATAATCTTTGTCCGGCTCAACGCTTAAAAGCTTAACATTTTTTACAGAATCGATTCGCGATGCAATTTCATCGATGATGTTCGCATCCTGTCCCTCGCTAAAATTAGGGACACACTCTACTAAATTTTTCATTAAAAATCCTTTTTATTAATATTCTAGAAATACACCATTTTTTATAACACGGTAGACATGATTTTCGCCGAAGTGGTAGGGTAGAAATTTATAATTCGGAATATCCAAAATAATTACATCGCCCCGTTTGCCAATATCTATACTTCCGATTTCATTCGAAAGGTTTAAAGCAGCCGCTGCATTTATTGTGGATGCAGTTAAAACTTCCTCTGGACTCATATTCATGTGAGTGCAGGCGATAGTCATCATCATAGGCATCGAGTACGACATACATGAGCCGGGATTGAAATCGGTGGCAATTGCAACAACCGCTCCATTCTCAATCAGTTTCCGTGCGGGGGCGTATTGATGATTTAAGAAGAACGAAACTCCGGGCAAAAGTACTGCTGCAACTTTTCCCTGTCGTAAGGAGTTGATACCAGCATCGGTAATATGTTCCAGGTGGTCGGCAGAAACAGCGCCGATTCTTCCTGCCAATTCTGCGCCGCCGAATGAAGTTAGTTCCTCGGCATGAATTTTTGGAAGCAGCCCGTGTTGCTTTCCGAGTTTTAAAATTTTTTCAGATGTTTCAACGTCGAAGTAGCCTTTTTCGCAGAACACATCGCAAAAGTCGGCAAGTTTGCGTTGACCGATGTACGGTATCATTTGATCGCATATTAAACTAACATACCCTTCCGGATTATTTTTGAATTCGGTGGGGAAGGCGTGGGCGCCAATGAAAGTAGATACGATCGATATAATTTCTTCCTGCCGCAGTTCGCGGATAACATCTAACATTTTGATTTCTGAATCGAAATCCAACCCATAACCGCTTTTAATTTCTACCGTGGTTGTTCCCTGTTTCAGCATTGAAGTTAAATAACGACGGGCTTTTTTCTTCAATTCTTTTTTTGATGCTTCGCGTGTTAAGCGGACGGAGTTTAAAATGCCGCCCCCTTTTTCAGCAATCTCTTGATAAGTTGCACCGGCTGAGCGCATCCCGAACTCGTCCTCACGGCTTCCGCCAAAAACAAGATGAGTGTGTGCATCGACAAAACCTGGCATCACGACTTTATCCGAACAATCGTATTCTATAAAATTGTTAGATAAGTTTTGGGGGGAATCCTCAATCTTTCCGAAGTGCGAGATAAGTCCGTTTTCGATGACGACGACGGCGTTCTCGATGATTCCTAAGTTTCGCATCTCATTACCAATACGAAAGCGTTGATCTTTGGGAGATGTTAATTTTGACGAGAGGGTAACAAGCTGTTTTATGTTCTTCAATTTGAGATTCACATTGAAAAGATAAGAAAAGAGAGTTGATTTTGCAAAGATTTTTCTATCGGCGCATTGCTCTATAAAAAATGTAACCGAAGGGCATTTGAAAATGATTCGTTTTATAATAAATTAGGTAACCGAAAAAATGAAGGAAAAGTCGTGAGAAATGAATCCAAAAGAGAATACTTAAAAGAAATCCAGGAGCGCTACCTTTACGCTAAAAGGACTGAGAAGGTTAATATATTAAACGAATTTTGAAAGGTCTGTAGCTACAACCGTAAATACGCTATCCGGCTGTTGAACTCAACATCTAAGAAACGAGGCAGACCAAAGATATATGATGATTTAGATTTATTGGAGTTTTTAAAAACATTGTGGGAAAACACCAATTACATTTGCTCAAAAAGATTTGGAGCTGCAATCCGATTTTGGTTATTTATCTGATAACCTTAAGCGATCCATTAATTTTTATAACACAAAATCAAAATTACTCCCTAAAAATTCTAATTCTATAAAGGTCATTTTATGAACTATTTACTTGCTAATATTTTTAATAATTTTGTTTTCCTCCCTACTGTCCTTATATTTTCTCAGGGTTACTTTTTATTATGAAGAAACTGGATAGTTAATGAAATTTGGCTGTTTTTGACAATTTTATACTTCCCCCCACTATAAACCGTAGCCGTTACGGTTTCGTAATCCTACTTACTGCATTAACTATAGCAATGTTGATGAACCCATTTAGGTAACTTATCATTATCTTTAAAGTGTAAAAGCACTCCAAGAAAAATCTCAAAACATTGACCTTAAAAATTATTCCCATTTTTTTTTATCGCAGTGGGTCTCCATTTTTATTTCTTGCGTAAGAATGCCGCATCGAATAAATCTTTCGGATCAACTCTTCTTCCTGTGAAATAAATTTTGTGGGGAAGTGTTCCTTAATTTCATACGCAAGTTCAAGTAATGGATATTCTTCTTGGGTCATGCTACGACCCCCATCGAAAATTTTACTCCCCTTTTTATACTGGTGTACTTTTTCGAGATTGGAACGATTGGTCGGGGTATTTATGGTTTAGCCGTTGAAAGTCCTCAAATTTTCTATATGTGAAAGATGAGGGTTTATAGTGATGCTGTGCGATTTATATGTTCGGAAACAAATTTTTTATACCTATCGGGAAAACTTACCCGCTGAGAATAATTCCATTTTATTCTCTCTCTTTTTGTCTTTAATAATGGAAATTTTAAACTACTTCACCCGCCGCACCAATTATTGAAACGAATGAATCGGCTTTTAAACACGCCCCTCCAACCAATGCCCCGTCGAGATCGGACTGCGAAAGTAACTCGAACGCGTTTTGCTGATTCACGCTACCACCGTATTGGATTATCAGTTTTTCAGCCAAAGCCCACGAGTATAATTGTGCAACCAGTTTTCGGATTAACTTGTGAACTTGATTTGCTTGCTCGTTTGTCGCAGTTTTCCCTGTTCCAATTGCCCATACCGGTTCATAAGCTATCACAATTTTTTCAATCTCGTTTTGCGTTAAACCGGCAAGAACACCCTTCACTTGTGTTGAAACGATTTGATCGGTTACTCCCGACTCACGTTCTTCTAACGTTTCACCGACACAGATTATCGGTTTTAAGTTATTAGCCAAAGCATGTTTAACTTTTATATTTATAAACTCGTTAGTTTCTTTAAAATATTGCCTGCGTTCCGAGTGTCCTAAAATTACATACTCGCAACCTATTGCTTTCAACATCCTGGCTGATATTTCGCCTGTAAAAGCCCCGTCGTTTTGATGATACATATTTTGAGCGCCTAATTTTATTTTCGTCCCTTTAATCAATCCGCTGGCAATTACGAGCGATACGAACGGCGGACAAATTACGACTTCCACATTTTTGTTAAATCCGTTCAAGCGTTCTTTGATTTCATTTACGAGAGTTACTGTCTCTTGTATGTCTTTGTTCATTTTCCAATTACCAGCAATTATTTTACGGCGCATATTATTTTTCCTTTTGAACGTAAAACGTTCTTTATTTTTTTTCTTCTTTAAAAAGTGTTGATATATATTTTAAATATTCATTTACCTTTAGTCAGTTGAAATATAAACTCATTTGGCTTATTTAACAAATTCTTGCATATCATTTTTTTATTTGATATTTTTTGAGCAAAAGAGAACTTTCGAAATGGAAAAGAGAAAATATGTTCTGGGAGTTGACGGCGGTGGCACTCAAACTACGGCTATTTTAGTGGGTCTTGATGGAGCTGTTGTCGCTGAGGAAAAATCGGTTTCAACGAATATGCAAATAGTAGGGGTCGAGAAGGCAACAAAAACAATTATCAAATTAATTTTTGCCTGCTGCAAAAAAGCAGGCTGCGATATTAATTCGATAAAATCCATTGTCATGGGATTAGCCGGCGCCGGACGGTTAAGCGATAAAAAAATTCTTCTCGAAGGACTCAAAAAAAGTCAAATATTGCTTCCAAATGTAACAGTGGAAAACGATGCTCGCATTGCCCTCGAAGCCGCATTCGCAAGCAGTTATGGTATTGTGCTTATTGCCGGAACCGGTTCAATAGCTTTAAGCAAAGACGAAGCTGGAAAAATTTTTCGCCTCGGTGGTTGGGGCAGAATTTTAGGCGACGAGGGGAGCGGTTATACAATCGGATTAAAAGCTCTCAACGCCGCAATCCGTGCGCACGAAGGAAGAGCTGATAAAACAGCTTTGTTAAACTTGGCTCTTGAACATTTCGATTGCAAATCGTTAGATGATATCGTCTCAAAAATATACACAGGGTCGGCTGATATTGCTGCGTTCGCTCCCAAAGTCGTAAAAGCCTCAGCCGAATTCGACCACGTAGCTCACAATATTCTGTTCAGCCAGGCGAACGAGCTCGCCGATCTGGTTCGGGCGCTTATTTCTCAAATGCATCCAAGAAGAAAAATGCCTGTAGCTTTGATGGGTGGATTGCTCGAAACCGAAAATGTTTACTCAAAAATGGTGAAGGAACGAATAGCACGTTCACTTCCACAAATAATAATTCAGAAACCAAAATTCCCAGCCGC
>JBBIOD010000059.1:0-10916 GCA_037443545.1 Ignavibacteriales bacterium | reverse complement strand
GTCTCACTTAAAAAACCTTGATGAAACTGATTAGAGGAAAAAGTATTTGCATTATAATTAGCAAAATCATCAGAATGTAGGAATATTGTGTTTAAGTAGCGTACCTGGTTTTGTAGTTGACCTGCCTTTTAACTGAGACTTTTTACGTTCAGCTCTAAGATGTCTGTCGATAGTAGCTGGGCTCTCACGAAGAAGTTTACTGCGAGTTTCTGAATCGATAACAAGTTCCTCAAAGCGCAATAAATGTGTGTAAACAGTCTCGTATGAATTAAGCAAATCGTTTACCACAAATACCATCTGCGATTTACCAAAGTTGTTTCAATGTTTTATCAACTCGTTCATAATACTCACGAGTGCGAGTTCTTTTTGACCGTTTCTTTTTTGAAGTTCCGAACTCGTAGATGGTTTTCACCCACTTGATTGTTGGTAACCTGGTGCAAATGCTTTTGTTATAGTTGTCTCCTGTTCCGATTTCTGTCGAATAGCTATTCATAATCATCAGTTTTGGCTTAATATCTAAGAAAATCAGGTATAGTCTCATAGAAAACAACTTCGCTTTATTTCATTTTGATATAGATTCTTACATGAGTCAACGAATACTTTCCCTTTAGATTTTTAGTGAGGCAAATCGTCGGCTTGATTTTGATGTAAATACTTCTGATATTTTTAGAGAAAAATTTATAACAATGTTTTACTTTCTAAAGGATTATTATGAAAAAAATATTATTCATTCTCTTCGCCTTTTCAGCAATAATATTGATGTATTGTGGATCGCAAAAAGAAGTTGTAAAAGAAGAATTGCCACCGCCACCGCCACCTGTTATTCAACAGCCGGTCATGAATCCACGTGCAGCGATTAAAGAAAACAGCACTTTTGCAGCAGCAGTTGTTGTTACGGTCGATTTAATAGACAGTATAAATTACAAATTTAAAGTATATCTTCAAACAGCCATCGCCGATCAATCGATGCCGACAATATTGGAACCCGGACAATCGGTAGAAGTTTTTCCGGCTTTCATATTAGATGAAAATAATAAGGTAGATATGAATAATCCTATTAATAAAAGATTAATCGAATTAAGGAATCTCAAAAAGAAAGGATATTTTATCGGCAAATTAACTGTTGCACACGATAATAAATGTTACATAACCGGAGTAGATGTATTTGAAAACCCTCCGGCAGGGGTAAATAATGAAGATTAATAAATCAACAATACTAATTTTTATTTGTGTGATCAGTTTTGGTTCATCGCTATTATTTCAATACATAGATAGAAATATTAGCGGATTACGTATAAGCGATCCTAAAAGCAACCGGGCAATAAATCGTATAAAGTCGGGGCTTCCTAAATCCGATCAACCGGGTGAAGCAGTAAAATGGATGTTCGAACAACGCGCATATCCGACTGCGAGCATCCCGACCGATTGGAGAACTAAAGCGTTAACGCACATCGAAAAAACAAATTTGCAAAAAACCGGTAAAGCAGCAATTAGCTGGTCGAGTGTTGGTCCGCGTAATATTGGCGGTAGAGTTCGTGCCATAGCTATCTCGAATGTTAATCCTGAAATTGTTTATGCAAGTTCTGTCAGCGGCGGAATTTTCAAATCTACAAACGGAGGATCAGTGTGGTTCCCGGTTAGCGACTTCGCCGCAAATTTAGCAATTTCTTCGATCGTAATCGATCCAAATAATAACAACATTATTTACGCCGGAACGGGTGAGGGATATTTTAATTACGATGCAGTTCGGGGTGATGGAGTTTTAAAATCGACTGATGCCGGAGTTAG
The DNA here is from genome assembly GCA_037443545.1 of Ignavibacteriales bacterium. Lineage (GTDB taxonomy): Bacteria > Bacteroidota > Ignavibacteria > UBA10030 > BY39 > JASEGV01. Next base: position 9,128 of record JBBIOD010000059.1, on the reverse strand, counting down.
CTGGACGATTCAGAAAAACTTCAGTGGCACTGCAAGTTTTCCCTACTTCGTTAACGATTTATATTTGCGTTCCGATAGCACTAACATTTTATACGCTGCTACAAACAACGGACTTTTCAAAACGACTAATTCGGGAAGCAATTGGAGTTTTATACATCAAGGTACTTCCTCCGTCCGAGCCACCCAGATAGTCGGCGACCCTTTAACTCCAACAACTTTTTATATTTGCTACGGAAATCACTCGCAGGATGGAATCTATAAAACTACAAATGCGGGAAGTTCGTTTTCGAAATTAGCAGGTGGTTTTCCAACAGCAGGATACAACCGAATCGCTCTATCAGTTTCTAAAAGCAATCCAAATATTTTATTTGCTTCTTTAGATTCTGCCTCATTACATTATACACACAGCATTCAAAAATCTACTGACGGTGGAACTTCGTGGACAACAGTCGCAAAACCGATAGACCCTCTTTTGGGCGGTTCACATTTAGGCGGACAGGGTTGGTACAACAACGTAATAGCAGTTCATCCAACAGACCCCAATATTGTATTCGCTGGCGGTGTCAACTTATTTAAATCAACTAACGGCGGAAGTAGTTTTTCTATGATAGCTTTCGGCTATCCCCCCTCTGCATACCCTTATGTTCATGTCGATCATCACGAAATAGATTTTCATCCGACAAATCCCGCTATAATATATTTTGGAACTGATGGCGGAGTTTTTAAAACCACCAATACTGGTTCTACATTTTCAGAGCTTAACAACGGTCTGGCAACAACTCAATTTTATAGCGGCGCTGTCCATCCGACATCTGAAATTTACTATGGCGGAACTCAGGATAACGGAACGTTGAAATCCAACACTTTGCCAAACTGGTCAATGGTATTTGGCGGCGACGGCGGTGCAACGGCGGTAGATTACAACAATCCAAGTATCGTTTTTACAGAGTATGTAAATTTAAACATACAAAAAACTACTAATGCCGGCATCACTTGGGCTAAGGCAATGTCGGGTATTCCCACAACCGCCGGTCCTTACGACGGAACCACCGATCGGGTTTTGTTTATCGCACCGTTCGTAATGGATCCGACTAATCCGCAAATCTTAGTTGCAGGAACTTACAGGATTTTTCGCACAACTAACTCGGCAACTTCCTGGACGAGCATCAGCAACGATTTGACTGGCGACGGAACCGGTGCAACTGGTTCAAAAATTTCTGCTATAGCAATTGCAAAAAAATCCTCCGCTTTTATTTATGTCGGGACTACAGGTTCCAATACTTCAACCTCGCGCATTCAAATTACAACTAACGCCGGAACGAGCTGGTCCAACGTAACTAAATTTCCACTCCCAAATCGCTGGGTTACAAGCATCGCAGTTGATACAGCCGACACCGACTACGTTTTAGTTGGATATTCAGGATACAATACAAATACCCCAGCAACTCCCGGACACATTTTTTTAACGACTAATCGGGGCACTTCTTGGGTTGATGTCAGCGGCGATTTGCCCGATGTTCCCGTTAATGCAATCGTAATCAACCCGAGCAATAATAATCATTTGTTAGTCGGAACCGATTTAGGTGTTTTTGAAACGATGAACGGCGGAACAAATTGGGTACAGCAAAACCTCGGTTTAGCAAATGTTCAAATTGCAGATTTAGATTTACGCCGCGATAACTACGTGTTTGCAGCAACACACGGCAGAGGAATGTTTAAGCTAAGTTTCCCTCTCAGTATGATTGCTCCAAAAGATACAATTTATCCTGGCGATACGAACAACGATGCCATCGTGGATATGCGTGATGTATTGCCCATTGCCAGGCACCTTGGAGTTTCAGGTTCACCACGCTACAGTCCTTCGTTAAATTGGACGCCTCAAAATTTAAGCGGACCGTTCAATCCTATCGAGGCAGCTTATGCTGATTGTAACGGCGATGGAATTGTGAAAGCGAATGATATTCAAGGAGTGATACAAAATTGGTATTTTACACGCAATCCACTCTCGACAAAACCGACTAACAGCGTTGCAATTTGCGAAGAGATATTAAATGAGATTGAACCAAATCCTAAAGACCTTGCTCTGGGCGAAATCCGAAACGAGATTCTTAGGTATCGTTCACAAATACTCGGTATCCCAAACGAATACATACTCGAACAAAACTATCCCAATCCGTTTAATCCAAACACCACAATTAGATTCAACCTGCCCGAAGAAGCGGGCAAGGTAACTCTTACAATTTTTGATTTAACCGGAAGAGTCGTGAATGATTTTATTAAGCATGATGTCCTCCCCGGATACAATTCGTTTGAGTGGAACGGAACAGATTCTCGAAACGCGAAAGTTTCAAGCGGTGTTTATGTTTATAATTTGAAGGCAAACAATATTCAAATCACAAAGAAAATGGTGCTGGCGAAATGAAAAATTTCATATTAGGTCTGATTATAATTATTAGTTCCATACAATTTTCAAGCTGCAAAAAAGATCCTGTAACTCCGCCACCGCCACCACCGCCGGAAGATTTTACATTTCCTGCCGACACGAGTTTTTCGGTGCGGCTAATATCGAGTTCAACCACCGTTAGTTCAGGCGGCAACTTCGATGTTAAATTAGTTTTTTATAATATGCAGAGTGTGTTTGGCTCAGCTATCGAAATATTGTACGATAAAAACTTCGTCGAAATTCTGGACCAAACAAAAATGTTGATTGGTCCTTATTTTCAGACCAGTGATACGTCGAAGTTTTTGATGCTAAAAAAAGTTGAACAAGGTTTTGGTAGGGCAAGCATCGGTATTTCGTATATCAAAAACAGCGGACTTGTTTCAGAGGGAAGCGGTGTGGTTGTAAAATTGAAAGCGAAAGCCACATCGACCGGCAGCGCGTGGTTTAAAATCAACAAGAATAAATTAGAAATTAAAAAGAGCGACGGACTTTCGATAAATAATTTTTCGAGTTTGAAAATAGATAGTTTACAGGTAATAATTAAATAATTTTAGAGTAAAACCGAGGGGCTTGAACAATGAGATTATGGTTTTGTTTCAGCCTTTTTTTTCTTTATCTTTTACAAAAAACCACAATTTATTTTTAAACCCGTTAAATTATACAGGAGATAAACTAATGTGTCGACACACATCTCTTTATACTTATTCTTTGATTGTTTCTCTTTTTTTATTCGTTTCATGTGAACGTCAGAGAGACACCATCAGCACCAAAAACGATTTACTGATATACATCGATACATTAGAGCGGGAGTATGAGGAAGCTTGCATTCAAACTGGGACAGCAAATTGGAATTTATATTCGGGAGAAGCAGACCATAATCTCGATGCAGCTAAAGCAAAATTTGCAAAAATATTCCTCGATTCATCCGACAAAAATCTAATCGATGTTTGGCGTGCTAAGGCAAGTTCATTAGCCGACGATACATTGGCAAGGCGGCTTGAAATCTGGTGGCGGTGTTTCTTGGGCGGCAACATTTATTCCGACTCGGCTATCGCAACTAACGAAAATTATCTACAGAAAAAAATCACGAATTTTAAATTCTCCTATTTAGGAAATCGAATTTCATTAGCCGAAATAGAGACGCGCCTACGAGTAGAGCAAAACCCGAAACAAAGAAAAAATTATTGGCTCATCACATCGCAATTGTCGAACAACGCTCAAGACGAGCTGGTTGAATTAGTGAAATTGAGAAACGAAAAAGCAAAACAACTCGGATTTTATAATTATTACTCGTTATCGTTGTTCCTTCATCAAATAAAAGAAGATTGGCTGTTAAAGACGCTCAATAATCTTGAAGAAAAAACACGTGCTAATTTTCAAGAATTTATTGAATCGTCCAAAAAAAAATTAAAGACCAAGAAATTTCATCCTTGGGATTTCGAAGCTGCTGTTTACCGGTGGGCTTCAATTTCCGACTCACATTTCCCGAAAGATTCTATATTCCCTATTCTTCATAGGTTTCATAAAAACATCGGTTTCAAAGTCGATTCATTACCGATTAAAGAAACAATTAAAGACATTCCCTTCGGCGGTTTAAATATTGGAATTAATATTCCTCACGACTCGCGATATTTATTAAATCCGATAACGGGCAAACGATTTTATAACGTTGCCTTTCACGAATATGGTCATGCCCTACACACAGTCCACACCCAAATTCGATACCCGATATTGAAAGGGTACGAGTGGATTCCGGGCGCCTCGTGCGGCGCTTATGCCGAAGGCGTAGCAGAACTGCAATCTGAATTTGTTAACGACCCCGAATGGCTGAGGGCATATACATCGGCTTCACACGAGGACACTGAAAAATATGTTGCAACGAGGACATTCGGCGACCTCTATTACTTACGCAAAACATTAAAAGATTTCTTCTTCGAGTACGAAATGTACAAAAACCCCGATCAAGATTTGGCGATACTCGAACGCGAGATGTATAAAAAATATCTTTTAGTTGAAATCGACAGCACGATGCCTCACCGCTATGCATCTTCGATCTGGTACACGATGTATCCGTGTTACTTTCAAAATTACATTTTATCTAAAATGATTTCGGCACAAATTTATGAAGTCATCGTAAATAAATTTGGCAGCTCAAGGATATCAAACCCCGAATTAAGCGATTGGATTATCAAACACCTTTACGCAAACGGCGAAGTTCAAGAATGGCACGAACGCATCCGAAACACTACCGGCAAGTCGCTCGAAACAGGGGCATATCTCCGCACGCTGAAAATTATGGACTAATCTGATATGAATAAAAAACAACCGACACGGAAGAAAAGTAAAGAGAGTTTAGATTTCAAGCATATTATCGAGAGGACAGATGCTGTTTTTTTCTTGACTAACAAAACAGGGAGGTTTGTTTTTGTAAATCCCTTTTTTGTAAAATTATCTGGATTTGAAGAAAAAGAACTTCTAAAGAAAAATTTTTTCGACATCGTTCATAATGAATATTTCGAAACTGTGAAGTCGCATTACTCTAACCAGCTCAAAGAAAAAATTTCCCGAACCTATTTAGAGTTTCCCATTCTTACAAAAGCCGGTAAAGTAAAATGGTTTGGACAGAGCACAACTCTGTTGCTGGGCAACGGTAAGGCGACAGGATTTCAGGCAATCGCTTTCGATATTACCATCCGAAAATTAGTCGATCAGGAAACCCTCACTCTATCCAAAATAATTGATCAAACGACCGAGATGATTGTTGTTACCGATAAACAAGGTGTTATACAATACGTCAATTCTGCTTTCGAGAAAATTACGCAATATTCGAAATCGGAAGCCATCGGGAAACAACTCTCGATTCTGGATTCCGACATTCAGAACAAAGACTATATTCATAATATTTGGCAGCAGGTTCTCAGCGGTAAAGTGTGGCACGGATATTTTAAAAACAAGAAAAAAGATGGCACTTTATACGACGAAGAGTTGACAATCAATCCTGTTTTCGATGAATTCGGAAAATTGATTAATGTAGTAGAAATCAAGCGCAACATTACTGAAGAATTAAAAGCAAAAAAAACTGCCGAACAAGCAGAGGCAAAATTTAAATCTATTTTCGAAAACGCTATCGAAGGAATTTACCAATCGTCGGGCGAAGGCAGAATTATTACTGCAAATAAAGCCTTATTGGATATGTTGGGATATTCAAATATGGAGGAATTTTCGAATATTCCTGCATCGCAATTTTATGTGAATCCAGACGACCGAAAAGCTTTCCAAGCTTTGATGGATAGAGACGGAAAAGTTAGCGACTACGAAATACGTCTCAAAAGAAAAGATGGCTCCGAAATTACCGTTCTTGAAAATTCACGCGCAGTTATCGACCCCGAAGGAAATATTCTTTATTATGAAGGGATGATCCAAGATATTACGAACCGGAAAGCAGCAGAGAATGCCATTCGTTCGCTCAACTTACAGAAGGATAAATTCCTCTCCATCGTCTCTCATGATCTGCGCGCACCTTTCAACAGCATACTCGGCTTTACTGAAATGCTGCTCGATGATAAAGCTGAATTTACAGAAGCCGAAAAGAAGGAATTTCTACAGTTCATCAAGCAAGCTGCTGAACAGCAGTTACATCTGTTGAACAACCTGCTCGATTGGTCGCGATTAGAAACCGGGCGTATCAGATTTGAACCACGACCGATTGACTTGCACGAGCTTGTCGGGCGCAGTATCGTTTCGTTAGCCGGTAATGCGCTGAGAAAAAATATTAAACTTTTCACAAACATTCCTGAACGGACAATCGTCAATGTCGATGAAAACCTGATGCTTCAGTTGTTCGGTAATTTAATTTCAAACGCCGTTAAATTTACACCTCAAAAGGGAAAAGTTTGGGTAGATTTTATTGAATCTCAGGGAAAGTTTGTGAAGATAGCCGTTCGCGATACGGGCGTTGGCATTCCAAAAGAAGATTTCGATAAATTATTCCGTATAGATACAAAATATTTTTCACGCGGTACTGAAGGCGAAGAAGGTTCCGGGTTAGGTTTAGCTCTTGTTGCCGAAGTAGTGCAAAGGCATGGAGGCACTATCACTATCGATAGCCAAGTGGGGCAGGGAACGTCCTTCATTTTCACTATCCCGGCTGTCCAAAAATCTGTTCTTATAGTTGACGACAACAAAGGCGACCGCTCGCTTGCAGTTCATTATATGGAACAAATTCTTCCCGACGTCTTGCTTCTTGAAGCACTCGACGGCTACGAAGCTATGTCGATTGCTATATCACGACTTCCTGTTCTGATATTAGCCGACTTTGCTATGCCCGGTATGGATGGATTGCGTTTACTAAAAGAACTCCGCTCGCAACCACAGACTAAAAACACACCGGTAATTATCATTACTTCATTCGAGTCAAAAGCTGATGCCGAAGCTTTAATGCAGTACGGCGTTAAAGAAATATTTATCAAACCTGCGAACAAAGACGTTTTACAAAAAGCTGTTTTGAAATACATAAAATAATAAGGATGATAAAATGAAAACAATAATACTTGCATTATCTGTATTTATTATTTGTATTCTCTGGAGCTGTTCGGATTCGCCTTATGGGTTGGATACCATGTATCATTATCCACTCGGAGAAGGGAATGTGTGGGTGTATGAAACTAAAATTGAATTATCTAACTTCCGCCCTTTAACCCCGGGACTAACATACAAAGAAACCGTTTATGTTTTTTCAGGAAGAGTTGAATCGAGGGGCAAATATATTTTTAACAACGGCGTAGAAACATATTCGCTCCTTTCATCTGAAGAGATAGAAAACCGCCGGTCTTCCTCTTTTAAGTTTTATATTAAAACTCATGAAGCTCTTTATCTTTATGGATATACGGGAGGTTCGTTGCTCACACCTAAAACTAATGCTACATTCAAAGTAATCTTCAAAGAAAAAACTTTTAACAATTTTCAAAGTTTAATAGATTACATCGAACAAAAAGTTAATAATTATTCCGACTCTATTTATACCGAAAATCCCCCTCTGAAAGTATATCAGTATCCGTTCTTCGTTGGAAGTAAATGGATATTCCGCGACTACGACAAGCCCTGGTTAATCGAAAAGGAAGTTGTTGACAGAAAACTCATTCAAACCCCTGCCGGTAAGTTCGACGCCTATGCTATCAGATGGTATTATGATATGGATACGAATGGAATCTATGACACGGATATTATCGTCACTGAATATCTTCACACCGTCGGACTTGTCAAAAGGGTCTTCACTACTAAAGATATCAAGATTTCAAATTTTGAAAATCCCGAGGGATTTGGCTACATCGACTTGACACAAAATATCGTGTTAAAATCTGTAAAAATTAATTAAGGAAAAGAATGATACACAAAAAAATGTTTTACGTTTTGATTTTAATATTAATATTAGCAGTTTCCGGATGCGACGGCAAAGAACATAAGATTTCGGAATCGGAAAAACGGATAATCGAAATAGCGGTGCAAACAAACGATATTGTGCATCGAATTCAAGCGAGCGAAACACGTTACGTCAGGAATAAGCAAACGAAGGAGTGGAAAACCGCTTACGACACCAAGCGTTACGAATTAGATTCTCTATTGCAGCAACTTGATTCAAACATACAAGAAGCCCGTTTTATAGAACAAATGCGCGAAGAAAAAACTAAAACATTAGCGGAGCGATATTTACATGCGGCGGAAAACATCAAAATATATATCACCACAACGAACGCCGATTTGACCAGTTTTTTTTCGACAGCTCCGCCGGCACACGACCCGTTCAATTGGAAGAAATTTGTTGAACCGGCGATAGAGGAATTGAACAAAATTTCAGGTAACACAGAAATATAACCGACTGAATCTTCAGGACGACCGAATTCAGAAGATCAAGGTCGCTATTTTCTGCTCGGTCCAGACGGTGATGCGACTAATAAAACAATTCAGCGAGCATCCGAACAAGCGGATAGTTGGAATAAAGCCGTTGAGTCATCTGAAGAAGATATTCAAAAACAAATAAACAAAGGAGACTTATATGAAAAAAATTATTATCGCCGGGAGCATAGGCGGAATTGTTCTTACCCTCTGGGGTTTTGTAGCTTGGATGGGACTCAATTTTCACGGAGACACTATAAGGAGTTGTCCTGATAATGAAACCTTTTCTCACAATTTCGCCAATTCCATAAAAGAAGAGGGAGTTTATGTAATACCAGCCATTCCCGACGCAAAATCAGAAGACTCACAAAATATTTGGCAGGAGAAAATTATAAGTGGACCGATAGTTACAATATTTTTCCGTCCTACAGGTGGCGACCCAACTATGATAACGAATATTATTTATGGTACATTAATAAATATGTTAGTTGCAATGTTGGTAGCCTGGATTTTATCGAGAAGCACGGCTAGTAAACAATCGTATTTCGCACGGGTTTCATTTGTGGGTGTGCTGGCAATTTTTGCATCTATCACCATTCACATTTCAAATTGGAACTGGATGTATTTTCCAATCAAATATACTACAGCAATGTCGGCTGATTTGATTGTCGGTTGGATTTTAGCAGGATTAGTTATTGCTGCATTTATTAAAGAGAGACCATAATGCCAAAACGTGTTGAAGAATTTCAATCGTTCCGCAGAAAGTTAAACGAACGAATATTGGGTGCTGATA
>JBBIOD010000058.1:0-10941 GCA_037443545.1 Ignavibacteriales bacterium | reverse complement strand
TTTGTTTCTGGAAATTATACCGCCGTGAAGAAACTTTTAATTACGAAGTAAGCCAGCATTCTCATTTAATAATCTGTAGTAGCTCCCCTTCTTTATGTAGTCTGAGGAAGGGGAGTTCAAATTTTAGTATGCCCTAATCTCTCTGGTTTCTTCTATAAACACAGGATAGTTCTCTATACGTTTCGGTAATTTCATTTCCAATTCTTCAGACAATTCTACGAGTAGAATTTTGATGCACGGTTGGTCATCGCATTCTCCGATAGCTGTTCCCACTACACCCGGAATTAGCATAAGTCGTGATGTGCTTTCTTCTAAAACTTGTTCGATTGTTCTCACCCTTCTGCTCTGGCGGGTTTGTATAGTTTCTGATAGTGTACAATTAAAGTTTGTGAGCGAGATTGATGCGATTAATGTGAGTGTAGATATTTTCTGAAATATTACTTTACCTATGGATATATAGATTTGAAGAATGGGTTTCAAATTTCAACTCACCGAATGAATTGGTTCACAACAAATAGGGGAGTCGTTAGCTGGCGAGTTCACGTATTTCGATACTTCATAAGCCGCCATTTCTTCGTACGGATATGGCTTTAATAATCCGACTAGTTTCGTTTCGTCAGCATTGTTAGGTTCAAGCCAAAGACTTCGATAACCCTTTTGTATAATTACAGGCATCCTGTTATGAATAGGGGAAATAAGTTGATTGGGGGTTGTGGTAATAATTGTGCAGGATCGGATAATTTTTCCATCGGTTGTTTTCCACGATTCCCACAAACCTGCAAACGAAAAAGGTTTCTCGTTTTTCAGGTATATGAACATCGGTTTTTTCCCGCTGTCGGTTTTATTCCACTCATAAAACCCATCTGCAATTATTAAACAACGCCTTTTTTTTAGGGCATTTTTGAAACTCACCTTGTGTGTTAATGTTTCAGCTCGTGCGTTAATCATTTTACTTCCTATCGACTCGTCTTCTGACCACGAAGGAATAAGTCCCCATCTAAATGGGACGAGCCGCCGCTTACCATTATTTACAATAACGGGAACAGATTGTGTAGGTGCAATGTTATAGCGAGGCAGTATCTCGATTTCGGATTCTTCAATCGAGAACTCATCTTCAATCGCCTGGAAGGTACTTTTGAGTGAAAAACGTCCGCACATATATTTATACCTTTTATAGTTTTAATAATTGTTGTATCAAATTCAAAAGCTGATGTGCCTGAAATGGTTTCTGAACGAAACCACAAATACCTAAATTTTCGAGTTCAATTTTTTTCTCTATTTCGAGGAAACCGGAAATGAAGATTAATTTTACATTCGGATTGATTATTTTTAATTGTTTGAATGTTTCTTCGCCCCCCATTTTTGGCATCCCGATATCGCTGATAACTAAGTCGATTTCGTTTTTTTGTTTTTGATAAATTTCTATAGCTTCCAATCCATTCGATGCAACAATTACTATAAAGCCGGAGTCTGTTAGCATTTCAGTTAACAACGATCGTAACATGTCTTCATCGTCTATTACAAGAATTGTATTATGCCCCACATCTTTTTTGAATAGTGGGTGGGGTGGTTCTTCGGCGGGCAGCTCTTCAATAATCGGGAGATAGATTGAGAATGTGGTTCCACGACCGACTTGACTTGTTACATCAATATAGCCGTTATGCTGTTTGATGATACGATAGACTATTGATAAACCTAATCCAGTGCCTTTACCTTGTTCTTTAGTGGTATAGAACGGGTCGAAAATGCGACTTTGAGCTGCTTCGTCTATTCCATGTCCTGTATCGCTAATATTGATCATTAAAAATTTTGAATTAGCGGCGATGCCTAATTTATGTTTTGTCTGGTCGCAAGTTAATTCGCTCACCGAAAAAATTAGATTACCTCCATCGGGCATTGCATCGCGGGCATTAATTGCGATATTCACCAGAGTTTGTTGCATCAAGCTTTCGTCGCAATTTACTCTGGTTTTATTATCGGTATTTATCTCAACCTGAATATTAATATTTTTTGGGAGGGTATAAATTAAAATATTTTGTATATCGTTGAGTAACTTTGTGGGAGACACTATTTTAAGGATTATATCTTTGGCTTGTGTGAAAAATAGGAGTTGTTTTACCACACTTGAAGCACGGTCGGCTGAGCTTGATATCATATCGAGGTAATGATCAATTTCTTTATTTTCTGATTTAAGTTTAGCAAGTTCAACAGCTCCGATAATTATTCCCAAAATATTATTTATGTCGTGGGCAATGCCGCCGGATAGTGTGCCGAGGGCTTCCATCTTTTGCGATTGCATCAGCATTTTCTCTAATTTTTCTTTTTCCTCCTGTCCACGTATGGTTTCAGTAATATCACGTTGTACACCAAAATGACCGAAAATTTTTCCATTGACGTTGTACATAACAACATATTGCCCATCGATCCACATTTCGGTACCGTCACACTTTCGTTCATTCGTAACGGTGCGCAAATAACCATGGTCAAATAGTTCACGCCAGGTTTTTTTAGCCGCTTCTTCATCGTGCTTGAAGAAGTCCAATGGCGTCAGCCCCACCAAATCAGGTTCACGCTCGGTTCCATATTGATCAATCATCGCATCGTTCACCATCGTGATGCGTTGGTTATTCAAAGCAAAATCTAAAATTGCTTCTTTATCAACTGTTTCGTTCCAATAAAACTCCTGTCCTTCGGGCATCATCATAAAGAAACAGCCGTCCAGAGAGGTGCGAAAAAATATCTCAAGCTGCATTTGTAGTTTCTGTTGTAGGGTATCTGCAGAAATCTTCTCTGTTACGTCCCTCATTATCCCCAAAATTTGCAGATTAACTGAATTGTTTGAAATCAACACTGTGTTGGTTTCAACATGTTTGACCTGTCCGTTTTTTGTAACAATTTGAAATTCGTATTTCGAAGGGATAGACTCTCCGCGTTGTCGTGCTAATCGCCGTTCTTCAACAATCAATTTACTTTCAGGGGTAAGCAATTTTGTAAAGTGAAAATTCTCATTGCAAATTTCATCCTGTGTATAACCGGTTATTTCTTCAAACTTGGGATTTACGTATACGAACGAGTTGTTTGTTATTAGATATATAGCGTCGTTGGCGTTGTTAACTAATGTCTTATAAATTTCCTCTTTCTTTTGAAGTTCAATTTCAGTCTGTTTTTTTTCTGTAATATCTAATGCCACACCGATAACACCAATACGTTCGCCCTGGATATTGTTTAGAGGTTCAACTGATGTTTGAAAATATCTGCCATTCCATTCGAAATCAAAATCCGACTTGATTCCTTCTAATGCCATAAGATGATATTCTATTACAGGAAAATCTGTGCTGTCGGTTTTAAAATAGTCGAAAAGAGAAGAACCTACAACTTGGTTTTTTCCCAACCCTAACTGTTTTAAAGCTAAACCCGTTGAAGAAGTAAATTCTAAGTTCTTATCAACAGTCCAAATAATTGCCGGTAATTGTTCGTTGATCAAAGAAAACTGAGTTACGAGTTCGTGTATCGCTTTTTCAGAAATTTTTCTTTCACTTATATCACGGACGATAGCTTGAATCATACTTTGGTTGTTAATTTCTACCTTGTTCAAAGAAACCTCAACGTCGAAAGAGGTGCCGTTTAATTTAATATGCTGCCATTCAAATTGTATTGGGTTACCGGCCAATGCTGCATTAATTTTTTCCATAGCCGACTCTTTTGAATCCCTTCCATCGGGTTGCCAGAGGGGCGAAAATTTATAGGGTGGTTGTCCAATTATTTCTTCCCGTTTGCAGCCAAACATCTCCAAAGTCCTCTGATTACAGTCAACAAAAATTTCCCCCTTCATTAAAAAGATTGCATCGTTAGCCGATTCGAAAAGAGTTTTATATTTTATTGAACTGATGGCTAATTCGTCGCTCGTCCCCTTAACATTTTTATAATACTTCATAATCAATGATACACATATGAAAACTATCGAGCTCGAAAAGAAGGCAACCGTGAGATGGGAGGGGTGGAAAAAAGATTCAAAAGGGCTCAGTAAATATGTTAAAAGCAATTGAATAAAAAATAAAACAGGGACTACCGTATACCAGATATATCTTTTAAAAATATTAGAAACATTCATACCTTATATCCTTTTTTTACACATACCTGCCTTCAAAAGATAAGATAAATAAAAAAGAAGACAAAATTTAGTGCATCTCGTTTATGATTTATACTTAAGTTTTTCTTCTAAAACTAAAATTTTTTTCTCGAAAAAGTCTTTTTGCTTTGGTCGCTGATTAATTAATGCCCGATACATTTTAATTGCTTCAACGTATTCTCCCTGTTTTGAATAAATATCAGCGAGCGTAACGCTAACTATCTCCGGAAAAGTTTTATTGTTTTCATGTGTGGCTTGTACGTTTTCTTTTTGGGGTTCGATTATTCCATCCGATCCAGAATCTGTTTTGATGGGTATATGCTGCATTGTTTCGTTTTCCAATACCCCTCTTGAATCGCTGTTGGATGTTTCTTCTTTCGGTGGCTCGATGATATCATCCCGTTCACCTTTCAATAACTTATTTAATTCATCGATAGTCGGGGCTGATAAAATATCAAAAGCATTTAATCGGGCATTCCCTTCGTTTTTGGAAATTGTTTGCCTCCAATTGAAAATCAGATTATGAGCAAGCTGAGATTCGGGTTGCAGCGAAATTACCTTCTGGCCACACAGGATTGCCGCATCATACTGACGTAAAGCGGCAAAGCCTCTTCCTAAAATCAAATACGCGGTAGAATATTCGGGGTGTCGCTTAATAGATTCCAGGCAAAGTTTAAAAACCTCGTCGATACGAAATCGTGCCACATAGAAACTTGCGAGGCGGACTGCAAGAGCGGAGGATGGAAATTGTTTCAGCCGGTCTTCTAATTGGAAAATATTCATCACGCATTAATATTCTGATTTATTCCGATTGTCTTATTATTAATTTTTTGAACTTGTAAATTAGTTTTCCGTGCAAGCCAGACATGCTTTAAAGATAAAAATGCGACTAACCCGTAGCCCATCGAAAATAACAATTGAAACGGAACTGCTGCAATTTCTAAAAAATAAATCGACATAGTTACTCCGCCAAAACAATAGAGTGCAAGGGCAGTTTCGATAAACACTGTATAGCCGATTTTTACCGGCGTATATTTTTTGCCTGTCCACGATTCTTTTTTGGCGGTGATGTTGTATTTAGGCGTTCTAACAAACTCTGATTTTTTATTTAACAAACCTTCAAAAACGGCTCTTGTATTATTCACGGCGAAGCCCATGCTGCCAGCCATGAAAAGGGGGAATAAAAATATTCGACGTTGCCAATCAGGATATATATCTTTTTGTGAATAGAGATAGAACAAAAATGAGCTTACAAATGCAAAAACAAAAAGAGCCATAATGGCGAAATAATTTTCGTAACCTCCCTGATGTTTAATGAAAATAAGAGGAACGTTTAGAATTCCCGCCAGCATAATGAACGGATAAACAATATTGCTGCTGAGGTGAAAAGTAGAATATATTTTTTTCTGAAGAGGCAAATCGGACCTCCAGACCTTAGGAAGGATTTTTTTACCGGTCTCGATAGCCCCCTTTGTCCATCTGAATTGTTGCGATTTTAAAGCATTGATTTCTGACGGTAACTCAGCCGGTGAAGTTACGTTGTTTAAAAACTTGAATTTCCAACCTTTGAGCTGTGCTCGGTAGCTTAAATCTAAATCTTCAGTTAGAGTATCAGCTTCCCAGTTGCCTGCGTCAATGATACATTCTGTTCGCCAAATACCGCCGGTTCCGTTAAAGTTGATGAAATAACCTGCTTTGTTCCGAACGTTCTGTTCGATTACAAAATGTCCGTCCAAAGCCATAGCTTGCACGCGCGTGAGCATCGAGTAGTCGCTGTTCAGATGTTCCCACCGCGTTTGTACCATCCCGAGTTTTGGATCGTTCAAGAAGTAGGCAAGAGTTTTCAATAGAAAATCGGATTTCGGAATAAAGTCAGCATCGAATATCGCAACGTATTCGCCGCGGGCAACTGCTAATCCTTCTTTCAAAGCGCCCGCTTTGTATCCCTGCCTGTTTTTTCTGTGGATATGTTTGATATTAAAACCCTTCGCTTGGAATTTTTTAACAACTTCAGCAACAACATCAACAGTGTCGTCGGTTGAATCGTCAAGGACTTGGATTTCAAAATTTTCTGGGAGGTAAGCCATGTTGCAGGTTGCTTCGATAACCCGTTCTGCAACGTATCGCTCGTTGTAAAGGGGTAATTGAATTGTAACAAAAGGGAACTCGTTTATTTCGGGAAGTTTTTCTTCCGGTTTGTTTTTGTGTTTTAAATATTGATATATCATTACAAAACCACTCGAACCAAACATAAATAATAAAGTGAGTGATAAGAAATATGAAACCATTATAAAATCAGCCATTTGTACTTTTTGAATCCTTTAAATGTTAGTGTTGTTTACCAGTTTGCTACTGTTTCAAGTAGAATATCTTCTGTTAATTTATCGATAGTCGATTGTATCGCCGACTGTCGTGCCTGTGGTCCTGTTGCCACCTCGTATTCGGTCCAGTTTGAAATTTGCTTATCGAAAATATTCCGTTTCAATTTCAAATCATTGAAAACCACTCTAACAGTTACAGTAATTTTCCATTTTGTTACGGCTTCGCCCGCCGCAATTACCGAAGGATTGTTTTGAACAGAAACTATAGTGCATTCTAATTTTGAATCAGACACACGGGCATCGGTTAATTCGAAACTGTTATCTTTGATAAATTTTTCTATCGTTTTGTTTGTAAAATCTTCGCGTAAACCTGCCTCGCCGAAACCACTCTGGTCGTCGAAAAGCGGGATGGCAATTGATTTTAAGTGCGGCGGCACCGACCCCCCTTTGAACGAATAACAACCGGTAATAAAATTGAAAACTAAAACCAGAGTTACAGCAATTGCGATATTTTTTGAACTATTTACCATTAAGCCCAAATTCATTAATTTTTCTGTATAATGTTCGTTCACTTATGTTAAGTTTTTTAGCAGCCAACCGACGGTTGCCATGATATTTTTGTAATATTTTAATGATATATCGTTTGTCCATTTCATCCAATGTGAGGTCTTCGCTATACGATGAATTGTTAGTCTCTAAATATGATTCGTTGAGAGCCGGTTTGGTTTCAGCAAAATTATTTAGAAACTGCTTAATTTCTACAACGTCGTTTTTAATTTCGAGTAAGGCACGGTAAATCAGCTCGCGTTCGACTTGCTCTGAAGTTTTGTGAGTGTGTACCGGCAGGTTCCGATGTGGTTGTACATATTCGATTTGATGATCTTGATAAGTGTTAAGCTGTTTACGTACATCATTTTCTTCAATGAGTTTTCCTTTATTCATAACGAAAAGACTCTCGATTGTATTTTTTAACTGACGTACGTTTCCATCCCACCGGTAGTTGATTAAAACTTCCATCGCATCCATCGAAAAACCTTCGGCAGGTATATTGTTTCGTTCAGCGAAATTCTTAGCAAAATATTCTATAAAAAGGGGAATATCTTCCTTACGATCTCTTAACGGAGGGATTCTAATATTTATCGAACGCAAACGGAAATACAGGTCTTTTCGGAAATTGTATTCTCTAACGCCATTTTCCAAATTCCGGTTTGTAGCAGCGATAATCCGAACATCTACTTTGCGTGTAATATTCGAGCCGACTCGCATGAATTCGCCGTTCTCAAGAACTCTCAGAAATTTTGCCTGAGTGCTTAAAGGAAGTTCGCCGATTTCGTCAAGAAAAATTGTTCCACCGTCAGCAATTTCGAAATAACCTTTTCTCGTATCTCCGGCTCCTGTGAATGACCCTTTTTCGTGACCGAATAATTCGCTCTCGATAATTCCTTCCGGAATTGCGCCGCAATTTACAGTGATCATCGGTTTCTGCGAGCGCAAACTTGAAGTATGCAGTGCTTTTGCGATTACTTCTTTACCGACTCCGCTTTCGCCGGTAATCAATACTGTAATATCGGTCGGAGCAACCTGCTTAATTATCTCTTTAATTTCTTGTATAGCGAATGAATTGCCGATGATGCCTAATGTATTTTTGGATTCTTCGTTCAATATTTTTGTACAGTGATTGCTTCTATTTTATATTTTTGTTTGATGTCGTATGCCAGTTTTACAGCATCTTCTGCAGTTTGAAAACTCCCAACCCACACTAAGAAAAGTTTCTTCCCGGCTCTAACTCTGTTTGCAACTTCAACGTCATAACCTAAATTATCGAAGAAGGATTTTTGCTTTTCAGCGTTCTCCAGAGTTGAAAAAGCGCCCACTTGAATTGTGTAAGTCCCGCCTAAAATAATTTCAGCCGGAGTTTGTTTGGGCTCAGTTGGTGCAGGAATTGGAGCCGGTTGAGCAGGAGGAGTTGGCGTGGCAACTTTCGCAGGTTGTGAAATCCCCGCTGGCGATTTCCCACTCAAATAAGGCGAATCAGGATAATATTTTTGTAACTGAGCTAGTTTTAACTCAGCGGTACGATACAATCCAACCGCATAGTAATATTGATAAGTGTTGTAAAGTGCATCGTCAGCCCAATCGCTCTTTGGAAAATTATCTAAGATTGTCTGATACAACTTTACTGCTTCGGTGCCATCCTCAGATAAGCGTCCCTGCAAATACAAAACTCCCGGATGGTTTATTGATGACGTGATTAACGATGCTGATTCTGTTAACACCCGGTCGGTTTCGCCTTGCTCAATAAGTTTAATAAATTTTAACACCTGTTCGTCAACTGATTGTGAGAAACTAGTCTGTAAGCTCAAGCCCAGACTGATGAGAATCATTATTACTAAATTTTTCATTTAAGTCTCCGAAAATTATTTATTAAATTTGTCTGTCCATTCCTGGATATTCTGCGGGCGGACTTCCGAACAGTGTGGCTGAGTTGGCACGCGAAATTAGTACTTCGGTGTATTCGCCAATTCCGTGTCCGTTTTTAGGGAAGACAACTTTTTTATTTCTGTCGGTTCTGCCTTTTAATTCGTCTTTTGTTTTTTTGCTGTATCCTTCGATAAGTACTTTAACCTTCCGTCCGATTAACTCGGTGTTGTTTGCCAATGAAATTTTATTCTGCAGTTTGATGATTTCGTTCAGACGGCGAATTTTTTCTTCATAAGGAACATCATCGTCCACCGCGAAAGCTTTTGTGTTTTCGCGAGGTGAATATGCGAACATAAACGCTCCGTCGAATTTTACTTCCTTTAAAAGTGCGATTGTAAGTTGATGATCAACTTCAGTCTCGCTTGGATATCCTGTAATAATATCTGTGGAAAGCGACACTTGAGGAATGCGATTTTTAATTTTGCTGATTAATTTGTAGTAGTAGTCGGAGTCGTGATTGCGATTCATTAAATTTAATATTCTATCCGAACCCGATTGAACAGGTAAATGAATGTATTTGGCAATGTTCGGCTCAGTTGCGATTGTGTCGATTAGCTTATCCGACATATCCTGCGGATGAGAAGTTGTGAAAAGAATCCGGATATTTCTGTCTACTTGTGCAGTCTTTTGAATTAAGTCTGCAAAATCGAAATTCCCGTCGGAGTATGAGTTAACATTTTGTCCTAACAGAGTAATTTCTTTGTAACCGGTGCGTGAGAGGGTTTCAACCTCGTCGATTATATTTTGCAGCGGTCGGCTTCGCTCTCTGCCTCGTGTAAAAGGGACTACGCAGAACGAACAAAATTTATCGCAGCCGCGCATCACAGATATCCATGCACTGATTCCGCTTTTTCTCAGCGGAGTGATATCGTCGTAGTTTTCCACTCGCGATAGTTTAACAGCAATTCCTTTTTCGCCGTGCCATGCTTTGCTCACTAAATCGGGTAACTTGCGGTATTCATCAGGTCCGACTACGATATCGGTGATGTCACAGTTGTTGAAATTAAATTTATCGTCTGTGAATAATTTGGTGCGAAACTTTTCAGCCATGCATCCTAAAACTCCTACTACCAAATCGGGGTTATTCGTTTTGTGGCGTTTGAATTCACCAAGCCTTCCTATAATACGCTCTTCTGCATTTTCCCGGACGCTGCATGTGTTCACTAAAATCACATTCGCCGACGAAATATCTTCTACCATCTCATATCCCTCTTTTTGTAAGATGCTAAGAATAATTTCTGAATCGGCAACATTCATTTGGCAGCCGTAGGTTTCGATATAGACTTTTTTTCCTGTCATTTAAGGGTTTTTGGATAAACTCATCAGAAATATACAAATTGACTGACAAAAAGACAAATCGAAATCTTTTATAAATAAACGTTTAAAATAATTAGATGACATTTCGGCAGGACTACGGTAACGAATGGGGTTTGAGAAATGTAATTTGTTGCAAGAAACCTGAATTTTAGAATTATGATTGAAAATTATGATAATGAACTGTCGAAAAAACAAATTCAAAGTTTTAAAAAATTAAATCCAAAAAATGTTTCCGATGCTAAACTGTGTAAAAGTCGAATAACAGCAGGATTGATTTGGGGGGAATGTTATTGGTTAACTTTATTACATTTCTATATCGGGAAAAACTCATTGCTCGCTCATCACCTTGGTGAAGCTCGCACTGCGTTTTTCCCGGACAACGGAAGGCTACATAAAGGTTTTTTTTTATAATAAACTTTCGTGTAGGCAGATTGTGAATTGTTATAAGATCCGCCCCACACTATGTACACGATTCGGTTGAAGAAAAAAAGAATAGATTATAAGATGGATGAGATAGAAGCGAAAAATATTGAATAAATTAAAGGAGAAAACGCGGAGGAAGAAAACAACAAGCAATGGGAGAGGTCCAAAATAATTTTTGACCATTTTTTTAAACATTAAAAAAACAAGGACTAAGAGAAAGCATTGCTGGCAGCGACTGAAATGAAACGTTATCTTTTGTTTCGTCCACAA
>JBBIOD010000057.1:0-11124 GCA_037443545.1 Ignavibacteriales bacterium | reverse complement strand
TCGCCATCATAGTTTTGTCGTTGATACGAATGTACACACGTGTCGATTCCCCCTCATCCTTATTGTTTTCACCAATGTAATAATGGGGTTTGGTGTTGCTTTCGCTGATATAGCAAACTAACACATCCCGTTGGTTGAATGGCACAACTTCAATCAACGGCTCGATCGGCGGATCGATAAAATCTCTCGATGCAGAATAAATCAACTCGATTTCCGATTTTTCGCTTTCGACACCCACGATTTTCCCATTATCATCTACACCGAAAAGAACATAGCCCCCTTTTGTATTGGCGAATGAAATTATTGTTCGTGCTATCTTTTCGGGAGATGAAATACGGCGTTTGAATTCAAGTTCAAATCCTTCACCCTCTTCAATCATTCGTTTTACATCGTGTAGGTTCATTATTCTTTTTCAACATATATTTTCCAAACTACTCGATACTCCATACTAACATTCTACCAACCTCGTGCTTCCATCCTGTTTAAAACAATATTCGTCCTGAAATTTAACCAACGCGTATTCTCTGTAGGTTTATGCTTTCTCGGACTCGGCACAACAGCGGCTAAACGAGCAGCTTCCCATCTTTCCAAGGAAGCGGCTGATTTTCCAAAATACTTCTGCGATGCAGCTTCAACTCCGAAAATCCCTTCACCCCATTCAATCGAGTTCAAATAAATTTCCAGGATGCGGTCCTTCTTCAATATCCTTTCCATTCGCAGTGTTATAATTAACTCTTGTAATTTACGTAACGGGTTTTTTGAGGTTGATAGGTATAAATTTTTAACGAGCTGCTGGGTAATCGTGCTCGCACCACGCACTGCACGTCCTTCTTCTAAATTCCGCTCAAAAGATTCTTGAACTTCATACCAGTCCACGCCACCGTGTTCGTAAAAAGTTCCATCCTCTGCAACAATGATAGCGTGTATCATGTGTTGCGAGATGCGTCTTAGTGGAATCCATTTCTGAGCAATTTTAAGATTTCCATTTTTCTCACTAATCCGTTGCTGCATAAGTTCGGTGGTTGTTGGATTGTTGGTTTTTAATTCATGAATACTGTGTCCTGGTAATGAAAAATATCCAACAATCAGGAAAATCAATGCTAAAATAATTATACTTTTAAATTTATTATTCTTTAACCAATTGACGATGATTGATTTCGTGTAAGTCATTTTTCCAAAAAAATCAGTCATTGAGTGAAGCAGAATCTAAATAAGATTGAAGGATTAGGGCAGCTGCCATTAAATCAATTTTCGATTTGTCCTGCCGTTGTTTCTTCTTTACTCCCATCTGGAGGAGAGTATCTTTGGCAGTCGAAGATGTGAATCGTTCATCGACTTCATAAACCGGTAATTGTGTAGAACTTTTTAACTTCTCAATAAAGAGTTCGACTTCGCGTGCTTTTTGTCCCCGCTCGCCTTTTAAATTGAATGGTAAACCAACGACAATTGCCTCGACGCTTAAATCTTCTATTACTTTATTAATTTTATGCAAAGTTGTAAGATTATTTGCAATTGTTTCGAGAGGCCGTGCAATTATTCGGCGCGGGTCGCTAACAGCCAAACCGATTCTCTTTGTCCCGAAATCTATTCCTAATATTCTACCCATTTGATTTTCGAGATTAGTTTTGAGAACTTAACCGCACAGCTTTCGTTACTCCTTTGATTTTCCTGATTTTTTCGATCAGACGGTTGAGTTGATCCAAATCTTTCACGTTCACGATGATTGTTCCATCGAACATCCCATTGGCAGCTTTGAGATTTACAGAACGTATGTTTGTGTTTTGATAAGTCGAAATTGTATGAGTTAAATCGTTAAGTAATCCGGGACGGTCTTCACCTTCGATGGAAATCGCCGAGGCAAAATCTACCCCGCCGGTTTTGGGCCAAGCGACTTCAACTATCCGGTCTTTTTCGGTATTTATGAATACTTTTAAGTTGATGCAATCTTTTTTATGAATTTTTATCCCTTCGCCGACAGTTACATAACCGACGATTGCATCTCCCGGTATCGGATTACAACATTTAGCAAAGTTGTGCAAATAATTATCGTCGCTGCCGAATAATTTTATTCCCGTCGCTAAACTTCGGGCAGTATTTAAAAAATTATCAAATACATTTCCAACATCCGGTCCTTTCGTTTCTGCAGGCGCCGGATGTTTCAGTCGTTCGATGATTTCCTGAGCAACCGTATCTGGATTTATATCAGAAGCCGCGATGCCGTAATAAAAATCCTGAAGCGTTCGACAGATATTATAATCCTGCAGGTATTTTTGTAGTTCGTCTTCATTCAAATGAAGTTTAGATTTCTTAATTCGCTTTTCCCAAATCTCTCTTCCTTCCTGCATCTGTTTTCTTTGTTCTTCTTTTATCCATTTGCGAATATGCGACTTAGCTTTATTGGTAGTTACAAACTGTTCCCAGTCCCGGTTTGGCTTTTGATTTTTTGAAGTAATAATCTCTACCTGATCACCACTACGGAGTTTTGTATCGAGTGGAACGATTTTTCCATTTACTTTTGCTCCGATGCAATGAAAGCCAACGCTCGAGTGAACATCGAAAGCAAAATCAACGGGCGTTGCCAATTTTGGGAGAATTTTTAAATCACCTTTCGGTGTAAACACATATATTTCATCTTGGTAAAGATTGAGTTTAAAACTTTCAATGAATTGTTTCGGTGACGATTCCTCTGTGGTTTGCTCAAATACTTCGCGAACCCAATTCACCCAATTATCCATCTCATTATCTAACCCGGACTTCCCTTCCTTATATTTCCAATGTGCGGCAACACCCCGTTCAGCGATTTCGTGCATCGCCCGTGTTCGTATTTGAACTTCCGCCATTTTTCCTTCAGGACCGATCACGGTTGTGTGAATCGATTGGTAACCGTTTTTTTTCGGTAGAGAGATATAATTTTTAAATCGTTCAGGAATTGGTATGTAAATTTCCGAAATAGTTCCATACACAGCAAAGCAATCGTTGTTGTTGGGAGTATCGATGATTATGCGGACGGCAAATAGATCGTATAATTCGTCGATAGATTTTTCCTGCGCTTTCATTTTATTATTGATGCTGTAAATGTGTTTTGGTCGTCCTTCAATTTCAAAAACGAAGCCCTCTTCCTTTAGCTTTTTGTCGATTGGCGTTATAAATTTTTTGATAAATAATTCACGTTCGCGGCGTTTTGCCTTTAACAACCTTGTTATCTCTTCGTATTCTTTTGAATTTAGATATTTAAAAGCGAGGTCTTCCAATTCCCATTTTATTTTAGCGAGTCCAAACCGGTTGGCAAAAGGGGCATAAATGTCTAATGTTTCTTTAGCAATGCGTCCACGCTTTTCAGAAGGGAGATACTCAAGCGTTCTCATATTATGCAAGCGGTCGGCAAATTTTATGAGCATCACTCGGATGTCGTTCACCATCGAGAGGAGCATTTTTCGAAAGCTTTCGGCTTTGGTTACTTCGTGGCTTTGAAAGATATCGGTAATTTTCGTCGCACCATCAACAATATCTGCAATCACATTACCGAATTCCTGACGGATATCTTTAACTTCGTAATCGGTATCCTCTGCAACATCGTGCAACAAAGCAGCGGCGACTGAAATATCGTCGAGCGGAATTTCCTTTGCTACTATGAGGGCAACCTCGTAAGGATGGTTAAAATACGGCTCTCCAGATGCCCGTAAATCCTGCTTGTGTGCGGTTAAGCTAAAATCGAACGCATGACGGATCAGTTCGTCGTTTACTGTTCTAAGGTTTTTGTGGCAAACTGCCAGCAAATCATCTAATTTCTTTTTATATATACCATTACGCATTTATATTCTCTGATAGAATATAATGGCGTTAAGTAATAAAAACAAATTATTCGCTGGTCCCAAAAATTCTATCCCCCGCGTCGCCTAAACCGGGCAGGATGTATCCTTTATGATTTAAACCACGGTCTAAAGCAGTAACAAATATTTTTACATCGGGATGCAATGAATGAATTGCTCTAACACCTTGAGGCGAGGCAACTAAACTCACAAAATAAATATTTTTGGCACCCTTCTGTTTTAAAAATGTTACCGCAGCAGCACCGCTTCCACCTGTGGCTAACATCGGGTCTAGAATGAATATGAGGGAATTTTTCAGCTTCTTTGGAAATTTAAAATAATAATCTACAGGTTTTAAAGTTTCTTCATCGCGATAAAGTCCAATATGCCCTACACGTGCATCCGGCAGATATTCCACAAAACCACCTACCAAACCGAGACCGGCTCTGAGAATTGGGACTAAAATGACCCTATCGACAATCAGATGTCCCTTTGTTTTTTCCAAAGGCGTTCGGATAACAATTTCTTTTGTTTGCAAATCTTTTGTAACTTCGAACGCCATCAGACCTGCAATGTGTCTCAATATCGAACGGAATTGATAACTCGGAGTTTTCTTGTCGCGTAAAAGGGTTAAGTCGCGTCTGATTAATGGATGGTCGATAATAATCAAATTTTTAATTTTCTGTTTCGTCATTTTGTATCCAGATTTAATTTGTTAGAGTTTCTTTTTGATGCTATTAGCCGCAATAAGAATTGGATCCCACAATGGCGAGAAAGTGGGTGCATAGATTAAATCCAATTTTGATAATTCATCAACACTTAATTTTTGTTGAATTGCAGCAGCGAGAGTATTTGCTCGCAACGCTGCCGTGTCTTCGCCAAACAAATTAGCTCCTAATATTTTTCGCGATGTTTGATCGACAATCAACTTGACTGATAACTTCTTATTTCCGGGCATAAACGGGATTCTAGAATTCGTTGATACAAAATCCGTTGTTACCTTGTATCGTAGCGTTGTTGCTTCTTTAGAACTAATTCCAACTTTGGCAATTTCGACAGAAAATAATTTCAAGGCAGCCGAATATATTCCGCCCGCAAATTTTGATCGTTCTCCCGATGCATTTTCGCCTGCAACCCAAGCCGACCTACTCGCAACGGTAGCGAGAGGAATGTAAGCCGGTTTGCCGGTTACGATATTTTTCACCTCGCAACAATCGCCCGCAGCATAAATTCGATCGACACTCGTTTCCTGATAATTGTTCACTTTGATAGCACCGTTTTCACTTAAACGAATCCCGGCGGCTTTGGCTAATGCTGTGTGCGGCACTATCCCAATAGCAATTACTACCAAATCGGCTTCAAAAGTCCCGCGATTGGTTATTACAAACTCAATTTTTTCAGATTTCGATTTGATAAAGGCTTCGGTTTTTGCATTAGAAATAAACTCGATTCGCTGCTTTTCGAGTTCTTTCAAAACCGCTTCACTCGTTTCAATTTCAAAATTATCTAAGGGTAAATTGTCGTTATGAAGAATCGTAACTTCCAAATTTCTTTTGCGGAAAGCTTCAGCCATTTCCAACCCGATAAAACCTCCACCTATTATTACGGCTTTTTTGGGATTTTCAGTTTTTAAAAAATTCATCAATGCCAAAGTCTCTGCTCTGGATCTTACATAAAAAACGTTACGGGCATTTTCTCCCTCGATATTTAATTTTTTAGGCACGGCACCGGTAGCTATAATCAGCCTGTCGTACTGAAATTCCTTTAAAGTATTCGCATTAAGGTCGCGAACAATAATTTTACGTTTATCAGGAATTATTTTTTCAACACGATGTAATATCTTTACAGTAATTTTTTTTTCTGCTGCAAGTTTTTCAGGTGAAAATAAAACGAGTTTATTCTCATCTTCAATTTCGCCGCCGACTAAATAGGGTATTTCGCACACGCCGTATGAGACTGTCTCGCTCTGTTCGAAGAGTATTACTTCAGCATGCGGATTTGTTCGTGCTGCTTTGGCAGCGGCGCTCGGGCCGGCAGCTAAACCTCCGATGACTATGATTGTTCTGCGTTTCATTTTTTCTTAAAATTTATAGTCAGTGGAACTCCATCGAATTTAAAGTGCTCACGAATTTTATTCTCTAAAAAGCGAATATAGTTTTGGTGAACTAATTCAGGATGATTTGCAAAAAAAGTGAATACAGGGGGCTTTGTTTTTACCTGCATCACATGCTTAATTTTTATTTCTTTGCCAGTCGGCGTTGAGGGTGGAGTCGATTTGATTATGCCCAGAAGAGTATCATTCAATTTGCTAGTTGGAATTCTTTTTTGCAGTTCTTCAAAAACACGTTTTGCAACTTCAATCGTTTTAAATACCCTCTGTTTAGTCTTTGCTGAGATAAAAATGATCGGCGCATAATCGTAAAGCCGCAGCATTGATTTCAATTTCTTCTCGAATGCGATAGCAGTGTATTGGTCTTTTTCAATTAAGTCCCATTTATTTACACAGATGATTATGCCTCGCTTTCGGTCGGCGATGCTATCAACAATGTGCAAATCTTGTTTATCTAATCCTTGCTCTGCATCGATAAGCAATAATGCTATGTTACACCTTTCGATGCTCCTGATAGTCCGAAGAGCACTATAAAATTCTATACTCTCTCTTATCTTACTCGGTCGCCGGAGTCCGGCGGTATCAATAAGCAATAATTCTTCGCCATGAATTTTTAAGATTGAATCAATCGGGTCGCGTGTAGTTCCGGGAATGGGTGTAACAATGTTCCGATTTTCGCCTAACAATGCATTCACAAATGAGGATTTACCAACATTCGGTTTACCCACCACAGACAATTTTAAAATCTCATCCTTATCCGATTTTGCTTTTTTCGGAATATCAGAAGTAATAATGTCGAGTAAATCTCCGATTTTTCGTCCGGCAAGTGCCGATACAGTAAACGGGTCGCCTAGCCCTAACTTGTGGAACTGAGCTGAATCCGTTTCGCGGATTTCATTTTCCACTTTATTTATAGTCAATAATATTTTTTTATTCGATTTTCGAAGTATGTTTGCAATTTCGGAATCAAGCGGTGTGACCCCATCTTTTACGTCGCATACAAATAGTACAAGGTCTGACTGATCGATAGCGATTTTGGCTTGTTCGCGCATCGCTTGTTCGATGATTCCCTCGGCTTTCGGAATGTAGCCACCAGTGTCAATAAGAGTGAATTCTTTACCTGCCCAATCTGCGACGGTGTAATGGCGATCGCGCGTAACTCCAGGAGTTGGATCGACGATTGCCGACCGTTGCCCAATAATACGATTGAATAAGGTAGATTTTCCGACATTGGGTCTGCCGACAATTGCTACAATATAATCAGTCATATCAATTTAGCATACTGAGAAATTTGTGAAATTTGATGATTAAAATTTTCGAAACCGACAGATTTACTTATGTAAGCTGCTGCACCGTATGTTTTTGCGTATGAAATATCCTCTTCACGATCCGAAGTGCTTACAATTACAACGGGGATTTCTTTTAATTGATGATGTTCCTTAATTATTTTTAGAACTTCCCTACCGTCGCGTTTAGGTAAATTTAAATCAAGAAGGATAAGATTTGGAGTAGGGATGTCAGAATTGTTGGAGTATGAATCTTCTTTGAATAAGAAATTCAGGGCATCCTGCCCATCGCGGGCATAAAATAAATTAGCGTTGATTTGATTACGCTGCATTACATACTGTAAAATACGTAGATGAGCTAAATTATCCTCCACGACTAATATTTTCAATTGTTCCACCTATTATTTTTATTTTATTCGATTATGTTCAAACAGTCGGTTATCTATATCTTCAGTATTGCCAGTATAATATCTTTTTGTGTTATGTATCCGAATACATGTCGGGGCGGCGAGATTTGAACTCGCGACCTCTTGGTCCCGAACCAAGCGCGCTAGCCGGGCTGCGCTACGCCCCGTTATAACAATACTTTCTTTTGTTCTCAGAGTCGACAGGTCCCACTCATCTCAACTTAATCTTTAGTTGAGCGGGTTCTGCAATATAAATTTCAAATTCCTAAATTCTAATTAAAAAAAATAGGACTGTAAAAAACCGTTCAAAGATAATAAACAATCTCCGAAAAAACAACTATCCTGAAATCATCCCAAAATAACTAATTATTTCTTTGCTGACACGGTTAAAATCCAATTCGCCACCCAATTCAAACCATTTTATCCGTCCATCACGCCTAAACCAAGTCAGTTGTCGTTTCGCATACCTTCGAGAATTTCGTTTGATTAATTCGACCATATCGACATAACTGATTTTCCCCTCGAAAAATTGAAATACTTCCTGATAACCCACGGTTCGTAACGAAGTAATTTTCGTTGAATATCCTTTCTCGACTAAAGATTTGACCTCATTCAACAAGCCGCTGTTCAACATCCAATCGACACGTTCGTTAATTCTTTCGTAAAGTTTACTTCTATCCCATTGCAAGCCTACCAAAACTGAATGGAAATTAGGAGAAATATTTATTTTCTGTAATTCTGAGATGGGAGTTCCCGTTACTTTATAAACTTCGAGCGCCCTGATAATTCTATGTAGATTACTCGGAAGCATTCGTGATGCGGAAAGTGGATCAACTTTTCTTAGCTCTTCCAATAAACCCTCTTTTCCTTTTTTGTGAAGCTCTTCATAGATTTTCTCTCTCACATCCTTGTCAGCCGAAGGACCTTCAAAAAATCCATCAATAAATGCTTGAATATATAAACCCGAACCTCCAACAACTATCGGCTGCTTACCAGCATTAAAAATAGTATCGATTCGTTCTCTCGCTTGATTTGAAAATTCACCCGCATTAAAATCATGCTCGGGTAATAGTTCATCTATGAAATGATGTTTAATTTTTTTTCTCTCTTGTACTGGCGGTTTCGCTGTCCCAATGTCTAAATATTTATAAATCTGGCGCGAGTCGGCTGAAATTATCTCACCTTTAATTTCTTTAGCTATCAAAAAACCAACTGTCGATTTACCCGAACAGGTTGGTCCGACCAATACTAGAACATTTTTTTTCTTTATCCCTGCCATCCCATTTTACCGATAAGGGGAACGAATTTAAAACCAGATATTTCTTTGCTTAAAAATTTATCTTTCCACCGTGTTACTACGCGCAAATCCTGAAACTCCATCGAGCCAATCGGAATTACTAACTTGCCCCTTTCAGCGAGTTGGTCTAACAGCGCTTGCGGAATTTCAGGCGCCGCTGCCGTAACGATTATTCCATCGTAAGGAGCAAACTCAACCCAGCCGATTGTTCCGTCGCCACACTTAGAAACGATAGGATAACCCAATTTTTCGAAGACTTTTCTCGAGGCATTCAGTAATTCCATGTGGCGTTCGATAGTGAAAACCCGCACACCCATTTCAGCGAGTATAGCTGCCTGATAGCCCGAACCTGTGCCGACTTCTAAAACTTTTGAACCTTTTTTTACTTCTAACGCTTCTGTCATAACTGCAACGGTGTATGGCTGCGAGATTGTCTGCGACTTTCCGATTGGCAGGGGCGAATCTTCGTAAGCTCTTCCAATAAACAAATCGGTAACGAATAGATGCCGTGGAATTCGTTCGAGTACTTTTAAAAGGTTTTCATCCTTCACACCACGCTGGCGAATTAGTTCCACCATTTCCTTGCGTTCCGATTTATAACGACCATTACCAATGTATTCAGGCATTAGATTTCAATCCACTCCAAATATTTTTCCACGATTTTTCGGCTGATACAACTAACCGGTTTTTAAGTTCTTCTGAAAGTTCCTGCGCCGAAAGTCCCGAAATTATTACTCCATTTTCAGCAACTGAGATAGTTCCTCTCTCTTCCGAAACAATCACCACGATAGCATCGGTTTGTTCCGATATTCCGATTCCCGCCCGATGTCTCATTCCTAAAACATTTTCACCGATACGTGTAACGTGCGAAAAAGGGAGAGTACAGCGAGCGGCTTCGATTATTCTGTCCTTGATTATCACTGCTCCATCGTGCAAAGGTGATTTAGGATTAAATATAGAAACAAGAAGTGCTTTGCTTACAAGAGCTTGCAGCGATACGCCTGTTTCTACAAAACTTCGCATCCCCGCCGCACGTGCAATAACAATGAGGACGCCGTGACGTTTGCGTGCAAGGTCAGCAACCGCACTTGCAATTACTTCGTACGACTCTGTTACATCAAGTCGGATGAAGCGACGTATTACCCGGTTTTTTCCAAGCATCACTAGCAAACGCCGAAGTTCAGGTTGGAATAGAATAATGAAAGCAATCACCCAGATGTCGGTTAGAGTTCGCAACAGCCACCCCATCGCTTTTAAGTTCATTGCCTGTGCCACAAACGAGAATGCTATGATCAAAAGAAGTCCGACAAAAATTTGAGCCGCAATTGTTCCACGCATAATCAAATAAAGTCGGTAGAAGATAAACGTTACTATGACAATATCGAGTATATCAACTAATGTAACTGTTAAAAACCCAATTTTAAAAAGTTCCAAATGTTATCCTTCCTTTAATGTATCAACGATTTTTGCAACGCGTTTCATTTCTTTAACGTCGTGTACTCGAATAATATTTACGCCATTCATGATTGAGACAGCAACGGCGGCGGCAGTTCCTTCTAACCTCTCGTCGATTGGTAAATCCAGTATTGTTCCGATAAAAGATTTTCTCGATGGACCTATAAGAACCGGATAGCCGAAATTTTGAAATTCTTTTAACCTCTTGAATATTTCAATATTGTGTTCAAGTTTCTTGCCGAAACCGATACCGGGATCTACAATAATTTGTTTGATACCATTTTCGATGGATATTTTTATTGCTCCGGATAAATAAAATTTTATTTCAGCGAGTAGGTCTTTGTATTCAGGATTTTGCTGCATTAATTTCGGTTTATCCTTGGTATGCATTAAAACGACTGAGGCGTTGTACTTGGAGACAACTGCAGGCATCCCGCTGTCGAAATGAAAACTGCTGATATCATTCACGATTACTGCCCCACTTTGAAGCGCCTTTTCTGCAACTGCTGATTTTGTAGTATCTATCGAAATCGGAATATCAGTAACTTTACTTAATCGCTCGATAACCGGAATAACTCGACTGGATTCATCCTCAACACTGACCGATTCTGAGCCGGGACGGGTTGATTCGCCACCGACATCTATGAAATCTGCACCTTCATCAATCATCTTTAATGCATGGTCGATTGCTTTCGAGATGTTTAGATATTTTCCACCATCTGAGAAAGAATCGGGTGTTACATTCAGAATTCCCATGATG
>JBBIOD010000056.1:7646-11511 GCA_037443545.1 Ignavibacteriales bacterium | reverse complement strand
AGCACATCCATTAAATAGTGCGTTTGACGAACCATATGTTTGTGCGGAGTTAGTAAGAATCAATAAAATAAACTAATTCAAATATGAAAGTATTAATTGTCGACGATCATCAGATAGTTCGAGAAGGATTGAAACGTATACTTCACCAAGCATCGGATATTGATGAAGTCAGCGAAGCTGAAAATGCGCGCCAACTATTAGATTTGTTAGAAACGCAACATTGGGATGTTGTAATATTGGATATCAATATGCCGGGGAAAAGCGGACTTGATGTTCTCAAGGAAATCAAACATCGGTATCCGAAATTACCTGTTCTGATACTAAGTATGTATCCCGAAAACCAATTTGCTGTCAGGATGATAAAGCAAGGTGCATCGGGTTACCTCACAAAGGCAAGTGCCGCAAGCGAATTAATCCAAGCAATTCGAAAAGTATATCAAGGTGGTAAATATATCAGCCCAAGTGTCGCCGATAAATTAGCAGAAGCACTCGGTCCCGAAACTGATAAGCCGGGTCATGAGTCATTATCCGATCGCGAGTTTCAGGTCTTCAGATTCATCGCAACGGGTATGACGGTGGGTGAGATAGCTGTAGAATTAAATTTGAGTGTAAAAACCATCAGTACCTATCGAACAAAAATTCTTGAAAAAATGAAACTCCGAAACAATGCCGATATAGTCCAGTATGCAGTCAGGTTTAAACTTATAGAATAAAGTACTAAGTCATTAAGCCGAAGGCATACCATTAGTTCGATGGATAAATGGTTTGATGGACTAATTGGGGATAAAATCTCCTATCATAAATCTAATTTTCCCTAATTCCTTGACTTTCTTAAGCAATCTGCTTATATTTTTCACGATTTTAATAGTTATTATTCCTCAAAATAATTTAAAAGAAGGTATTTTCATTAATATATGCCAACAACATCAGATTTTAGAACCGGACTCACAATACGTATGGATAACGAGCTATGGACTGTAATAGAATTTCAGCATGTTAATCCGGGAAATTGGCGGGCGTTTGTACGAACGAAATTAAAAAATTTAAGAAGCGGTAAGGTAATCGAGACCAGATGGCGGGCTGGCGAGGCCTTAGAAATTATTCGCATCGAAAGAAAACAATTCCAGTATCTGTATCACGATGGCTCCGGTTATATTTGTATGGACCAAGAAACCTACGATCAAATATCTGTTCCTGATGAAAATGTAGGCGAGGCTGGAAAATTTTTAAAAGACAGCGAAAATATAGAAATATTATTCAACGGTAACGATATTGTTGCAGTTGAAATTCCGATAACTGTAGAATTAAAAATTGTCGAAACGGGACCGGGTGTTAAAGGCGATACAGCTACCGGTGGCACTAAACCTGCAAAAGTTGAATCGGGCGCTACGGTGAACGTTCCATTATTTATAAACGAAAATGATATAATAAAAGTTGATACACGGACAGGCAATTATTTAGAGCGTGTAAAATCAAAATAGAAATATATTAACCATCAATGGAGAAACGATGGATTTAAATTATCTTAAAAAAATAACAAAAATACTAGCTGAGTCGAACGTTGACGAAATTGAAATCGAAGAGGAAGGATTAAAAATTAGGGTTGCCCGACACTCGCAAAACAGCGGGACGGTGGTCCCAGTTCAGCAGCAATATGTCCAATCAATTGCCCCCGCAGTTCAAGAGAAGCAAGCCCCCGTAAGCACTGCACCGGCAGTAACTGAAAAAAAATATATCGAGATCAAGTCGCCGATAGTCGGAACTTTCTACCGCGCACCTTCACCCGGTGCTGATTCGTATGTAGAAGTAGGTAAAACGATTAACAAAGGCGACGTGCTGTGCATTATCGAGGCGATGAAATTGATGAATGAAATCGAATCGGACATCTCCGGCAAGGTAGTAAAAATTATCCCTGAGAATGGGCAACCGGTCGAGTATAACCAAGTCCTCTTTCTCATTGACCCATCCTAAAGAACTAGAGGGCATAATTGTTTAAGAAAATTTTAATAGCTAATCGAGGAGAGATTGCACTCCGCGTAATAAGAGTTTGCCGCGAGTTGGGAATAAAATCGGTAGCAGTTTATTCTGAAGCGGATAGAGATTCGCTGCATGTAAAATTTGCCGACGAAGCTGTATGTATCGGCCCACCGCAAAGTAAACAAAGTTATCTGAACATTCCTCGGATAATAGCTGCTGCTGAAATAACAGGTGCCGAGGCGATTCATCCTGGTTACGGCTTCCTAGCCGAAAACGCCTCTTTTGCCGAAATTTGCACCTCATCGGGGATGAAATTCATAGGACCGAGCGCCGAAGCTATATCATCGATGGGGAACAAAGCATTAGCTAAAGAAACTATGAAAAATGCAGGCGTGCCAGTAATCCCCGGTAGCGATGGGGTTGTGAAAGACCTTGCCGATGCAATAGATATTGCGCGAGGAATTGGTTTCCCCGTAATTATTAAAGCAGTTGCTGGCGGCGGGGGTAAAGGAATGCGAATCGTTCGCGATCAAAACGATTTTGAAAAAAATTTTGGTATGGCATCGACCGAAGCTGAAGCTGCTTTTGGAGATGCTGGCGTTTACATCGAAAAATATATCGAGCAGCCGCATCATATCGAGGTACAAATTTTTGGCGACCAATATGGAAATGCGATTCACCTGAACGAACGGGATTGTTCAATCCAACGCCGTCATCAAAAATTAGTTGAAGAATCTCCATCTCCATTTATCGACGACGAGTTGCGGCAGAAAATGGGTGCTGCCGCTATCAAAGGGGCGCTGAACGTAAATTATGAAGGCGCAGGTACGGTCGAATTCCTCGTCGATAAATACCATAATTATTATTTTATGGAAATGAATACACGCATACAGGTAGAGCATCCTGTTACCGAAGAAATAACTGGTAGAGATTTAATCAAGATGCAGATAAGAGTTGCTGCGGGGGCAAAATTAGATAAAAAACTGATTAAACCGAGCGGGCATGCAATCGAGTGCCGAATAAATGCTGAAGACCCGGAACATAACTTCAGACCTTCGCCCGGAGAAATAAAAAGTTTCCATCTCCCCGGTGGATTTGGAGTCCGTGTGGATACGCATTGTTATGCCAGTTATAGAGTTCCACCTAATTATGATTCGTTGATTGCCAAACTTGTAGTGTATGGTTCCTCGCGCACGAGTGCCATCGATAAAATGGCAGCAGCTTTAGAAGAATTTACTATCGAAGGAATACCCACAACAATTCCTTTCCACAAAAAAGTAATGCAGCATCCCCTTTTTAGAGAAGGGAAGTTTGATACCACTTTTATCGAAAATACTGAATTTAATTCACAATAAAATTTAAGGACAATACTCAAATGATATTTCCAGAAAATTTAAAGTACACCAAAGAACACGAATGGCTTTCACTCGAAGGCGATACAGGAACCATCGGCGTCACTGATTATGCACAAAGCGAATTAGGCGATGTAGTATTTGTCGAGTTACCAACAGTCGGTAAAGAAGTAAAAGCCGGTGATATCTTCGGAACTATCGAAGCTGTCAAAGCAGTATCCGATTTGTTCTCGCCCTTAACAGGTGTAGTCGTAGAAGTTAATAGTAAATTAGAATCGGATCCCGAATTAGTTAATACAGAACCGTATCAAGGTGGTTGGATGGTAAAAATAAAATTATCAAATTCAGCCGAAGTTGAAACTTTGCTCGACAGCGAAAGCTATCGAGCACTCGTAGGGCACTAATTTTTTCTACATTAAGAATTAGAAATTGATAGGTATTAAAATGTAGTTAGCAGAATTATAGTTGTGAGTAATAGTTTTTAGTTTATGGTATAGGGACCAGACGCCATAACGACTAACAAGAAACAAGAACCA
>JBBIOD010000056.1:1586-7546 GCA_037443545.1 Ignavibacteriales bacterium | reverse complement strand
GAATTATTGAAAGCAATTCCAAGTGAAATTCGAATGAAGGGGGAAATAAATATTCCTCAAAAATTATCTGAATTCGAAGTTATAAATGAACTTCGAAATTTAGAGTCGATGAATAAATCTTCGGATAAAATAGTATCATTCTTAGGTGGGGGTTCGTACGATCATTTTATACCTTCTGCGATTGCCGCTATTACGAGTCGTTCT
Organism: Ignavibacteriales bacterium; assembly: GCA_037443545.1. Taxonomy (GTDB): domain Bacteria; phylum Bacteroidota; class Ignavibacteria; order UBA10030; family BY39; genus JASEGV01. The sequence continues at coordinate 7,342 of JBBIOD010000056.1, read as the reverse complement.
GAATTCTATACAGCATACACCCCCTATCAGGCAGAAGTAAGTCAGGGAACGCTGCAAGCGATTTATGAATATCAAACTATGGTATGCCGGCTTACGGGAATGGATGTTGCAAACGCTTCGATGTATGACGGAGGTTCAGCATTAGGCGAGGCGGTTCTGCTTGCGGTGAACCACACCGGTCGAAATGAAATAATAATAGCGGGTAAAATTCATCCTCATTACCTGAAAATCATCCGAACATATTGCGAAGGTCAAGATATTGTAATTAACGAAGTGGTATCGAGCCGAGGGTCGGTTCTCCCGGATAAATTAAAAACCCATATTTCGGAAAAAACTGCGGCTGTAATTGTTCAACAGCCAAATTTTTATGGTTGCTTCGAGGAAGTTGACGAGATCGGCAACCTGGCGCATGCTATCGGTGCTTTATACATCGTGTCTGTCGATCCGATTTCACTCGGTATATTAACGCCGCCAGGTGAATACGGTGCCGACATTGTAGTAGGCGAAGGCCAGGTTTTTGGCTGTCCGCAAAATTTTGGTGGACCATATTTAGGCATTTTTGCTGCCAAGGAATTTTTACTGCGTAAAATGCCCGGCAGAATTTCGGGAATCACAATCGATACCGACGGACAACGTGGATTCGTCTTAACTGTTCAAACTCGCGAACAGCATATCCGTCGCGAGAAAGCAACCTCAAACATCTGCACAAATCAAGGACTGATGATGTTGTCTGCTACAATTTATCTGGCCCTTTTAGGAAAAAGCGGAATTCAAGAAGTAGCAAATCTATGTTTGCAAAAAGCCCAGTATTTAGCTTCTGCCATTGTTGAGATTCCCGGCTTTCGAATGAGGTTTAATGGACCTATTTTCCGTGAATTTGTAGTCGATACACCAATACCCGCCGCTGAAATTATTAAATTATTATCCGTTAAACGAATTTTGCCCGGCCTCGACTTAAAACAATTCGATCCAAACGATAACGGTCTTTTAATTGCCGTTACCGAAAAACGAACAAAGGGAGAGTTGGATTTATTTGTGAATGAGTTGAAAAAAATGACCTGAGTGGTTATTAGGACGACGAGCTTAATACGATAGCAATCAAAAATAGTATATTTACACCAAATCCGTTCATTCTCACGCTGCAATTAACGGTCCCCTCTTCTGCTGATGCGTCAAATCACCTGCAGAAATCAGCATAATTGAACAAACCGAATTCGGTTTAAAAACTGGTTGGATACTAACGATGCATTATAGTTAGAATCCGATTTCAATGATTGCGCGTTTTATCACCCTACCGTGGCTCGTATATCCAACTTGCGCATCTCTGTTGTGCTTGATGATTTATCCGCAGCTTCTTATTTATTCAATGCATACTTCTTCCGATTTATAACTCATCCTTGAAACGATAAATCTTTAACTAACAATATTCTATTTGGTTTCTCATCGGAACGGAAGGAATGTTTTTTATATTACAGGTAGTTTATGACACAATAAAAAATTGAATCAGGCTGGCAACTGATGTTCAGAATAATAAAAGTTATTATCGGGATTGTTGTAGTTTGTATCCTCATTAATATATTATTTGAATTTAATGCACAAGTAGTAGCGTAAGTGTAGTATTCATCCAACGCGTACTCCAAATTACGTTGCCTATCCTTCCACATTCCTAATATCTTCGTCTATTCAAAGCATTGTAGCGCTTTTCAGTAACAACGCCTTCTTTTAAAAATTGTTATTCGTGTTGAGGTGTTTGTGAGGAAAGCAAATAGTTAGTCGACGATACAGAGAATAGTTGTTGTGGCTACTTCCTCTTGCTGTTCATCAGTATTCGTCCTGAATGGAAGGGACGACTTAGCATTATGCACTTCGATTTTTCTAATAAAATGAATTTTGAAAACACCCTTTCCCCACGACTGCTACGCGGGATAAGTAATAGTAGTAACCTCAAATCAGGTTATCGAGAAGAGGTTCTTTTTTTGATTTATGAAAATCCTTCTTTATATTTAAACATATTAAAATCGAGGAATAATATGCTTTCACAAGTTCTCAGTAGTGCAACCTACGGGATTAATGCACACACAGTGCAGGTCGAAACTAATCTCGAAAAAGGGTTACAAAGTTTCGTCGTTGTTGGTTTACCTGACAATGCAGTTAAAGAAAGTCGAGAACGAGTAATTGCAGCAATTAAAAATTCCAACATCCAACTTCCTCATCTACGCATCACAGTTAATTTAGCCCCCGCCGATATTAAGAAAGAAGGATCGTCCTACGACTTACCCATAGCAATTGGAATATTAACTGCTACTGAGAATATTAAATCAGAACTCTTAAAGGATTTTATAATTTTAGGTGAACTTGCCCTCGATGGGACACTGCGACCGGTTCATGGGATTTTGCCTGTTGCCGTAGAAGCTAAAAAAAATAATTTGAGAGGGATAATACTTCCAAAAGAAAATTCAAAGGAAGCGGCAATGGTCGAAGGTATCGAGGTCTATCCTATGACGAGTTTGAGTGAAACTGTAGATTTTTTGAACGGAAAATATAAGTTGTTAAAACCATTCAAGATTAATAGGGACGAAGTGTTCGCTCAGGAGAACCGATACACGAAAGATTTTTCCGATGTAAAAGGTCAGGAAAATGTTAAGCGTGCTTTAGAGGTAGGAGCCGCAGGCGCACACAATATAATTATGATAGGACCTCCCGGCTCAGGAAAAACGATGTTGGCTAAACGCTTGCCGACAATACTTCCGCCAATGACATTCGAAGAAGCAATAGAAACCACTAAGATACATTCGGTAGCCGGCATGTTGCCGCCGAACTCAGCTTTAGTTGCAGTGCGACCTTTTCGGTCGCCGCATCATACAATTTCCGATAGCGCGCTGGTTGGAGGCGGCACGATTCCTAGACCGGGAGAGGTTTCACTCGCACATCATGGAGTCCTATTTTTAGATGAGCTTCCTGAGTTTGCGCGTAATGTGCTCGAAGTTCTTCGTCAGCCGATTGAGGATGCGCGAATAACTGTCAGCCGTTCACGAATGACGCTCGAATTTCCTGCAAATTTCATGCTCGTCTGTGCGATGAATCCCTGTCCTTGCGGTTACTACACTGACCCTGCAAAGGAATGCACTTGCACACAGATGCAAATTCAAAAGTACATGGCGAAGATATCAGGACCATTATTGGATAGAATCGATTTGCATATTGAAGTGCCGGCTGTTAAGTACAAAGAACTGGCGTCTAAAACTTCCGGCGAATCTTCCGATATGATCAGAGAAAGAGTTATCAGTGCAAGAGATATCCAGATGAAACGTTTTAGTGGGCGATCCGGAATATTCTCAAATGCTGATATGCAGTCAAAGGAAATACGCGATTACTGCCGAATAAATTCCGAATGCGAGGAGTTGATGAAGATGGCAATCAACAAACTTGGACTGAGTGCACGAGCTTACGACAGGATTCAAAAAGTTGCGCGAACGATTGCTGACCTTGCGCCATCGGAAGATATACGTCCAGAGCATATCAGCGAAGCAATACAATATCGAACACTCGATAGAAATTTGTGGATGTAAAAAAAAGGCATATTTTTATGCTTGACAGTAATAATTAATTTATATATATTCAGAATAGGAATAAACTACAAATCTAATTTAGCAAATGGATTGATGATGAGGTTGAAATGGGTATTAAAATATGCTTGTGTAAAATATTTTTCCTTCTATTAGCTCTAAGTATGAATTCTAAATCGCAAAACTCTAACATTAGTCCCATGTTTAATTACAGAATTGAAAACGTATTCAGTAAAGATGGAAAAAACTACGATTGGCACCAGCCTAATAAAGTAGCAATATCTAATGAAGGAAACGTTTATGTATTGGACACTCAAAATAAAAAGGTGTTAATGTATGATTCAGACATGCATTTAGTAAGCAATATTAAGGGTGGCGGAGTGGAATCTGAAATGTTTGAAACACCTATTGATATAAAAATCGGAAACAATAACTTGCTGTATATCTTAGATTATCATCATCAAAAGATTTTTATCTTTAATAAAGATGGGAAATTTGTTAGATCGATTAGGATACCCCAATTTTCACTCGCATTCACAGTGGATGTTAATGAAAACATTTTTATAAATTCACCCAGGAAAGACGGATCAATAATGAAGCTTGACAAAGATGGTAATTACATTAAGTCATTCGGTCCATTATTAGAAAAAGAAAACAAGAAATTTGTTTTGAATTGGGCATTTCTAGAATACGATCAGACTTCTAAAATCATTGTCGCTTCATATCAATATTTTCCCGTTGTTCAAATATTTTCAAGCGAAGGTACGCTTGTAAAGGAATTTGAATTGAATTCAGTGAGTGTTCAGGAACTTCGCGATGCTCCGTTATGTGATTGGGCTAAAGACAAATTTGCAGCAAAAATTTTTACCGTGGGTATTACCATCCATAAGGGAGTAGCTTATAATCTCATTAGCTATTCGGATTCACAACCGCTTACGTTGTATCTCTTCGAACTCTCAGGCACAAAAATTAGTGAGATACCATTGCTCGATAACAAAAATAAACCTATCAGTTTATTAATGTCAATATCTTCAAATGACAATAACTTATACCTTTCTGCAGCTGATGGAAATATTTATGTTTTAAAAATGAATAACTAACCGGAGGATTTATGCTAAAGAAAATAATTATTATTGTATTTTTCATTATGATAAGTTCATTGATTGCAAACAGCCAAGAACGAGATATAGTGAAACGAATTCCACTAAAAAACTTGGGAAGCAGTGTAACGCCTATGGCCCCTGTCCCAACTGAGTGTACCGGATGGAATTTTTGTATCTTGTTTTGTCCCAAAGGAGTACTTATAGTATATGATTTTCCTATTATTGGATGTTCATGCAGTGTAATCCAGGGATTGTGCTTAACTATTACATGTCAACCTTGGACTGGGTGCCGATCTGTTACAGTATTTTGTTTTGATATTTTTCCTATTGATAATTACTAGCATTGCTAATAATAAAATTTTATGTATGTAACAGCTTAATATGAAAAATGACTGGAGAGTGGATGCATAGTAAATTGGATAGAAAGAGAAGTGAGAAAACAATTTTTAAGAATCTAATTTATTATATTGATTGTCATTGGGACAATAACCTATGCCTAAAAGCTTTCGCCTTCGAAAATCACCTCACGTCCTCAAATCTTTCGACGATTTTTAAAAAACATTCTGGAGTTACAATAACAAGGTATATTGACAACAAAAGATTGGAAAAACTAAAACAACTAAAGACTCAAACTCCGCGTGTGAAAGGTTTTGACACAGCAATCACTTTAGGCTTTAAATCAGAAATACAATTTTATAGATGGATAAAGAGAAAAACAGGATTTACTTACATAGACTACTGTAAGAAGGTTGGTATAAATCTGTTGTTATTATTTTATCAATACTTTATATGAGACAATTTTTAAAATTCTGAAATGTACTAATTCTACCGTTGTTGCAACGCGCCGTTTTCGGTCGCCGCATCATGGAGTCCTATTTTTAGATGAGCTTCCTGAGTTTGCACGTAATGTGCTCGAGGTTCTTCGTCAGTCGATTGAGTATGCGCGAATAACAGTCAACCGTTCAAGATTGCCGCTAGAATTTCCGGCAAACTTTATGCTCCTCTGTGCGATGAATCCCTGTCCTTGCGGTTACTACGCCGACCCTGCAAAGGAATGCACTTGCACAGATGCAAATTCAATATCGAA
>JBBIOD010000056.1:0-1486 GCA_037443545.1 Ignavibacteriales bacterium | reverse complement strand
TTCATTCACTCCATCAGACTCTTAACCGGGCAAGAAGTTGTTCCAATCCAATCTATTTCCTATATTTTTACAAGATCAAAAATTTTCAGGAAAAAGTATGTATAAAAATCTATCACATATAGGAATAGCTGTTAAAAACTTGATTCATTCCTCTGAGACTTTCCAAAAAATCTTAGACGTTAAAGACATTCACATAGAGTCGGTTCCAGATCAACAAGTTAACATAGCGATGTTTGAAGTCGGAGGAACACACATCGAGTTATTGGAAGGGACTACTGAAGAATCTCCAATCTACAAATTTATACAGAAAAAGGGGGAGGGAATTCATCACCTTTCATTTGAAGTTGAGGATATTGAAAAAGAATTGTCGCGATTAAAGGCGGAAGGATTTCAACTCATAGATGAGAAACCCCGTGTCGGTGCAGGCGGAAATTCAATCGCGTTCGTCCATCCAAAATCCACAAACGGCGTTTTGATTGAACTCATTCAGAAAAAAAGTTAGCAGTACGACAAACATGACCGAAGTACAACTAACCGTCAAAATAGATACACACGATGTTGCTTTGAAGCAGAAACTCGCAAACCTTCCGAAGAAGCCCGGCATATATCAGTATAAAAATTCCGAAGGAAAAATTATTTATGTAGGCAAAGCAAAAAATCTTCGTAACCGCGTTCGGCAATATTTTCACAATCCTCGAAAGTTAGACACCAAAACACGCTCACTCGTATCAAAAATATCCGACCTTGAGTTGATTGTTACCGATTCTGAAGTGGAAGCGCTTATACTCGAAGCGGTTCTGATAAAGAAATTCAAACCCAAATATAATATATTTCTCAGGGATGATAAGAGCTATCCCTACATCGTTGTTACGAATGAACCATTCCCGCGGATATTCGTTACCCGTCGAATTATACATGACGGATCTAAATATTTCGGTCCTTTCACCGACGTAAAAAATCTTCGTGCATCTCTAAAAATGATACACGACGTTTTTAAAGTCCGCTCATGCAATTACCATATCGATGATGAAATTATCCGGAGGCGGAAAATACGAGTATGTTTAGACTACCACATAAAGAAATGCGAAGGACCGTGTGCGGGAATTGTTAATCAAGAGAATTATAACCGGATGATAAAAGAAGTTGTCCAAGTTTTGCGCGGGAAAACCGGCGCTTTGATATCCGAGCTGGTTAAAGAAATGCAAGAGCTTTCGGCAGCTTTTAAATATGAAGAAGCAGCCGACCGGCGAGATAAGATTAGGGGACTACAAAATTATAATGAACGTCAAAAAGTTGTAGATGCTGATTTGATGGATCGCGATATTTTTGCGATTGCTTCGGAGGACGACGATGCCTGCGGCGTAGTATTTAAAATTCGCGACGGTAAAATTATCGGCAGACAGCATTTTTATATGAACGCTGTTGAGGGAGTGGATGAGCGGGAAATAGTATCGCAATTTGTGCGGCGTTTCTATCTTGAAGCGGA
>JBBIOD010000055.1:0-11821 GCA_037443545.1 Ignavibacteriales bacterium | reverse complement strand
CGATATCGGGTTACGGACAAACAAGCGAGCAAAGCCATCAGCCGAGTTTTGATTTAGTTGTTCAGGGCGAATCAGGGTTTATGGATATAACAGGATTTCCTGAGGGAAGTCCGACAAAAGCTGGTGTTTCACTCGCAGACATTGCGGCTGGGCATGCGGCGTTTGAAGGAATTCTGCTCGCATTGTTCCATCGTCAGAAAACCGGGAAAGGTCAATACATTGACATCAGCCTGCTGGATAGTTTGATTTCGATGTTTACATTTCAATCGCAGATTGCATTATCGACAGCGACAACTCCGAAGAGAAAGGGAAACCTGCATCCGACAATAACACCGTATGAAACATTTGAGACGAAAGACGGTTACATAAATATCGCGGCGGGAAATGAGGGGCTTTGGAAAAATTTTTGTAAAGCAATAAACCGCACCGAATTGTTAACAGTAGATAAATTTATAGTTAACCCAAAGAGAGTTGAGTATCGAGTCGAGTTACAAAAGGAATTGATACCAATTTTGAAGCAGAAGACAAGCGATGAATGGTTCAGGATTTTTACTGAGAATGATGTGCCGGTCGGAAAAATTAACACGGTGAAAGAAGCTTTAAACTTGCCAGCTGTTCTGGGGAGGGAAATGATAATAGAGGTAAACCACTCGACTGTCGGTAAAATGAAAACGGTGGGTAATCCCATCAAACTTAGCTGCGTTAAGAATTATAATTATAAACCAGCCCCTACAATCGGTGAACATAGTGATAAAATATTAAACCAACTTGGCTACTCAAAGAAAGAAATTCAAAAATTAAAAACACAAAAAGTTGTATAGAAAACCAAATCACAGATTTTCTTCAGTTGTTTTAAATACCGAAGTTTTGTAATTTTACACACATTTTTAATAAAATTTAAGGTTCAAAATTGCTAAATAGTTTTTCATATTATAAACCGAAGTCCGGAATCGAAATTATTGAAACATTAAAATCTTTTGGAGACGATGCTAAAATATTAGCCGGCGGAACCGATTTGTTAGTTTATATGAAGCAGCGAATTACAGCTCCGAAAGTATTGGTCGATATTAAAGCCGTTCCTGATTTTTCTAAAATTGAGATCGACGGTGCGGGTAATCTCATTATCGGAGCTGCTGTAACATGCAACGAGCTAGTCGACAATCAATATATCCGAAATCACTTCCCAGTATTAGCGATTGCTGCAAAAACAATCGGGTCTTATCAAATTCGCAACCGTGCAACTGTTGTCGGAAATATTTGTAATGCCTCACCAGCGGCTGATATGGCAGGAGCGTTTCTCGTTTTGGATGCCATCGTGATTATTGCAACCGAAAAAGGGAATCGTGAAATGCCAATAAAAGAATTTTTTGTTGGTGTTAAAAAAACATCGCTGCGACAAAACGAATTCGTAAAATCAATCAAAGTTCCCACTCATCACAAAGACACCGAAGCGAGTTATTTAAAAGCAAGTCGCATCAAAGGACACGACCTCGGCACTTGCAACGTAGCTATGAGTCGCAGCAAAAACGGAAAAATTAAAATCGCGATTGGCTCGTGCAACATTACGCCAGTTTTGCTTCCAGATTTCGACAGCAATAATATCGATATGGTAAACATATTAACGACAGCGATGAATAGTATAAAACCAATTGATGATTTAAGAGGTTCAAAAGAGTACCGAAAACATCTCGTCCAAGTTTTTATCAAACGATTATTAAACGGAAAGGGACATAGCCATTAATAAGATAGCAGTAACAATCAACGATAGAAGATACAGTAAAAGTGTTCCAGAAAATCGAACATTATTAGAATTTATCCGCGAGGATTTATATTTATTAGGTGTAAAAGAAGGATGCGGAGAAGGTGAGTGCGGCGCTTGCACAGTTTTAATGAATGGGAAACCGGTAAACTCCTGTTTAGTTTTAGCGGTTGAAGCCGACGGAACGGTGATTCGCACAATCGAAGGCGAATCGAAGGATGGAAAGTTAAATCCGCTTCAGGAATCTTTTAAAAAGCATCACGCAACGCAATGCGGATTTTGCACTCCAGGTGTTATAATGTCTGCTACGTCGCTTTTAGAGCGGAACAAAAACCCGGATGAAGAAGAAATCAGAGAAGCGATTGAAGGAAACTTTTGCAGATGCACCGGTTACCGGCAAATTATTGATGCTATTGCTGAAGCCGCAACGCATTTAGAGTCCGAGGTGAAAAAATGAATTTAAAAAAAGAATATAAGTATATCGGAAAAGGGGTTCCGCGGATCGATGCGGATGAAAAATTAACCGGACAAGCACGATATGTTTCTGATATGTCGATGCCCGGAATGCTTCATGCAAAAATGTTAACATCGCCCGTTGCCCACGCAAAAATAAAAAGGGTTGATACTTCTAAAGCAAAAACGTTGGATGGCGTGGTTGCAGTTCTTACCGGTGAAGAATTGGATTATAATGTGGGATTGTATCTTGTAGATAAACGGATCCTTGCCCGCGATAAAGTCCGTTATCAGGGCGAACCTGTTGCGGCAGTTGCAGCCGAAACTTTAGAAATAGCCGAAAAAGCTATCAGGTTGATCGAAGTTGAATACGAACCACTTAAACCACTTCTCGATGTCGAAGAATCGTTTAATGAAAAAGAAAATTTAATCCATCCTGATTTAGGGAATTACAGTCATTTAAAAGCTGCTTTCTTTCCGCAGCCCGGAACTAACATTTGCCACGTTTCAAAAATCCGGAAGGGCGATATTGAAAAAGGTTTTGCCGAAGCCGATGTTATTGTAGAACGTGAATACGAAAATCCTTCGGTGCAGCACGTTCCTATGGAAACTCATGGCGCAATTGTTCAGTGGGGCGCCAGCGATAAAGTAATGATTTACACAAGTGCACAATCGCCGTTCACCGTGCGGAATCTTTTTTGCTATACTTTTAAATTGCCGCATCAAAAAGTTCGCGTAGTAGTTCCGTATGTGGGGGGCGGATTTGGAGGTAAAGCCGGAATCCATTTTGAGCCGTTAGTCGGATGTCTTTCGCGCGTAGCGGGGGGAAGACCTGTAAAGTTGATTGCAACAAGAGAAGAAGAATACAATACACTTCCGTGTCGCTGCGGACTTAAATTTAAAATCAAAACAGGTTTGAAGAAGAACGGAAAAATTACAGCACAAAAATTAGTCCTGCTTTGGAGCGCCGGCGCTTATGCCGATTACGCCGTGAATGTTACGCGGGCTTCGGGATATTCTGCAGGCGGTCCATACTATTACGAAAATCTTTGCACTGATTCATACACCGTTTATACAAATCAGGTTTTCGGAACTGCATATCGTGGCTTCGGACACGTCGAATTATTCTGGGGATTAGAGCGTCACATGGATTTGTGTGCCGATAAAATTGGAATGGATCCCTATGAATTCAAAAAAATTAATTTACTCAAACCCGACAACACAACTGCGACAGGAGAAATTGTTACAGATTCATCGGGCAGTGTACGCAAATGTTTAGATGCTGTAATAAAAGAAATTAATTGGAGCGGACGTAAAACTAACGAAGAAAAAATGACCGAAATTAAATCGGGAAAAGTTCGCGGCAAAGGATTTGCTGTTTTACACAAAGCCCCTGCCATGCCCACAAATACATCGAGTTCGTGTGTAATTAAGATGAATGAGAATGGTTCCGTAATTTTGAACGTCTCCGCAACTGATTACGGGAATGGCACTTACACTCCTTTAACACAAATTATTGCTGAAGAGATGGATATCCCTTTAGCGAAAATACATGTAGCATTTGAAACCGATACCGACCGCGACCCATACGATTGGCAGACGGTCGCCTCGAGGTTTATGCCGATGGGAGGTAGAGCTGTCATTAATGCTTGTAATGATTTGAAGAAAAAGATGTCTGAAGTGGCAGCAAAAGTTTTTGAGTGTTCGCAGGATGATTTTATTTTTGAAGATGAAAAAATAATTCTTAAAAACAATCCAGAAAAATTTATTCCGTACGAAAAATTAGCTACCGGCTATGTTTTCCCGAATGGAAATGCAATTGGCGGTCCGCTGATTGGAGTTGGCGTTTACATCGCTGAAGGTTTGACGAATCTTGATAAAGAAACAGGGCAGGGTTTGCCTGCCTTCAATTGGACTTTTGGTGCTCACGGTGTTGAAGTTGAAGTCGACGTCGAAACAGGCGAGTTCACAATTTTGAAAATAGCTTCTGCGATGGATGTCGGAAAAGTTATGAACGAAGCATCGTTGAAAGGACAACTTATAGGCGGTGTAGTCCAAGGCTTAGGCACTGCAATTTGCGAGAGATACGTTTACAGTAGCGACGGACGACTCTTAAACAAATCTTTTACCGACAATAAAATTCCGACGGCGAAAGATATTCCAAATGATTTTGTTCCGATTTTTATTGAAACTCCGCACGATAAAGGAGCTTACGGTTCACGGGGTGCCGCTGAACATCCGATGATTTCTGTTGCACCAGCAATCGGAAATGCTTTGAAAGATGCTTTAGGTATTGAGTTGACTCAGATGCCTATTCGTTTCGAGGATGTTTGGTCGGCTATGCAAAAAGAGAAGATTCTTGTTGGTGAATAATCATATAGAAATAGCTTCATATCTAAATTCAATTCTTCCTAAAACCAATAATAGACTCTTTAACATACATTCTATTTTTACTAAAGCTATTAATTTTTATAACGGTGAAATGTTATTAACTTTTACTTCACCCGATGTGCAGTTATCTCCAACGAATATTGTTTTCAACGATATTTTTGTGTTTAATTCCATTCATAATATAGCACAAAATTCTGTCTGTGAATTAAACTATCCGATATTGAGTTTCAATTCTAGATATGACGAATTTGGTGTCTCGCTTGAAACATGTGGCGTTGTGAAGACTGAAATCGAAAGATATCTGAAACTTTCGGAAACAGATATTAAATTATTTAAAACGAATGTTTTCAAAGTAATCCATAGTCGGAGCAACTTACTAAATATTTATCATAATCATCGAGCAGAAGATGCTTTGATTGAGAAGTTTAAAATTATCATACTTTCGATTCAAAGTAGTATAAATGCAAACGATTCAAGAAAATTTCTGAATGAAGTAAAAAAACTTTTAGGACTTGGGCCAGGATTAACCCCAGCGGGCGATGATTTTTTGTATGGCCTTTTAGCTGTGTGGAAAACATTCGGTGGCGGCGGAAATTTTATAAAAGAATTAGAAATATTTTTAGAAGAAAATAAAAAAGAAACCGGAATAATCAGTTATAATATGTTGAATGCACTTATTAAAAATCATATCTATATTCCTCTTAAAAATTTGTTTCGACAAATCAACGACGGGAAGGAATACATGAGGGAACTATCAGAGATCGGATCGTTCGGTTCATCTTCAGGGGCAGATATAATCGCTGGTGTATTGTTTGGATTAGAAAATCAGGGATATAAAGTTGATGCATAAAATTATAATCAAAAAAAATTCTTACTACGATTCAGTCAGCTTGATGCACTTGTCGGATAAAGCAAAATTGTTGCCTCACGTTCTTGATGCTGTTATATCGATGGGCACAGAGTCGAATAAAAATTATTTAAAAGATATAAATTTGTTCGATGATGGGTTGGATGCAGCGGGGCCGAACGATTTAGTAATCGCAATTCGAGTTGAAGACGAACGAACATTTGAAAGTTTATCTAAGTCAATCGAAAATTTATTAAACCAAAAAGGCATTGCTGAACAAAAAACGTCTGAAGATAAACCGGTTTCGTTTGATTATACTTTACGAAAAAATCCGGACGCGAATATTGTGCTGGTCTCTATTCCAGGAGAATATGCTTATTATGAGTCAAAAAAAGGACTTTTAGCCAATAAACACGTGATGATATTCAGCGATAATGTAAGCGTTGAACAGGAAATTCAGTTAAAAAATCTGGCCGTTTCCAAAGGCTTGCTCCTTATGGGACCCGATTGCGGAACGGCGATAATTAATGGAGTGCCGCTGGCTTTCGCAAATGTCGTTCCGAAAGGTCCGATCGGAATAGTAGGAGCTTCAGGAACCGGCAGTCAGCAAGTAAGCAGTTTGATTGCACGAATGGGTTCGGGGATTACTCAACTTATCGGAACAGGTGGCAGAGATTTATCGGAAGCGGTTGGCGGAAAAACGATGCTGCTCGGAATTAATGCATTAAACGAAGACCCAAAAACAAAAGTAATCGTGCTGATTTCGAAACCGCCTGCAGAAAGTGTAATGGAAAAAGTTTTAGCAACAGCATCGAAGTGCATCAAGCCCGTTGTTGTTTGCTTTTTGGGTGGAAGAAAAGATGTAATTGAAAAATATAATTTAGTTGCCGCCGACAATCTTGAAGAGGCAGCAATAAAAGCTGTGCAGATTGCAACGGGTAAAACCATCGGAGGTTATGTTTGTGAAAATGAAATCAGAACTACCGCTGAATCGGAGACAGCGAAAATGTCTTCAAACCAAAAGTACATACGTGGTTTGTACACTGGGGGAACGCTTTGCGATGAATCGATTATTTACCTGCAAAAAAGTTTCGGACTAATTTATTCCAACACAACAATCGACGCTGAGACGAAACTTACCGACAGCCGTGTTTCGCTGAGTGATACAATTATCGACCTCGGTGACGACGAATTTACTAAGGGTAAAGCTCACCCGATGATAGACCCGTCGTACAGGAAATTGCGATTATTGAACGAGGCAAAAGATTATCAAGTTGCTGTTGTTCTGCTGGATATAGTTTTGGGGTACGGTTCGCACGACGACCCGGCCGGCGCGATGATCGAAAGTATAAAACAAGCTAAAACGGAGTTTGAAAAACGTGGCGGCTATCTTTCGGTGATCGCTTCCGTTTGCGGAACAGAAGAAGACCCGCAAGTTCTATCCGCACAAGAAGGAAAACTTAAACAAGCGGGCGTAATCTGTATGCCGAGTAATTATCAGGCAGTAAAGTTAGCAGCAAAGATCAAGGAAATTGTTTTAAAAAAATAAAAATCTATACCATCCCTAAAAGGATTATCAAATATTTCGAATCGCTTGCTAAAAATATTTCGTTACTAAAGAGACTGTCCCAGAGCGGCAGAATATTTAGAGAAAGAAAAAAAAAGAAAACAAAGAAGCCTCTTTAGGGACGGTTTAATAATCGTGATAAAATAAATTAACAATCAAAATAATGTTACAACAAATCGAAGAATTATTCTCGAATAAATTATCAGTAATAAATTTGGGAATCGAGTCATTCTCTGCCGACTTGCAATCGCAACATGTAAAATCGATACACGTTAGATGGAAGCCTCCGGCATCTGGAAATAAAGAGTTGCTAGATCTTTTATCTGCCCTTTATACTGACGAAGTAGAATCTGCCAACGGGAAGGTTCTTGAAATCATCGCTAACGGCCATCCGAAACTTATAGGTTTAGGGATTGCTAAAGATGTTATTCCGAATTTTAAAGAGAAAACAATTTTACACGCTGGTCCACCAGTAACTTGGGAAAATATGTGCGGACCGATGCGGGGTGCGGTGATCGGTGGATTATTTTATGAAGGTTTAGCCCAAGACGTTGATGGTGCCGAAAAGATTGCATCCGAAGAAATTGCTTTTTCCCCCTGCCATCACTTCCATACAGTCGGACCGATGGCTGGAATTGTTACCGCCTCGATGCCGGTTTGGATTGTGAAGAATGATGAATATGGGAATTTAGCTTATGCAACGATGAACGAAGGACTAGGAAAAGTTCTGAGGTTCGGCGCATACGGTGAGGAAGTTATACGACGACTCAACTGGATGAGTGATGAATTGTATCCAATCTTAAAACAGTCGTTAGACATAAAAGGTGAAATAGATCTGCGAATATTAATTTCACAAGCACTTCAAATGGGGGATGAATGTCATAACCGGAACAAAGCTTTCACATCACTCTTCCTCCGTGAAATCGCACCGGCAATCGCACGGACCGATTTTTCGAATGAACAGAAGGTAAAAGTTCTTGAGTTCATTCATTCGAACGACCATTTCGGTTTGAACTTGTCGATGCCTGCAAGCAAATCTATAATGGAAGCGGCTGAGGGGATCGAAAATTCGACAATCGTTACAACGATGGCGCGAAATGGGACTGAATTCGGAATTCAGGTTGCTGGTTTAAAAGGAAAATGGTTTACAGCTAAATCGCCGAAAGTTCGAGGACTCTATTTTCCCGGTTACACCGAAAACGATGCGGCGCTTGACCTTGGCGATTCGGTGATTACCGAGACGTCTGGTATCGGGGGGTTCGCTATGGCGTGCGCCCCGGCAATTGTCGGCTTCGTAGGTGGCAAGGCTTCAGATGCTCTCGACTATTCTCAACAGATGTATCAAATAACTTTATCGGAGAGTAAACATTTTCAAATCCCCGCTTTGAATTTTCGTGGGACAGCTACAGGCATCGATATACGCAAAGTGATTGAAACCCAAATCTTACCAATTATTAACACAGGCATCGCACACAAAAATGCCGGCATCGGACAAGTCGGCGCCGGACTTGTAAATCCACCAATGGAATGTTTTGAGAAAGCATTAATAAATTTCAAAAAAATAAAAACCTAAAACGAATTAAAGGAAACAAAATGAAAATAATTGATTTAACACAACGACTATCAGTAATGACACCAGCATGGCCCACTTATGAACCGTTGAAAGTGCATTTTTTTAAACGACTTTCTTCTAACGGTGCAAACGGACAAATCATCAGTACAAGCAATCACATCGGAACGCACATGGATGGCGAAATCCATTTCCACACCGCCGGAAGAACAATCGGTAATCAGCCGATTGAAGATTTTGTCGGGGCTGGCGTTGTCGTCGACATCTCCGACATAATGGGAGATTACGATATTTACACATCGAAGATGCTGATGGAGCGTGCTGATATTCGAAAAGGCGACATCTTGATTATTAATACCGGCTACCATAAATATGCGTGGGATCAACCCGAAGCTAACGAGATACGATATTTTTGCAAACATCCCGGACCCGCACGCGAGTTCGTTGAATGGTGCGAAGAAATGCAATTCAAATGGATTGGTGTTGATTGCGGAAGCGCCGACCATCCGATGAATACGATTATCAGAAAATGGTCGGAAGATTTATACGGCTTGGCTACGGAAGCCTCGGAACACATGAAGAAAAAATATGGTAAAACGCTCGAAGAACTTTTTCCGAAAAAAGATTATCAACAGATGCACTTTAAACTTTTTCCGAAGAAAATAATCCATGCTGAAAACGTCGGCGGCGATATTAACCTGCTATCCAATAAAAGAACTTACATTGGTGCGTTTCCTTGGCGGGCGATTGAACTAGAATCATGCATCTGCAGGATTGTAGCCTTCCCGGATATAAAAGAATAATATCATTGGACGAAAATTTATCGACAAAAAGTTTTGCCGTCGAACCTATAGCTAATTCTCTAAAACGGATTGCTGATAAACTTCGAAGCGGTGAGCTATCTCTAAAATCGTACATCGACCAGATTCAAAAAAGATTTGAACTTGTCGAGCCGCACATCAAAGCTTTTCTTGACGAACCATCTACGACCTCTACGAGTCTTCCACTCGATAGATACGTCAGGAATCGCTTCGAAAGATTGCGCCGGGAAGCCGA
Organism: Ignavibacteriales bacterium; assembly: GCA_037443545.1. GTDB lineage: Bacteria > Bacteroidota > Ignavibacteria > UBA10030 > BY39 > JASEGV01. The sequence goes on along the minus strand of JBBIOD010000055.1, from coordinate 2,178 downwards.
GCAACTTGAATCAAAAATTAAAAATGATGATGAGCATCCACCGTTGTTTGGAATTCCCGTTGGCATTAAAGATTTATTTAATGTTGATGGATTCGGGACGAAAGCAGGAAGTAATTTACCATCAAATATTTTTGAAGCACCAGAAGGACAAGCTGTAAAATCGCTCAAGTCCGCTGGCGCTTTGGTTTTAGGAAAAACCGTAACAACAGAGTTTGCATATTTTTCGCCGGGACCAACCCGCAATCCTCATAATTTCAATCACACACCCGGCGGTTCATCTAGCGGTTCTGCTGCCGCAGTCGCATCGGGACAAACTCCGCTTGCGCTGGGAACGCAAACAATAGGTTCTGTAATCCGTCCAGCAGCTTTTTGTGGAGTTGTGGGCTTCAAGCCAAGCCAAAACCGCATCGATACCGATGGTATTGTGCCGTTTTCGCCAACCGTTGACCAAATTGGCTTCTTTACATCCGATGTTGAGAGTGCTGAATTTGCCGCTTCGGTTCTGTGTGAAAAGTGGACCGCTGTAGAAGCCACAGATAAAATCAAACCTGCTTGCTCGCACCGATGGCACGATTCAGCGGACAAGTTGTGCATTCCCGAAGGTGTGTATCTTCGAAAAGCTCAACCAGAAACATTAATACATTTTTGGGAAGCCGTGAGGCGATTGGAAAAAACAGGTTTTATGATTGTGCGAATGGAAGTGATGAAAAATTTTGAGGACTTAGTTCATATTCACAACAAATTAATAGCGGCTGAAGCGGCAATTGTTCATCAAAATTGGTTTGATAAATATTCACATCTGTATAATCCGAAAACTGTCGAGTTGATATTGAAAGGACAAAGCATAAAAGAGAATGAATTAGGAAATTGTAGAAACGATCGCGCTCATTTTCGTTCGGAATTAATTGAGATAATGGATCGCAACAATATAACAGCTTTCATAACACCTTCGACAGTTGGTCATGCACCCCACGGATTGGATTCGACAGGTGATCCGATAATGAATTTACCCTGGACGTTTGCCGGACTACCTGCAATAAATTTACCGGCTGGTAAGTTTGCGAACGGACTTCCATTCGGTTTGCAGTTAGTAGGAAATTACTGGAAAGATGAGGAGTTGTTGAAAATTGCATCCGTAATTGAAACTCTCAAGTTGTTTTAATATTTTTCCAAAGCCCACAACGCTGAATATTTTTTTTCGTGGGAGTATCACTATTTTGCAATTCATAAATAAAACAATTATCTTGAACCGAATTAATTGAATTTCAACCAAATTTTTTCCCTTATGAAAACAAAAATCTTTGCGGCGGTAGCTGGTAATATCGGATCGGGCAAATCGTCGTTAACACGACTTCTTGCAAAAGAATACTGCTGGGATGCTTATTATGAATCGGTTGATGATAATCCATATTTGAGCGATTTTTATGGCGATATGGGACGTTGGTCTTTTAATTTACAAGTTTATTTTTTATCCAAACGTTTCCGCGACCATAAATCTATTGTCGAAGGGGATACATCGGTTATACAGGACAGATCGATTTACGAGGACGCTGAGATATTTGCAAAAAATCTAAACAAAATAGGGAAGATGGACGACCGCGATTACAAAAATTACGTCGAGCTTTATAAAGTGATGATGGAGTATCTTCAACCGCCCGGTTTACTGATTTATCTTGAAGCAAAAATAGAAACTTTACTCGAGCAAATCGCAAAACGAGGCCGCGAGTACGAACAAAAGATTCCTCGCGCATATTTAGAACAATTAGATGAGAACTACAAAGATTGGATCGGTAACTATAAACTCGGTCCACTGCTAGTGATCCCATCGGACGAAGTAGATTTTGTGCACGAGAAGGGAGATTTTAACCGCGTGCTGATGTTGATACAAGCCAAGTTAATGGAGATTGGATATACGGGATAGCCGATAGTTCGACATTTTAAGATCCAGCGAAACAAAACAATTAAAAAGGCGTTTGACTATCCTGTTCTTCGGTGATTTATAGAGTGATGGCAAATAACGGATCAGAAAACCATGGTAGGCCGAACTCAATACAACGCATTAGTGAGGTGTGGATATATCATCTTTTGTTGAGCCATCGTTTGCAAAAAGTACGCAGTGCCGTTGGAATGAAGCGAAGCGGAATTGAAGCGGGTTGAGCGAACACTTTATGTTGTGCA
>JBBIOD010000054.1:0-12486 GCA_037443545.1 Ignavibacteriales bacterium | reverse complement strand
TATCTTTTTCTTTCCTGTGCAAAAACTTAGTGTATTGGAGTCCTATGTATTCAAGCGTGTGTTCGAACATTTTTAAGTATGAATGTTTTTAAATTTCAATCAAATATAATCAAATTAGGAATTAATAGAAACTTTATATATCTTATGCCTGCAATCAACAGTACACCGTTGTTTTCCGAAAGGAAGGATGTAGCGACCGCAAGGAAGTGAAATCGTGCTTTACGATCGAACTGATGTGAAACGTTAGCCCACTAGAGGTAAAAAGTAATTTCAGCATTCAATATCGTGTTTTCGAGCAACAAACGAGGGGTACCTCAACTCCCAGAGGATCGGGAGATTCAACATTTATCTGCCAATTGATATGAGGCGGAAAAAGAAAGGATACGTTCCATGGAAAAAGGAACTGTAAAGTGGTTTAATGGAGCCAAAGGTTTTGGTTTTATTACTCGTCCAAGCGGCGAAGATGTCTTTGTTCATTTCAAAGCAATCGTAGGCGACGGGTATAAAAATCTTAATGAAGGCGACCGTGTCGAATTCGAAGTCGAACGCGGACCTAAAGGTCTCCAAGCTACAAACGTTTCAAAGGTCTAATCTACGCTTCGTCGTGGACCACGGTCGATGAACTTAAATTACACCCCGCATCTTGCATTAGTAAGGTCGGGGTTTTTTATTTTATTGCTATTTAAGTATTTCAGTAATACCGACGCGGATCATCATAACGGCGATTGCAGCCAAAAATAACGAAGCAACTTTAGCAATCGCACGCGAACCAGCTTTCCCCATTAATTTTAATACCTGATCAGCATACCAAAAAACAATCCACACTATTATTAGATTAAGAAAGATGGAAGTTATCGTCCACAAGTAACCGTACGAGTCAACGATCATGAGGATGGAGGTTAAAGCGGCGGGACCCATAATCAGAGGAATACCGATAGGAACTACACCTACAGCCGATTCGGGATTTTTACGAGCTGTATCGCTAGAAAAAAGTAAATCGTTAATAGCAAGCACCAGTAAAATAAGTCCGCCCGCAATTCTGAAATCGTTTTCGGTAATCCCTAAAAATGCGAATAAGAGTTTTCCCGCTGCAAGAAAAACGATAGAAATTACAAGAGCCGTTAGCGTTGCCTCGATTATTAGTCGTTTACGACGCTTCTCTGTAATTCCCTCTGTCAAACCTAAGAACAGCGGAAGAGTTCCGAGAACATCCATTGCTACGAACAGCGGAATGAATGCAAGCAGAAATGTTTCGAAGGGGGACATAGTGTTTTATTCTACCGATATTCCTTTTGCTTCCAAAGCTGATTTGATAATTTTAACTGCTTCCTGCTGTGGAATTAGCAAACGTGCTTCAGCTTCGGCAACGGCATTAGCAAGTTTCCCCTTCTTATCTCTTAAAAATAAAAAAATATGATATCCGAGTCGGTTAATGTCATTCGGTTCAACTGTAGAAATGTCTTGCACTGCATTGTATGCAATTTTTTCGAACGATTCTTCTGAAAATTCTTTCACTTTAGGTGGATTTTTAGTTGTCATATTATTTGGTTCTTTATTTCTTAAAATATTTTAGTGTGCAGCAATTTGTTCAATCATTAATTTGCTTAGATAGAAAAATAACATACCGGCAAATACGATGATTGGTGTAATACGGTTCTCTGATCTGTTAATCTCGGGAATTAAATCGCTTGCACCGACATAAGTCGCTATGCCAGCGGAAATAGCGAATACAATTCCGATAATCGTCGGGTCAATTTCAGCTAAGAAAAAAACTGCAATAATTCCTGCCATAGTAGCCAACCCGATGGCGACTGTTGCCCAGAATGCATGTTTACGGCTCTGATTTGATGCTAACATAATTGTTGCAACCGTGAGTCCTTCTGGTAATTTGTGTAGCAACACTGCGATAAATAGCATCAAACCGATATAGAAGTCGAAATGGAAAGCTGCTGAAATTGCAAGTCCATCGAAAAACGCATGAATTAAAAGTCCGCTAAGTGTTGAATAGCTTGCAGTCTTCGATAGCATTATATCGGTGTGTGTTTCTTCTCCGAAGTGGAAGTGTCCGACAATTGTATGTTCAAAAAAATGTAATAGGGCAAAGCCCAATAGGATAAACAGAGGGGCAGGATATCCTAAGTGTTCTATGCTTTCGGGAATCAGTTCTAAAAAAACGAGAGCTAGGATAAAGCCTGCGCCGAGAGCGATTAAATATTCCTGCACTTTTTTAGGCCATTCTTTTTTTAAAATAACAAGGCAGCCGCCTAAAATTTCAGCCGCAGCCGCGAATAACCCGAATAATATTATTGTAAACATCTAATTACTCCCATAAGATTTTTTGATATACTGTTTTGCCTGTTCGCGTGAACCTTCGTATGCAGTCATTTTTAAAACTTTATTGTATTGCATTAATGCCAAATCGCGTTTCGATTGTAAATCGTAAATCATACCTATTTTTAAATTGGTCATTACCATAAAACCCGATTGATTATCTGTATCGAGCGACCGCGATTGTTCGTCGCATCTGTAAAAATGATGAAGCGCTGAATCATAGTTCCCCAAATTAAAATGATAAATCCCTAGATAATAATGGGCTTCGCGAACTGCCGATTCGTTATAACCTAAATATTTTTTTGAATTGTTATCGAGAACTTCTGAAAAAATATTTTTCATCTCATTCCACTTACCTAAAGAACCGTACAGCCTCCCTACATATCTGTGAAATATAGGATTGTTCGGAAATTTACGGTAGAGTTTTACAGCAAGCGGAAGTGCCTGGCTGTATTTTTTTTCATAATTATAAAGTATTTGGATAAGAAAATATGTTGCTTCGTAGCTTGCATAGCGTGCTTTTTCGGCTGCTAACTTTAGTTGTTGGACGCCAAGCATCTTGTCACCTTTTGGAAATAAAATTACAAAAGGTTTAACAATCGGATATTCTTCGGGTATTACATCTCTGTAATAATTATAGATGCCCATTCCGAGTAGCACATCTGTATTGGTCGGCTCAAGATTATATGCTTGATGAACAATTGGAATTGCGAGTCTTCCGTCGTTCGCAGCAAACAGCCATTGTTCACGATGAACACGGAGGCGTCCTCTAAACCCAATTGCTCCCCCTTTAAAAAACAGTGCTGTCAAATCATTCGTATTCGATTCGAGTTTCTTATCGCACAAAAAAATTACTTTTTCGAGCAGCGAGTAAAAATGATTGTCGTTCGATGTGTTTTCGGGGTTTACTATTATTCTCCACCATTCAATCATCGCCAAAAAAAAATGTCCCGATGGATGGTCGGAATTTTTCTCGATAACTTTTTGGAATTCAATTTTGGCACTGTCGAATTGTAAACTGTAAATAAAATCCACACCACGCTGTGTATGAACATCGGCTGTGCTGTCGGGAATCCATTGAGAAAATGAATATCCGAAACCGAGAATAAGCAAACTAATTAATGTCGGCAATTTCATATAATAAAAGGGTTATCCGAATTTTTTTTCATTCGAATAACCCCGCATTAGTTTTGTGATTCTATTACTTTAAAGATTTTCCGATATCATCAACAGATATTAACCTGATACCGCCTTTTTTGTAAACAGCCCCTTTTATGAAGACTGAAATTCCCAAATAAGGCTTCAATTGATCTTCAAGTTTTGTATCTGGCGAGCCGCCGGTCAAAAATACAATTTTTTTTGTACCTTTTTCAAATAAAACGAATGTTCCCCCTTTTTTGAAATTATCGAGTGTAATTTCTGTACCCGCCGGGGTTGTGGGTTTAATGTTGTCTTTGACGAATGTAGTAAGCTCCACGATTTCGCCATAGACGGTTACTTTTTTCTGTGCAAATGTAGAACTGCCAATGAAGCATAATCCAAGCATTAGCACAAATGTGTAAAATAAGATTTTATTTTTCATTTATCGCTCCTGACATTATCTTAAAGTTTTTGAATATGGATTATAAGCAACGCTCTGATACGAAATTTTCACACGGAGATATTGATCGGGAGAAGTTCCAAAAATCAACGTGCCGTTACTAGAGTTTCGCTCGATTAAAATTCTTCCGTAATTTCCATTAACACCTTTGAAAAAAACAATTTTAGCCGTAGCAGCTGCAACTGAATCGACAGAAACTGCAAAAAGGGTGTACGACGCGGTATCAGGCGGAGAAATTTGTGGATTATTTAAATTTGAATAATCATACGAAATGGTTGAGAATCGTGTAATTCTTCTGTTCGCTCGATATAGGTGTGAGCTGCTCAGTGCTACATTGCTTGCCCCTACTGAGTTTACAAAAACATCAATCTGCGAACTGTCGGAACTCAAAAGAGAAACAGTTTTCGGTAGTCCGGTTGTCGAGTGGTTAAAAATTAAACCACTTGCAAAACCGATACTGCTTGTTCGCTCATAAACTTGAATTGGAATAGTGCCTTCAGCATCAAACCTCCAAGCGGGCGACCATTTGATTGTAACCGAATCGCTGTTGATGTAATTGTTGGAAGCAGATATAGCTTTCGATGTAATCTCGAATCTGTATATTATTCCATTACTCAAGCCCGTTATTACAGTACTATCCACACTCTTTGCGGCAGTTGTTGTAGTAACGGTGATATTATCCAAAGTTTTAACTTTGATAAGGTAGTTTTCCATATCAGCTAATGCTTCGTTCGTTGATTTCGTCCACTTCAAACCGACGCTTGTGTTGCTTACTGAAAAAGCTTTTAAGTTGGTTATTGGTTGCAACTTAACTTTGCTCGGACCTGTTGCAGAATCCTGGCAGCCTGCCCAAAGTAATACGATTATTGCTATAAAAACAAACGGCAAAAATTTGAGTATATATTTCATCTCACAATTCCCTTCTTTTATCTAGTAGTTTTTGAATATATATTTTCGGCAACGCTCTGATATGATACTTGGAAACGAAGATATTGCGCCGGCGATGTTCCCCAGAGTAATGTTCCGTTTTCCGGATTGCGCATAATCAGTAAGCGTCCGTAGTTTCCTGGTCTAGCTCTGAAATAATGTATCTTCGAAGTTGGTGTAGCGACTGAATCAATTCTAAATTCCAACAATGAATAAGTTGAGGTATCGGGAGGGGAAAGTCGTGGGTGGTCGAGTGTTTCGGAATTCTCATTCACTGTCGAGAATCGTACTAACTTTCTGTTCTTTCGGAATAGGTGTGAGCTTCGTAAAGCTACGCGACTTTTTCTACTAGCCGTATCAGGAACAGTATGAACGTAAAAGTCGATAAGTGCACTATCAACACCTAATAATTTTTCCGTTTTTGATTGTTTGCTTACGGGATCATAAATTATTAACCCGCTCAGAGAATCGGGTGAGCTTGAGGTTTCATACACGATGATAGGGTTTGTATTAATATGATCAAATCTCCAGGCTGGTGCCCATTTTATTTTTACCGGGTCGCTTGCCGTAAATTCTAAAGAGGTCGGCGACGCAAAGGCAGTTATCTCCGAGTTATAAATAACTCCGTTTTCCAGTCCAGTAACTATTAAGCTGTCAGTACCTTTGGGTACTGTAATTTCTTGAACTACAACTTTATTTGGTTTTGCAACTTTTAGAATGTAATTCAAAAAATCGGGGTGGGTTTCGTTTGCCGATTTGGTCCACTTAAAACCGATCGAAGTGTTCGAAACGGAGAACGACATTAAATCGGTTATGGGCTTTAATCTCACCCAACCCGGGCACCAATCGACAGTAACGGGATCGCTATCAATACCATTTTCGGACAAAGTAGAAGCCTTAGTAACAATTTTAAATGTATAAATAAGATTTTTCTGAAGGCTCGTTATAATCACACTATCTTCACCCTTTGGAACATTAACGGTTTTTTCTAGACCTCCATCAGGTTTAACTACACTAATTAAATAGCTGGCAAAATCGCCTCTCGCTTCATCAACCGACCTGATCCATGTTAAACCAGCGCTTAAGGAATCGACCACGAATCCTTTTAAATTTGAAACCGGCTGAAGCTTAACTTTATACTTATTTGCATCCGTCGAATCCTGACATGCGAATAATACAAACAGCATACTGATCATAAGAATAAATAAAAATACTTTTTGTTTCATACTAATCTCCTTGCTTAAAGGTTATACTTATTTTGTTAATTTTATTTGTATATAATTTAATAAATTTTCGATTGAAATTCTTTCCTGTAACATTGTATCTCTATCTCTCACAGTAACGGTTTGGTCTTGCAGAGTTTGAGAATCGACTGTTACGCAGAATGGTGTTCCGACCTCATCTTGTCGGCGGTAGCGTCTGCCTACAGCACCCGAGTCGTCGTAAAACACGCGCATGTGTTGCCGCAGCTCGTTCTCGATTTTTTTTGCTATCTCAGGCATTCCATCCCTGTTCACGAGTGGAAAAATCGCTACTTTTATAGGAGCCAATCTGTGGTGAAGTTTTAACACAACACGCATTTCAGTTTTTCCATCTGCCGTGGGGGCTTCTTCTTCAGCATAAGCATCCACCAGGAATGCCATAAACGAACGGCTGGCACCCGCCGATGTTTCGATGATGTAAGGGGTGAATTTCTCCTTTGATTCGTCGTCGAAGTATTTCATATTTTTACCTGAATATTCTTCGTGTCTCGAGAGGTCGTAGTCGGTGCGGTTGTGTATGCCTTCAATTTCGCCCCAGCCAAAAGGAAACTCATACTCAACATCATAAGCATCTTTTGCATAGTGTGCTAATGCGTGAGGCTCGTGCTGATGCCATTGGAGTTTTTCCTTGCGCATTCCTAAGTCGATGTACCATTGTATCCGTTGTTGTCGCCAATATTCGAACCAATCTGTGTCGGTGCCGGGTTTTACAAAATATTGCATCTCCATCTGTTCGAACTCACGTGTTCTGAACAGAAAATTTTTCGTGTTAATTTCGTTGCGAAATGCTTTTCCAATTTGAGCAATTCCGAATGGAAGTTTTTGCCGCGTAGCATTTTGGACATTCAGAAAATTTACAAAAATTCCCTGGGCTGTTTCGGGACGCATATACACTACAGCGCTGGAATCTTCCATCGGTCCTACAAAAGTTTTAAACATTAAATTGAACTTGCGTGCCTCGGTAAATGAACCTTGATTTCCACAGTTCGGACACGGAACTATGTTCTGGAGAATGTTAGAAACAACATCGCCAATTACTCTGTTTTTAAACTCTTCAATTACTTTTGCGTCTTCTAATCGCCCCCCAAAAGTTACAGGGTCGAGGCTACGTAAAATTTCTTTTTTCTTTTTTATGGATAATTCATCGATTAAATTGTCAAGCCGGTATCGAGATTTGCAGCTTTTACAATCGACCATCGGATCGGTAAAGTTTTCAACGTGGCCCGAGGCTTCCCAAACCCGCCGGTGCATTAAAATAGCGGCATCGACCCCTTCGACGTCGTTGCGAAATGTCATCGTTCGCCACCACTCTTCCTTCAGGTTGCGAAACATCTCGACGCCGAGAGGTCCGAAATCCCAGCAGCCGTTTAGACCGCCGTAAATTTCACTCGATTGAAATACAAAACCTCGCCGTTTTGCAAGTGATACAATTTTTTCCATTGTGTCCGTCTTATTAGAAGCGATAAAAACTTCTCCTTTCATAATTTATTTCTTTGATTTAAAACCTATCGATTGAAGAATCGTTCCTTTATCAATTATATAAAGTGTTGTAATCTTCTCTTTTAAATTTTCGGTGCCCGATACTTTCAGTCCATAATTATCCATCATTTGTTTCAATTCAAGATTTATCAGAAGCGAAAGCGAATCGTTGATGACGTTAATTCTTTTTTCTATTCGTACGAAATCGGTTTCAGCAAAACGAATCTCGTTCTGTTTTATATGACTTTTTGAGATATGGAACTTCGATAAAACTTTATTGACTGTACTATCTACTTCGGTTAATGAGTATTTCAGCGATTCATTTTTATTATGCTTTAAAGTGTGCTCGATATCGTTGTTGTTAAGCAGAAAGTAAAAAAAAATAGTTAAAGACAATAAAATCACTACAAATATACGAATGATGATACCATTTTCCAAGTGTTATTTGCCTTTGAATTGAGGTTTACGTTTTTCTAAAAATGCCTTAGTTCCTTCTTTGAAATCCTCGGTTTTGAAACAATCGCTAAAAAGCTGAGCTTCTAATTTCAAGCCTTCGGTAAGGGATAATTCTAAATTCGAATTGAGGGCTTGGATGGCATACTTTATTGCGGGGGGAGCTTTGGTCAGAATAATTTTTGCCATTTCTTCTGCTGCATTTTTTAATTCACTGAGCGGAACAATCTTGTTCGCTAAGCCAATTCTGTGTGCCTCGTTTGCATCAATAGTGTTACCGGTTAGTGTCAGCTCCGTGGCTTTGCCGATGCCAACGATTCGGGCAAGCCGTTGCGTTCCGCCGTGTCCCGGAATTAAGCCAAGGTTTACCTCGGGCTGTCCGAATTTTGCATTCTCCGCGGCGATTCGTATATGACAAGCCATTGCAAACTCGCAACCGCTGCCTAGTGCAAATCCATTTACTGCGGCGATTACCGGTTTCGGAAAATTTTGTATTCGACTCAAGAAGGTGTTTCCGACTTCGGAATAATGCTTCGCTTGTTCGGGCGAATATCCGGCAAGTGCGCTAATATCTGAACCGGCAATAAATGCTTTCTCGCCGGCACCGGTGAGAATGATTACACCTATGTTTTCAACTTTTTCGAATGAGTCGAAAACGGTTTCGAGTTCTGCAATTACTTCCAGGTTAATCGCATTTAATTTATCAGGACGGTTAATTGTAATAAAAGCTATTCTGTCCCGGCTTTCAACAACTATAGTTTTAAATTCCATTTTTTATTCCATTTGTTTTCACTATTTTCTACCTACTACCTACTACCTACTACATACTACATACTACTTACCACGCAACCTCAACCCGGCTTTGGTCGCCGATCATAAAACGATGAACGTGTGGCTTACTATTAGCTTCTACTATCTCCACATCGTTGCCGAGCAGGCTTCCTTCAATACGGATTCTTACAGAAATTATTTTGCAATCGCGCAGCACTATGCTATACTCAACTTCGCTATTTTTTACAACGGTTCTATCTCCAATAGATGTGAAGGGACCAATGTAACTGTTTTCGATTATGCAATTTCTTCCGATAATCGCCGGCCCGCGAACAACGCTGTTTATTACTTTTGCTCCTTTTTCAAGAACGACTTTGCCCGCAACAACCGACTGGGAATCAACTTCGCCATCGGTGCATGGTTCCTGATTATCAAGAATGAGCCGGTTTGCTTCGAGTAAATCGGCCGGTTTGCCTGTGTCTTTCCACCAACCTGTAATTTCGCTGTAACCGACCTTGTATTTGTGGTCGATCAGCCATTGGTGTGCATCCGAAATTTCGAGTTCACCGCGTCCGCTCGGTTTTATATTATTGCATGCTTTGAATATGTTTGAATCGTAAATATAAATTCCCGAAACTGCATAATTGCTTTTTGGTTTCTTTGGCTTTTCTTCAACGCCCACAATCCTGTCGCGACTATTTATTTCAGGGACGCCAAAACGTTCTGGGTCTTTTACTTTTGCTAAAGTTAGCCAGCAGTTGTATTTGCTGTTTTGAAATTCCTTAATAAATCGTTTCACACCACCGACAACCATATTGTCGCCTAAATAGAAAATAAAATCATCTTTACCGATAAAAGGTTCCGAAATTTTTACAACGTGTGCTAACCCAAGAGGCGCGTCTTGTGGTATGTAAGTAACTTTTACTCCCCACCTGCTTCCGTCTCCGATCGCTTTTTGAACTTCGTCGTTGTCGGCGTTTACAACAATACCAATTTGTTTGATACCCGCTTGAACAACACCTTCAATTGCATAATGTAAAATCGGTTTGTTTGCAATCGGAATTAAATGTTTGTTTTGAGTATGAGTTATAGGTCGAAGCCGCGTTCCTCGACCACCGCTGGCAATTAAAGCTTTCACAAAAATTTCCTTCACTTATTTTTTAAGAAATGACTTAAATAAATTTATTATCGCTAAAAATTGTTCGTTTGTAATTGTTCGTTTCTGTCGGGCTAAACGTGCTGTTTCGATGCCCATGCTCAAATAATATGTAATTAAATGGGGCGCTACTTCTGCTAATATCTTTAAATGCGATTCGATGGTTTTGATATCGCCCCTCTCAATCGGACCTGTTAAGGCGGCTAATGGTAACGATGTAAATACATTCTTTAATGATGTATTGATAAGAGGTGCGAAAACATCCATCCAACTATCTTTCAACTTTAATTTCTCAGTTGCTTCGGAAAGTGCATTCAACGCAGTTACAATATAATTGGAAGCAAACACACAAGCAACATGGTATAGCGATTTATCTTTTTTAGATATATGAACCAACTTGCCTCTAAAAATTTTTACTAATTGTTTAGATATTTGATTGGTTTTCTTGTTTCCCTCGATTCCGAAATATATACCCTCTAAATTTTTTCGTAATTCTTGAATCGATTTGTTTGCCGGAAATGTTTGAATAGGATGAAATGATAAAACGGAAGCCCCTTTTTTTGCTAACGGACTCAATATATCGGAAGTATGCACCCCCGAGGTGTGAATAACTGTAAGTTTTTTAAAATTTAAATTTTTAATCGAAGATATTTTTTGGGCAGTGTTCGCTATTTGATCGTCGGGAGTTGTGATAATAATTATCTGCGTCTCGGGGTGTATATCCGAAACAACTGAGGAAGCCTGCTTGCACTTTACTGAGTTAGCAAGTTTTCGAGCGGCTTTTTTATTTGCGTCTACAATCGAAAGAACAGTAGAACCTTTTTCGAAAAGGAGATACGACATAGCTGAACCAACTCTGCCCGCTCCGACAACTGATATGTTAAATTTAGTTGATGGCATTAATCGACAGATTTATAAATTGCTGCCGAAAGATAGCCAACTACTTCACGTTTTTCGCCGGTTACATCACCCGAATTACAACTAAACAATTTTTGAACTTTGTCGGCGCCCAATCTTTTAGACGCAATCATTGCTGCTGCTGTTGGCCCTCCTCCGCAAGCTTCGGTAGTTTGGTTGTCTATATCGGATAATAATTGGGTATAATCAAAATTTTCTATAGAATCGATAGCTCTTTGATCGAGCTTCTGAGCCGTTTCGTACGGATGGAAATGCGATAAGTCGGTGCTGGCAACAATAAGCACCTTCTTTCGGTTTGTGGCGGATTTCAAAACCTTAGCCAACGCCCGGCCGAGCCGGATGCAATATTCCGGAGTTTGGTCGCCCATTACAAGCGGAACGAGTTTAAATTTTTCTAAAGTTATTTGTAAAAAAGGGAGATGGACCTCGAGAGCATGTTCATCGTGATGACCTGACATAGAAAGAAACACTAATTTTTCCTCGGCAATAATTTCGTTACTAAGTTCCATGTCGATTGGTACATCGCCGAGAGGAGTTTTGTAGCAGTTCCCGGGAAAAATTGAGACTCCCTTGAAATATTCCCGGTGGCTTGGCGAAATTACAACAACAGTGTCGTACTTTTTATTCTCTAATAATTTATAACCGTATGCAGCAGTTAATCCTGAGTACGTATAACCGGCATGCGGCACGATAAGCGCTTTTAATTCGCCTCTCATTTTTTTTATCTTGACGCGTTCTAATAATTCTGTAATCTGCCGAATTAACGCCCTTGCATCGACAGGATAAAATAGTCCTGCTACAGCAGGTTGGCGTACATTTAATTTATCCATTATTTATTCGAATCGTTAAAAATTTCTGCGGTAAAGATTGAAATTCGTGTGTTGCCTTTTTTCCAGGCATCGTAAGGTAGCCCTGCCTTACGAGCAGCTTGACTTAAAAAAGTATCTCTGTCCCAATTATATTCTGTCGCAACTTGAGGCAGTAACAAGCCGCGGTTGGTTCCTTGTTCCATAACGATACCGTGGGTTCCTACTTCTATCTCGTTCAAGTCAGCAATCTCTTTCAAAGGAGATAATATCGAAATCTCCAACTCTAAATCTTCCAACTCATCGATCGATACAGGCATAAACCTCGGATCATTCATCGCAGCATGCGATGCTGTTTCAACTATAGTATCGATGATTGGTTTTGTTGCCTCTATATATCCAATGCACCCACGAAGTTCACCGAATTTATGGATAGTTACAAATGCACCAGAAGGCATTCGAAAAACTGCCGGACAATCATTTGGAACTGGAGGGATCTTTTTGTTCACGGCTAACTTTATCGACTGTCTTGCAATATTTAGTAAATATGTTCTTTCCTCTTTTGTTAACACTTCTTTTCCAAAATTTCTTTTTGAAAATTACTTAAAAGAAAGGGAAAAAACAAGCGTACGATTTGCCTCACTAAAAATCTGTAATAGCCCAGCGAAAATGTCAGGTATAACGCTCAGTAGAAATGTCAGGGTACATCTTAAACAAATAAGAATAAACTTTAACCCAGATTGTTCAATAGGCTAAAAATTTCTAATGACCGCCATTAGGAAA
>JBBIOD010000053.1:0-12987 GCA_037443545.1 Ignavibacteriales bacterium | reverse complement strand
ATTCTTACATGAGTCAACGAATACTTTCCCTTTAGATTTTTAGTGAGGCAAATCGGTTATTTGTTTTTTTTGATTATTCGTTAAATTATCCTTAAATTTGTATCAGAAATTTGAATTTGTCAATTTGGCAGACAAACTTAAAATAGCGGTGTTGGCATCCGGTAGAGGTTCGAATTTTCAAGCGTTGCTCGAATCTATTGAAACCGGTTTAATCAAGAATGCTGGAGTTGTTTGCGTGATTAGCAATAATTCCGATGCCGGTGTGTTAACGATTGCAAGAAGCAAAAATATTCCTGCTCATCACATCTCGCGAAAGCAATTCCAGACCGATGCCGAATTTAACAACACCATACTGTTTGTTCTTTTTAGGTATGAAGCAAATTTTATTATTCTTTCTGGTTATTTGAAACTTCTTGATGTCTCGATTATCAAGAAGTTTCAAAACAGAATAATCAACATCCATCCAGCGTTGCTTCCACAATTCGGCGGTAAAGGGATGTATGGCAGGTTCGTTCACGATGCTGTAATCGCAAGCGGTGCAAAATATTCCGGAGCAACTGTTCACATTGTGGACGGAATGTATGATCACGGTACGATTATATTGCAGGAAAGAATTGCTTTGGTTGAAAACGAAACATCCGAAACACTCGCAGCCAAAGTGTTGGAGATTGAACATAGAATATTACCTCAAGCAGTCAAGTTATTTGCCGAAGGTAAAGTTAAAATTATAAACGGGAAAATAAATATTCAAAATAATGGTGAATGATTTTGAAAATAAAGATTTAGTGCGAATAAAACGTGTGCTGATTAGTGTGTCAGAAAAAACTGGTATTACCGACTTTGCAAAAAAATTACTGAAATGGAACGTCGAGATAATTTCGACCGGCGGGACGTTAAAAGTTTTGAAGGCAGAAAGTATTCCAGCCAAATCGGTTTCTGAAATTACGGGTTTTCCGGAAATATTGGATGGCAGAGTAAAAACGTTGAATCCTAAAATTCATGCCGCACTGCTGGCAGTTTCCGATAACCCGGTTCACCAAAAAGAATTAACTGAATTGAACATTCAGCCGATTGATTTGATAATTGTAAATTTATATCCCTTCGAAAAAACAGCCGCGCAACCGAATATCGCATTTCCCGAAGCTATCGAGCAGGTGGATGTTGGTGGACCGACAATGTTGCGTGCCGCTGCAAAAAATTTTAAATTCAAAACTGCCATCGTTAATCCTATCCGGTATCATAGTATTCTTGAAGAAATGGAGAAATATAACGGCTGTATAAGTTTGCCGACCCGGTTGGAATTAGCACAGGAAGTATTTCAGCATACAGCACGCTACGATGCCCTGATAGCAAAATATTATGCTGCTCATACCGACAAAAAATCGATAATGCCTGAAACATTTTCGATCGTTCTAAGAAAAGTTAGCGAACTACGTTACGGAGAAAATCCGCACCAAGCAGCCGCGCTCTACGGCGATTTCTATAATTACTTTGAAAAAATTCACGGCAAAGAGTTGTCATTCAACAACATCGTTGATATTGAAGCCGCAATGGAATTGCTTGATGAGTTCGAAAAACCGACTGCTGCGATCATTAAGCATACTAATCCTTGCGGTGTTGGTTCCGACGATAAACTCGCAGAAGCTTATAAAAAGGCGCTCGCAACTGATCCCAAAGCTGCGTTTGGTGGTGTGATTGCATTCAACAGAATTCTCGATTATAAGACTGCGAGTTTGGTGAACGACCTTTTTACTGAAGTAATTATCGCCCCCGCTTTCGATCCTGAGGTATTGGAGTTTATGAGGAAAAAGAAAGACAGACGTTTGATAAGGTATATCAAACCTATTGATGAAGAATTGAATATAAAAAAAATTGCTGGCGGTTTACTAGTTCAGGAATTCGATAAAGAAAAACTGAAAATAGATCAATTCAAAGTTGTAACGAATCGTCAACCGACCGAAGCTGAATATGATTCAATGTTTTATGGCTGGCGAGTGGTTAAACATTTGAAATCGAATGCCATAGTAATTTCCACTTCAGACAGGACGATCGGTGTTGGCGCCGGACAGATGTCCCGTGTCGATTCCACAAAATTTGCTATCTTGAAATCAAAAAAAGCAAAATTAGAAACAGCTGGAACTGCTATGGCATCGGATGGATTTTTTCCTTTTCCAGACAGCATAAAGGAAGCATCCAAAGCCGGTTTAACAGCTGTGATACAACCCGGTGGTTCAATACGCGATGCCGAAGTGATTAAGATCGCTGATGATAAAAATATGACAATGGTGTTCACAGGCATTCGACATTTTAAACATTAATTAACACTAACTAATAATTTTAAATAAATACAACTATGGGAATATTTTCGTTTTTCTCTGCCGATCTGGCAATCGATTTAGGAACTGCAAATACTTTAATCTTTATGAAAGGAAAAGGGGTCGTATTGAACGAACCTTCGATAGTTGCCTTCGATAGAAACACAAAAAAAATTGTTGCAATAGGCAACGAGGCACGTGAGATGTTAGGAAGAACCCACCGCGATATCCGTACCATCAGACCTATGAGAGACGGAGTAATTGCCGACTTTGAAATTGCTGAAGGAATGCTACGTGAATTCATTAAAAAGATACATTCGAGTTGGCTGCCAAGCAGGCGGATTGTTATTTGCGTTCCGAGCGGAGTTACAGAAGTTGAAAAACGTGCCGTTCGCGATTCAGCCGAACACGCCGGAGCCAAAGAAGTTCACCTGCTTGCCGAACCGATGGCTGCTGCTATCGGTGTAGGCCTCGATGTCGATGCCCCTGTTGGGAATATGATCGTGGATATCGGAGGTGGAACTACTGAAATTGCTGTTATTGCACTCTCAGGAATTGTGAACGAGGAATCGGTTCGCATCGCAGGTGATGAAATGAACAACGCAATAATTCAATTTTTTAAAAAGAACCATAACATTCTTATAGGTGAGCGAACAGCCGAAGCAATAAAGTGTGAGGTGGGTTCTGCCATGCCGTTGGAAGAAGAAATCACAATTCAAGTTAAAGGTCGCGACCTTGTCAACGGTATTCCTAAGACTACTGATGGTTCATCGGTTGAAATACGTGAAGCTTTGAACGAAGCTGTTCAGCAAATAGTCGATGCTGTTAAATTAACTCTCGAACGCACTCAACCGGAACTAGCTGCCGATATTTTAGATCGTGGTATAATGCTCTCGGGGGGCGGTGCATTGTTAAAAGGGCTTGACGAAAGAATACGCCTCGAAACAAGTTTACCGGTTCACGTTTGCGAAGACCCGCTGACTGCTGTGGTCCGCGGGACGGGCAAAGTGTTAGAAAATCTTAACCATTACTCAAGAGTTCTGATCAAACAACGGAGGTACTAACGAAATTTATTCTTATCGTCAAAATATATTTTTATGCAAAGAATTTTAACTTTACTAATCGAATTTAAAGAATATTTTATTCTTACACTCCTTGTTTTGCTCTCTATAATATTACTCACCTTAAACGATAATCCACAATTAAAAGCTATTCGATCCTACACAGTTGCCACGATAGGAATAATTCAAAATACATTAGCTTTGGTGCCGAATATATTTGAGTTACAGAGGGAGAACGAAGTCCTTCGGAAACTAAATGTTACACTCCTCGATGAGGTTAGCCGGCTCCGTGAAGCAAAATTGGAAAACGCTCGTCTACGTGAATTGTTGGGGCTAAAGGAAAAAATAAAATACCAATTTGTTTCATCCGACGTCATAGGGAAAACCCTACAGTTGCAACGGAATACAATAACTTTAAATGTTGGTAGGAATAATGGCGTTAATTTACATATGCCGGTTGTTTCAGACCAGGGTGCCGTTGGAAGAGTGATAGCAGTAAGTTCTAATTATTCTATAGTACAACTTTTATTGAATAAAGATTTCCGCACAAGTGTAAAAATTCAGCGGAGCCGAGTAGACGGAATTTTAAATTGGGATGGTAGTGATAGGTTGATGATAAAAAACGTTTCAAAAAAGCAAGATGTGAAAGTCGGCGATACTGCAATCACATCTGAGTATAGCAAAATATTCCCACCTGATATCAAAGTAGGTGTTGTAATTTCGGTTGATGAAAATCCGATTACTTTGTTTAAAGATATTTTAATAGAACCGAGCGTTGACTTTACTCGCCTCGAACAGGTTTTTGTTATTACCTCGACTGTCGATACCCAACGGGTAAACTTAGAAAGTAAATTTATGGAACGAAAAAAATAATGAGCAGATATATTAAATTTATTTTCATCTCAATCATTTTTATTGTTCTTCAGACTACGGTTGCTAATATAATTTCCATCAGGGGAATCACTCCCGACTTTTTACTTATATGGATAGTGCTAATTGCTATCCGTTACGGGCAGATTGAAAGCACACTGTTCGGATTTACAATCGGGCTCCTTTACGATTTAGCAACCGGTGGTGTTATCGGCCTTTCCTCGCTCAGTAAATCAGTAAGCGGTTTTATGGCGGGTTATTTCTTCAATGAAAATAAAACTGAAATTACACTCAGCACTTATCGTTTCTCGTTGATTGTTTTACTTACTTCGTTGATACATAATTTATTTTATTATCTGATATATCTTCAAGGAAGCGAAATAAATACCTTTAGGTCGATTGTTGTGATTGGTGGAATTACAGCCCTTTACACGACAACTTTTAGTTTGCTGCTCGTGTTTATATTTATGAGAAAATATTCATTCATAAGATGACTGAGAATTTTACATACCATTCACGGAAAAATGTATTTTATGTAATACTTGGAATTGTATTTATTGTTTTTTTTGTACGACTAATTCAGTTACAATTTTTATACAGCGAAAAATACGGAAAAATGTCGGCTGAAAACGCTATTCGTAATGTGGCTGTCGCTCCTTTAAGAGGTTATATGTACGACAGAAATGGAATTCTGGTTGTAGATAACCGTCCTTCTTATAATGTTACCGTTACACCAGTCGAATTTGAGAATAAGAATCTCGAACTACTAACTGAAATATTAAAAATGGAAAAGGAAGAAGTTGTTGAACGGATAGAAAAGGGAAAAAAATATAATCGATTTGCCCCCGTAAAAATTAAACGCGATGTTGATTTCCAAACTCTATCGTTCGTCGAAGAATATAGCGGACAGCTCAAAGGTATCGAATACCAATTCGAGCCAAAACGGTATTATCCCACAAAAGCTCACGGTTCACATTTGGTCGGATATATAAAAGAAATAACAGAATCTCAATTACAAAAATTGGGAGATTTCTATCGGCAAGGAGACCTCATCGGCGCATCGGGGCTTGAAGCCGGTTACGAAAAATATTTACGCGGTAAAAAAGGATATGAATTAATTACTGTCGATGCTGAAAGTAAAATTATCGGCAAATTCAACGATGGTAAAAGTGATATCCAACCAGTCGAAGGAGACGATCTCGAATTAACTCTCGATATAAAAGTTCAGGCTTTAGCCGAGTCGCTCCTCACCGATAAGAGAGGTGCGGTTGTTGCAATCGATCCCAACGACGGAGGAATTATTGCATTGGTCAGCAAACCGGATTTTAATCCAGAATTGCTTAGCGGTGTAACGCCAATAAGTGTTTGGCAGCAATTGAATACAGACCCAGCCAAACCGCTTTTCAACAGAGCAACATTAACAAATTATCCGCCCGGCTCCACTTTCAAAATGTTATTAGCTTTAGCCGCACTGCAAGAAGGGGTCATCGACGAAAACTGGAGAATCAACTGCCGCGGTAGTTTTACTCTTGGTAATAAAGTTTTTAAGGATATGCACGTTCACGGTTCGACTAATGTTGTCGAAGCAATTCAACGTTCGTGCAATGTCTTCTTTTACCAACTGATGTTAAAAACGGGTTTGCCTGCCTGGACGAAATATGGAAAGCAATTTGGTTTTGGAACACCGACAGGAATTGATATACTCGAAGAAAATGCAGGACTCCTTCCATCCGAAGAATATTACAACCGACGCTACGGCAAAGGTAAGTGGACACAGGGTTATCTGGTCAGCTTAGGTATTGGACAAGGAGAACTCGGCGTGTCGCCGCTTCAATTAGCCGCTTATGCAATGGCACTTGCAAACGAAGGTAAATATTATAAGCCGCACGTAGTCGATAAAATTGTTGAGAAAGAGAGTAAAAAAATTATTAAAGCGCTCCCCGTAATGCGACAAATAAATTTAAAGAAGGAAGTTTGGAAACCAGTTCGTGAGGGATTGTACCGGGCAGTTAATGTCGCTGGTGGGACAGGAGCTTCTGCCCGTGTTCCAGGAATAAATGTAGCAGGAAAAACCGGAACAGCTCAGAACCCACACGGCAAAGACCACGCATGGTTTATCGGCTTTGCACCTTACGAGAATCCGAAAATTGCTATCTGCGTTTTGGTCGAAAATGTCGGCTATGGAGGTGTATTCGCCGCCCCAATAGCCGGACTTTGTATCGAGCAGTTTTTATACGGCGAAATCTTACGTAACAAACTGAATCAACCTAAAATTATTTTAACCAATTCTGAAACGGAACAAATTCGCGATTAATTATGCAAAACTGGTTTTCTGAAAATATTAATCTTGGAATTCTGATTTCTGCTCTGTTATTAGTTCTCATCGGACTCGCTTCAATCTATTCAGCAACTTATGATGCTGGTGCCTCCGATTTTTTTAACAGACAGCTAATCTGGGCGGGTTTCGGTTTGGCGGCTTTGTTGGTTGTTATGTTTATTCCTTTCCGGACACTTCAATTGGTCTCATATCCGTTGTATATTTTTTCGGTTCTTTTGTTAATCGCTGTGCTCCTTTTTGGGAAAACTGTCGCGGGTTCTAAAAGCTGGTTTGGTTTCGGGTCATTCGGACTCCAACCTTCCGAGTTTGTAAAAGTAACTTGTGTGCTGGCTCTCGCTACTTATCTTTCGGATAAAAAGATAAATTTATCACGATTTAAAAATCTTTCAATCGCCGTTTCAATAGTTCTGATACCAGTTGCACTCATCATACGTCAACCGGATGTGGGAACTGCAATTATATATGTTTTTATGATTATCCCGGTTTTGTATTGGGCGGGGGCATCGTTGACTTTAATGCTCATAATAATTTCACCCGCAGCGGCGGCAGTCACTGCGTTGTTTGGAATAACTCCTTTTCTTATTGTTCTCGCAATCCTTTTAATTACTTTCTTTGTCTTGAAAGAAAATAAATTAATTTCTGCAATCATTTTTTCGATAACCGTGTTAGTTGGTGTTTCTGTCAAATTTATATATGGCAAGTTAGCTCCTTACCAGCAAAAGCGAATTGATGTGTTTTTAAATCCTGAGGCCGATCCATTAGGATCAGGATACAACGTGATTCAGTCGAAAGTGGCAATTGGTTCGGGGGGGGTTTTGGGGAAAGGTTTTTTGGAAGGAAGTCAAACGCAATTGAATTTTATTCCGGCTCAATGGACTGATTTCATATACTGCGTGCCGGCAGAGGAATTTGGTTTTGTCGGTTCAATTTTAATTTTAATCCTCTTTGCTTATATTCTCTTCAGAAGCATTAGCGTTGCATCGACAGCTAAGAACAGATTTGCAAGCTTGGTATCGATGGGTGTTGTGTCTATTTTTTCGGCTCATATTTTAATTAACATTGGAATGGTAATGGGAATAATGCCAGTTATCGGAGTTCCGCTGCCGTTATTAAGTTATGGCGGCTCCTTTCTCCTTTCTTCAATGGTGATGGTTGGCTTACTTCTTAATATGTATATTAATCGAAAAGAGTACTGATATGAAAAATATTCAAAAAAAAATCGAAGTCCCGCTCAATAAATTACGCTGGCGGTTTGATCCAAGTAAATTAAAATTCAAATCGTTCGATGATATAAAACCATCTAAGGAAATTATCGGACAAGAACGTGCGTTGAGGGCGCTGCGTTTAGGCCTGGAGATGAAGCATTTCGGTTATAACGTTTTTGTTTCCGGAATTTCAGGAACAGGGAGAACAACTACAATCAAACGACTTTTAAAAGAATTTGAAGATAAGAAAACAGAGCTTTCCGATTTCTGTTACGTTCATAATTTCGATAATCCTGACCAACCAATTCTGGTACAGATAAAAGCCGGCGAGGGGAGTGTTTTAAAAAAGGAGATGACTGATTTTCTTGATGACTTGTTAAGAGATATTCCCGCGCTATTCGAGAGCAAACGCTTTCAGGAGGAACGGAAGAGAATTTTAGAACACTTTCAGAGTCGCCAACGTACGGTTCTGAAAGAATTCGAAAAAAAAGTTAGGGCAAAAGGATTCGAAGTCGTTCAGGTTCAAGTTGGGACTACCGTCAGACCCGATGTAGTCCCTGTCATAAACGATGTGCCTGTCAATTTCGAGCAAATTGATACGATGATTCAGCAAGGCGAAATTACACGCGAACGTGTAGAGGAGATCTTTCAGGGACGCCGTGATCTTGAATCGCAAATGGAAATTATAATGCGAGAGTTGCGGAACATTGAACGCAAACTTAACGAATCGATAGATGATTTAGGTGTTAAATCGGTTTTACCGATTGTTCGTGAACACGTCGATGTGATTTGTAAAAAATTTTCCTGCGATAAATTATTCGGTTTTATGGAAAATCTTGAAGAGAATATACTATCGAATTTAAATCGTTTCAATCCGCGTCCACCATCTCAACCGGTTATACCGGGCGAACAACCGCCGCCCGAAGAAGACAAGTTCATCGAATTTAAAGTAAATGTGTTTGTTGATAATTCCAAGACTGAAGGAGCGCCGGTAATAATAGAAACAAATCCTAGATATAAAAATATATTCGGAACAATCGAGCGTGAAGTGGATAAAAACGGTGTGTGGCGTTCAAATTTTACTATGATTAAAGCCGGTTCGTTAATAAAAGCAAACGGAGGTTACTTAATTTTAAACGCTCTCGATACTCTAATCGAACCGGGTGTTTGGCAAACTCTCAAACGGACGCTGCGTAATCAACAATTGGAAATCCAATCTGTTGAAACTGGTGTGTTCGGCACTTCGTCTGCTTTAAAGCCGCAGCCTATCAAATTAGATGTCAAGGTAGTGATGATAGGCGATGCATACATTTATAGTTTATTGTATGATGCTGATGACGACTTCAAGAAAGTATTTAAAGTTCGTGCCGATTTTGATGTCGTGATGGAAAAGAACAATTCTTCCATCAACAATTATTTGAATTTCATAAAGATGATTAGTGATGAAGAAAAACTCATATCGTTCGATAAATCTGCGATTTGCGAAGTAATCGAATATGGTGTGAGATTAGCGGGGCGACAGAAAAAACTTTCAACCAGATTTAATTTAGTCGCCAATGTCTTGCGAGAATCGAATTACTGGGCGATGAAAGATAAAGCTGATATGATTACAGTCAATCACGTTCGCAAGGCATTAGACGAAAAGGCTTTCCGTTTAAAAATGATAGAGGAAAAAATTCAGGAAATGATCCTCGACGGAACCATATTAATTGACAGCAAAGGTTCAGTAGTCGGACAAGTAAACGGATTATCGGTTTATGATTTTGGAGAATACTCTTTTGGAAAACCATCCCGCATAACTGTTACTACTGCAATGGGTAAGGCAGGCGTAATCAACATCGAGAGAGAAGCCGAATTGAGCGGACCTACGCACAACAAGGGCGTATATATTTTGAGTGGTTACTTACGCAGTAATTATGCTCAAAACAAACCACTCGTAATGAGTGCAAGCGTAGCATTCGAGCAATCGTACGGCGGAGTTGATGGCGATAGTGCTTCATCGGCTGAAATTTATGCTATTCTTTCGAGTTTAGCCGGTATCCCGTTACGCCAAGATATCGCTGTAACGGGATCTGTGAATCAACGCGGCGAAATCCAACCGATAGGTGGGATTAATGAAAAAATCGAAGGCTTCTTCGATATCTGCAAATCTCGCGGGTTAATCGGTAAACATGGTGTCCTGATTCCTTTTCAAAATATTGCCGACCTGATGCTCAGGTACGATGTGATCGATGAAATTAAGAAGGGAAAGTTCCACGTTTATGCTATTAAAACAATTGATGAGGGGATCGAATTATTAACTGGCATTGAGGCGGGTAAAAAATTAAAAAACGGAAAATATCCAAAAGGAACAATTCATTATTTAGTAGATAAACGGCTTACGGAATTTGCAAAACGCTGGAACGAAATCGAAACAGACGAGAAGGAGTAAACAGTTTGCCACCGAAGTCGAAAACCGGTTTTGTTTATCACGATCAATTTTTACTACACAACACAGGCATCGGTCATCCTGAAAAGCCCGAAAGATTAAAAGCGATCGTATCGCATTTACAATCTACCGGCTTGTGGAATAATCTTCAACATCTAATCATAGATGCTGCACCTATCGAAACAATTCGGCTAGTCCATACTCATCAGCATATAAAATTTGTAAAAGACAGGTGTGATCAAATAAGTGAGTCGGAGACTGGATTTCTTGATCAGGGAGATACGGCTGTTTCATCAAACTCGTACGACGTTGCACTCCTTGCAGCCGGTGGGGTAATAGCGGCAGTCGATGCTGTGTGCAGCGGTGTTTTAACAAATGCTTTTTGCGCCATCCGACCGCCGGGTCACCATGCCGAAACAAATACCCCGATGGGGTTTTGCCTGTTTAACAACGTGGCGATTGCAGCACGCTATGCTCAAAATAAATTTAACGTTCGGAATGTTGCAATACTTGATTGGGATGTTCATCACGGAAACGGAACGCAAGAAATATTTTACAACGACCCATCCGTTTTTTATATCAGTACACATCAATATCCTTTCTACCCGGGAACTGGAAACAAGTCGGAAAGAGGAAACGGCAAAGGCGAAGGTTTTACTCATAACTGTCCGATGAAAGCCGGAAGCAGCGAAACTGATTACTTGCAAGCTTTCAAAAACGAGATCATTCCTGTATTGAATACCTACCGACCCGAGCTGATTCTTATATCTGCCGGCTTCGATGCTCATAAGGATGACCCTCTTGCAAATATCAATCTGAATGAAAATTCATTCGGAATATTTACTGAAATTTTATCAGAAATTGCTGCGAAATATTCTAACAACAAAATCGTATCAATTCTGGAAGGTGGCTACAACTTAAACGCTTTGAGTAAATGTGTTCAAAAACATCTTGAAATCTTAATGAATTCTTGAAAGGCAGCAACATGTCGAAGTCAAAAGCTATAGTAACCGAACAACTCGATTATACTATAAGCGGAATTAAATTAAAATATGGTATCACAGAACTCATTATGATGATTGGGGCTTATTTTTTTAAAATTGCTTCCTACCTCCTCACATTCATTGTTGTATTAGCCATCGCAGCCGTTGTAATTCCGTATATTGACGGCGCAAAGCAATATCCAATCTTCCAGTCCATCGCAAAGTCTGCAGATACTGCAACCACTCTGTTGCGTCAGCAAATTCCAACCAAAATAAAAGGGCACGATGTGGGAATTTGGATGATCATTATCGGCGCGTTAATACTTAAAAGCTCGTCCAGAAGTTTTTCAGAAAAGTTGGGTGAAAAAGTTTATTTTATTCACTTCAAAAGGAAATATAATTTTTGGAAATCGCAACACCATATTAAAAAAGGTTCAGCCATTACAAGTAAGTTAGATCAAACACTGAATAATTTAGAAAATGCCAAACCAAAAGATAGAGAAGAAATATTAAAACAGTTTATTGAAACAAAGAAAAAATTAGATGCGATGGGTAGAGATTTAGCTTTCCTCTCGATCGATGTAGTTGAATCTACAAAGATGAAAGAGGGTGAAGAGAAAGCTTTTGTTGAACACGATTTCAGGGAATTTAAAAGGTTTGTTGATGGCGTGTTACTTACTAATGCTGTTTTGAAAACTGCCTGGACACCCGATGGAGTTATGTCGTGTTTTGAACGGGTCGATCAAGCTGTTACTGCCGGGAGGCAAGTAATAATCGGACTTGAAGCTTTCAATAAACATATAAAAAGTATGAAACGCGACTTTATCGTGCGTGGAGGAGTGAATTCGGGATTTGTTTATTACGACCCGAGCTTACCACTTGAAGAAATTGCAGATCGGGTAATTGATATTGCAGGGCATTTCCAAAAACATGCAAAACCGAATTCAATATGGATTGCCAAGCCATCTATCGAACCGCTAGCAACTCGCGATGGTTTTCGCCCCACTGCGGAAATCGTGGATGGCTACGAGGTTTATGAGTGGAAGAGAGAGTGAGCAGGAAGTCGGTAAGTACGCCTTTAATTCGATAATAAAAATTGCGTAGAAAAGTTTTTCTTTATTGATTGCATAAAAATTTCTACTAAGTATACCAAAGTGTGAAACTTGAGCGAAAGGTATTATTAAACCCAGATTGTTCAATAGGCTAAAAATTTCTAATGACCGCCATTAGAAAAAAGTATATCAAAGATGTTATTTTATTACAAGTTGAGCTATATTAAGTTAGCTTTAAAACGGACTTACCGAGTAAGAAAAACCTACATAAAAATGGACCTAAAAATCGAATTTACAGAAAAAGAAATCACGCCTTGGGGCGGAATGGTTTTAATTTAGAGGGAAAAACAACAGGACTACTTAGGGCTGACAGTGGGTTTTATGATAAGAAAATCATTGAATGTTTAGAAAATCGGTTTAAAACAATCAATTACATAATAGCTGCAAAATTCTATAGACCCCTTAAACTTGTATTATCACAAGAGCAAACATATCAAAAATTAGATGAAGGGATTTGGTTCATACATTGTAAAAAATGGTAACGAAAGAATACTAAAACTACCATTAGCAATGAAAAGAAGCAGTTGCTTTGAAGGACACTGGGCAAATACAAAGCTTTCCAGGTGGCCTTTTGTTGTATCGAACGATTATTCCTAATGACAAATCCGGGATAAATAAAAAAAAAGGAGACCGATGTCAAAGCCCACCAGTCTCCTTCTTATACACTAATTTAAA
>JBBIOD010000052.1:0-13253 GCA_037443545.1 Ignavibacteriales bacterium | reverse complement strand
AATCATAAATCTCATTACACCGGGTCGATATGCACAAAAACTTTATTTATCTCATTTATCGATTCGAGCTCTTGCTGAACAGCTTTACCAATATCGTGCGAAGTTTTTGTGTCTAAATTTTTATCTACCTCAATATGTATTTCGATGTGAAAGAGATTTCCAACATAGTGAGATCTTAAATCGTTCACCCCTTTAACATGCGAAACTTTTAAAGTTCTCTGCACAACGTATGCTAAAAGTTTTTCATCGGCGGCGTGTGCCATCAAATATTTAATATTATCGCGTGCAATTTCGTATCCCCCTTTCAAAATAACAAACGAAATCAAAATTCCTCCAATCCCGTCAAAAATCGGATAACCAAGGTAACTCATTCCAATCGCTAAAAGTGCAAACGATGATGCAATCACATCGTTTATGCTATCAACAGAGCTGGCAAGTATAACCGGACTTCGATGCTCTTTTCCCACTTTTTTGAAATGTACCGCCATGATGGTTTTTAAAATAATCGTAATACAAATTACAGTAAATGGCAGCCAATTAATATTTTCCACTGTCGGATGGAATAGGCGTATTACCGACTCTTTGATAAAATTAAAACCGACGACGCCGGCGAGTATGGCGTAGAGAAGTCCTGCTATCGGCTCAGCTGCCTGATGACCGAACTGATGATGTGTGTCGGCTTTTTGTTGGCTGACTTTCACACTGAAGATAGTTGCTATTGAGGCAACAATGTCCATCAACGAATTAAACGCATCAGAAATCAGGGCTATGCTTCCTATGTATAAACCGACGATAATTTTTATGATGAATAAAAATAAGTTAGAGAAGAATCCTATGAAAGATGCTCTTATTCGTGCAGTTGCCATAAATTATACCTGTTTGCTTTCAAGCCAGTAGGAAGCAAATATCAACCATCCGATACCAATTAATGCAATTGTTGATGAAGTCATTTTAATTTGTCTGAAATATTTTTCTAAAAATAAAGATTAATTCATTAAATTCAAATTAATTTGTATTCTCACCTAATTTTCTTATCTTCATAAAAATTTTACAGGAATCAAATGCCGACTTTTATTACAGGCGCTACAGGATTTATCGGAAATAAGCTCGCATTAAAACTTGCAAATCAAGGAGTAATTATACACGCTCTGTGCCGCTCGACTTCTGATATCTCGACTCTCCAACATCCGAATATCAAAATATTTCCTGGAGATGTTACAGATTTTTCAAGGATTGCTGAAGCGATACAAGGATGCGAATACGCCTATCATCTTGCTGCTTATGCCCGCGGTTATGCAAAAGATAAGGATGAATATTTCCGAATTAACAAACAAGGAACGAAAAATATTTGTGATGCTGCCCTGAAATCAGGAGTGAAGAAAATTGTGATTACTTCTACAATTGTTACTTTCGGACCGACCGGAAAAAATCTGGAGTCCGAAACAATCAAACGGACCGAAAATGTGTTTTATACGACATACGAACATTCGAAATATTTGGCTGAAAAAGTGGTTGACGAATATACCCAGATGGGACTGAATGCAACGACCGTAAACCCGACCAGAGTTTTCGGTCCCGGTTTGATGAACGAAAGTAATTCGGTTACAATTATGATCCAAATGTATTTGAAGGGGAAGATGCGTGGAATTTTAGGCGATGGAAATGGGGTCGGAAATTACAGCTACGTTGATGATGTGGTGGACGGGCATATTTTGGCAATGGAGAAAGGACGAGTAGGCGAGAAATATATTTTAGGCGGTGATAATGTTTCGTACAATCAATTTTTTCAACTGATAAGTGAGATTACAGGAAAAAAATTTTTCCAATTTAAAATACCATATCCCGCTGTAATCACTTTTTCAAAATTTGAGGAAATGCGCGCAAAACTTTTTGGCGGCAGCCCGTTAATTACTCCCGAGTGGGTAAAAACATTTGCATTAGATTGGGTTTACACATCGAAGAAAGCTGAACAGGAACTTTGTTATAAATATACTACGCTACGTGAAGCGATGCGAAAAACAATTGATTGGTTAAACAAACAAAAATAGGGAACGCCTATGCATATAAAGAAATTTATATTCGGAGAAGAGATAAAATTCCAAACAGACTTTAGCAAGCCCACTCTCATTCTCTTGATGGCAGCCATTATCCCAACGTTGCACTCCTATATTGGTTCTAGAGAATTTTTTATGAATGCTTTCATTGCAACAATAACTGATGTATCAATTTTGCAATGGTATTCGGTAATCTATTTTTTTATAGCTGCGTTTGTTTTAATGGGAGTAATTCCGGCGCTCGTTACAAAATTCATATTAAAAGAAAAATTGTTTGATTATGGTGTTCGGCTTGGGAATAAGAAGGGTGGGTTAACAGCAGTAGCAGTTTTATTTCCTATTATTGCTTTTGCTTTTTTACTTCCTGCCGCTTATCAAAAAGAGATGCGCGATTTTTATCCTCTGTTCAAAGGTGCGTTGGAAGATTATTCGATATTCCAAGCGATGGAAATTACACGCGGTCTATTTTTCTATACAGCTTGGGAGTTTTTCTTTCGTGGATTCCTCCTTTTCGGTATGCGAAAATATGTAGGCGATTGGAATGCAATATTAATTCAAACAATACCGTCTTGTTTATGGCATATCGGTTATCCTGCTGGTGAAATATTTATGTCGATTCCTGCAGGAATTATGTTTGGCATACTGGCTTTACGGACACGTTCAATCGTTTATCCTTTCTTGCTACATTGGTTTATAGGGGTTGCGTTGGATGTTTTTATAATAATCACAAAATAAAACTTTCTGAATGAAAATTAGTTTCTTCACGTATGAACAATCAAAATTTGTTAAAGCTCTCGACCTTCTTGTAATATCATTTATAGGTTTGCTTCTAATTATTGCTCTATTATTTTCATCCAAAGTCAATAACTGGGAAATTGTTGGACGGAATATTTTTTTTATCGGAGTTGCATATTTTCTGATTTCGAATGCTATCGGAAAAATAAATTCAAACTTCTGGCAAATTTTCGTACGTGGCAGTCTTGTTGCGGCAGTGAACGGTTTGTTGTTCTCGGAAATTCAACATCTTCAACACATATTTGTAAACCGATGGCTCGATCAACAATTAATTGATCTGGATAAATGGATTTTTGGAATAGAATTGACAATCGCATTGGATAAAATAATTGTGCCTTGGTTAACTGAAGGTATGATGTTCGCATATACCGCTTATGTTCCGCTTATAGTTTTAGTAGCAGTATTTTGTTACATGAAATCGGGTAAACTTGCTGGCGAAGATTATTTATTTAATTTGACGCTTGTTTATTTTTTGTCTTATTTAGGTTTTTTAATTTATCCAATCGCAGGACCTTTGTTTTTTCAACCTGAAGTTTACTCAACACCGCTGGAAGGAGGATTGTTCACATACTTTGGCGAGTGGATTCGCACGAACGCACATTACCCCGGGGGTAATTTACCGAGTCCGCATTGTGCAGCTGGAACAGTTATGCTTTTAATGCTGTATCGATACAATCGGAATTTATATTTTGTATTACTACCGATTATCTTATTATTGTACATCTCTACTGTTTATGGCAGATATCATTATGCGATGGATGGAGTTTTAGGAATTCTATTAGCATTTATAGTTACAAAATTTACAAGTCTACGATTTTCATAACACCTGAAGGAAAATATTATATGAACTATTTAATCAAATCATTAATTCTGTCGATCTTTTCTCTGTCCCTCAGTTTAGGGCAGTATGCTGGCTACAAAAATTTCGAAATTGTTGAAACCATCCCGATTGAAACGACCTTCGATAATCCGGATGTGCGGAATACTTACGAAGTGTGGTTGGAAATGATAAACGGAGCAAAAAAAACTTTAGACATTGAACAATTCTACATATCAACCGAACCAAATGAACCTCTTGAAGAAATTTTACAATCAGTTATCTCAGCAGGAAAGAGAGGCGTAAAAGTTCGTATTGTCGCTGATGCTGGAATGTATAAAACTTATCCGCAAACGCTGGATATGCTAGGCAAACAGAAAAATATTTCTGTCCGCTTGATTGATTACAGAAAAATATCAGGCGGTGTGCAACACTCTAAATATTTTATTGTGGATGGACGAGAGATTTTTCTTGGTAGTCAAAATTTTGATTGGCGAGCACTAAAACATATTTTCGAACTCGGTTTCAAAATAACAGATGAGGAAGCTGCTAAAATTTATACGGATATTTTCGAAATCGATTGGCGGTTGAGTTCACCGGATAGCACCGAAGCTAAGAAACATGTGATTTCAAAAAAATATGCTGTCCCTTTACGAATTGTGGAAAACTCTGACACGATAGTATACTATCCAACATTCAGCTCTATCAATCATATTCCCGATAAAAATTTATGGGACGAAACTCACCTAATTAAACTTATAGATGGGGCAAAAAAAGAATTATTTTTTCACGTCCTCACCTACTCTCCAAGCTCACGGGGCAAAGAATATTATGCAGCTCTCGATAATGCTTTACGACGTGCGGCAGTTAGAGGAGTGAAAGTTCACGTTATGACTTCCGATTGGTCGAAACGTAAACCGACTATCGATCATTTGAAAAGTCTTTCAGTAATTCCCAATATCGAAGTTAAAATGAGCACAATTCCAGTATGGTCGGGTGGATTTATTCCATTTGCAAGGGTCGATCACAGGAAAATACTAATTATTGATGACAGTGATTGCTGGCTTGGGACAAGCAACTGGGAGAAGAGTTATTTTTATGCCGGCAGAAACATTGGAGTTGTAGTGCAAAACCTTAAAATCGTTAAAAAATTAAAAGAAATATATCTTCAAAGCTGGAACGGGGAGTATAGTTATAACGTAAAACCCGAAATTGAATACACCCCTCCCAAAATTGGCGATTAAGAAATTTAGGGTTAAAATGCCACGTTGTGATTATGGCTATTGATTTTAAGGAAAGTAGTTGTTATTTTAAATCAGTTTCAAACCAATAATTAATCCTAATTGCCTCGCACTCGGGGTAATGAAGTATGGATAAACCAAATAAATTAAATTATTTTTATATGAACATACAATATTTTATAAAATTAAAACATTACTATCTGTTATTCATAATATTCTTTTTTGCTTCCTCAAGCGACACTGTCAACGCACAGGTCAACACTGAAGATTTATGGAAGGACATAAGCGAAACGACAATTATTGAAAAAAATGATAGACGAATTATTCCATTATTTTATAGAACAGTTGAATTAGGTTTAAATCGGCTGGAAGCAGTATTGAATCAGGCTCCGATGGAATTTACAGAATCTGCCAAGACAAAAAAAGTTGTTATCAGTCTTCCAATGCCCGATGGAACGTTTAGCCGCTTTTATATAGTGAATTCACCAGTAATGGAAATAGAGCTAGCTGTAAAATATCCGGAGATACAAACTTATGCCGGACAGGGAATTGACGATCCGACTGCAACAGTCCGCTTTGATGTGACGCCCGCAGGATTTCATGCGATGATACTATCTGCGAACGGAACCGTTTTTATTGATCCATACTCTATGGGTGATGTAGCTAATTATATCAGCTATTATAAAAAAGATTTCATAGTTCCTGAATCGAGAAGCAAAGAATTTATTTGTAACTTTGAAACCGATATAGAAATGGCAAATAAAATAGCTGATTTAATGGCTACAAGTGGGGCAAAATATAGCGGGACACAATTGCGCACATATCGACTCGCTGTGGCGACTACGGGTGAGTATACAGCATACCACGGAGGGACTGTTGCGAAGGGACTTGCGGCAGTGGTTACCTCGATTAATCGTGTAAACGGTGTGTATGAAAAAGAAGTAGCAGTTAGGATGGTGCTTGTGGCAAATAACGATATTATCATCTATACAAATGCTTCAACGGATCCATATACCAACAACAATGGTGGAACGATGTTGGGACAAAATCAAACAAACCTAGATAATTTAATTGGTAATGCGAATTATGATATCGGGCATGTCTTTAGCACCGGTGGCGGTGGCATAGCTGGTTTGGGTGTGGTGTGTCGTACCGGCAACAAAGCACGCGGGGTTACGGGGTCTCCCGCACCTGTCGGCGATGCTTTCGATATTGATTATGTTGCGCACGAGATAGGACATCAATTCGGAGCTAATCACACATTTAATGGCGATGCAGGTAATTGTTCAGGAACTAATCGGAACGCATCAACCGCTTATGAACCCGGTAGCGGTTCAACTATTATGGCTTATGCCGGGATCTGCAGTCCTCAGGATTTACAGATGAACAGCCACGATTATTTCCATCTGGCGAGTATAATGGAGATTGTTACTTATACAACTTTAGGATTTGGAAATTGTCCAGTTCCCACATCTACCGGAAATAATGCACCTGTAGTGAGTGCTGGAACGAGAGGTTTTTCAATTCCGATTAACACACCATTCGTGTTAACCGGAACTGCAACCGATCCAGATGGGCATCCACTTACTTATTGCTGGGAGGAATATGATTTGGGACTCGCCGGACATCCCAATTCACCCTTAGGAACTGCCCCCATTTTTAGAAGTTTTAGAGGCGTTTCAAGTCCATCACGCACATTTCCAAAAATATCAGATATTATTAGTAATACGCAAGTAATGGGTGAAATACTCCCCTCATATTCAAGAGCAATGAAATTCAGATTGACTGCTCGCGATAACCGAGCAGGAGGAGGTGGTGTTGGTTGGGATTCTATTTCTTTCAGTGTAACTAACACTGCTGGTCCCTTTCAGGTTACCGCACCTAACACAGCAATGTCGTTGCCAGGTAGCTCGTTACAAACTGTTACATGGAATGTAGCAAATACAAATATCGCCCCGGTAAATTGCAGTAACGTAAAAATTCTTCTGTCGACCGACGGAGGCAATACGTATCCCACAGTACTAGCGGCAAATACTCCGAATGACGGTACCGAAATTATTACTTTACCTAATATTTCAACTTCCCAGGCGCGAATCCGTGTAGAAGCTGTTGGCAATATATTCTTTGATATATCTAATGCGAATTTTACTATAGTTACTTCTTCTATCACTGTTACTGCCCCGAACGGCGGCGAAGCTTGGATAATGGGAACTAATCAATCCATCACGTGGACATCTACCGGTGTTAGTAATGTAAAAATTGAATATACAACAAACAACGGGACAAACTGGCTGACAATTAGCGAGTCCGTCCCCGCGTCTCCCGCTTCTTATTTGTGGACAGTTCCCTCTACTGCAACAACGCAAGCACGTGTAAGGGTATCTAGCGCTACCGTTTCAAGTCTTTCGGATATAAGCAATAACGTTTTTTCTATTCAATTTCCCCCTTCAATTACTCTAATAAATCCTATTGGTGGCGAATTGTTTCCCATCGGCTTCCAAAAAATTATTCAATGGTCGTCGGTAAATATATCAGGGAATGTGAAGATTGAAATATCACGAGATGGTGGTTCAAATTACGAAATCTTATCTGCGAGTACTCCGAATGATGGGAACGAAAATTGGGTTGTAAATGGTCCTGTAACTGATCAGGCACACATTAAGCTTTCGTCCATCGCAGTACCAACAGTTTTCGATATTAGTCCGGCTAACTTCTTCATACGTAATGCAAACATAAAATTATTGTCGCCAAACGGAGGCGAAACACCAAGAGTCGGTTTAGCTTTTCAAATAAGGTGGGAAACTGAAAATATGTTCGGCGATGTTAAAATTGAATTATCGCGTGACGGTGGTGCAAATTTTGAAACCATTATTCAAACAGCCGCTAAAGATAGCACTTTTATGTGGATTCCTGAAATTCCGCTATCGAATTCTGCCCGAATCCGAATCGTGGCAATCGGTAATCCACTCGTTTTTGATGAAAGCGATAATAACTTTTATATTTATCCTCAAGATTTTATTACAATTACTACTCCCCTGAAAAATAATAATTGCTTAGTCGATGCAGTCTATCCGATTACTTGGGAATCATTCGGAACGAGTGGTTTCGTAAAGATTGAGCTATCCAAAGATGCCGGCTTAAATTATGAAACTCTTTTCGAGTCAACGAACGACGACGGTAACGAATTTGTTACATACTCGTTGCCTACGTCAGCACAAGCGATAATTAAAATAAGTGATGTTCTGAATCCGGCGCTTTATACGAATTCCGAAGTTTTTCTTATTGGTGTAAATGATTCAGTTATGTACAGCGCGGGCTGGAACATACTATCAATTCCTTCAATCGTAGTCCCAAATTTAAAATCTCGGATTTTTTCTGCTGCAACATCGTCTGCCTTCGGTTACAATAATAATAGTTATTATACCGCCGACACAATTCAAAGCGGCAAAGGCTACTGGATAAAATTTGGGAAGGATAGTATTACACACTTTATCGGTGCCCAGCGTTTGGCTGACACTTTAACTGTTTCAAGCGGATGGAATTTAATCGGAAGTATCAGTGTGCCGATAAATATTTCCAATATCACTAGTGACCCACCCGGATTGTTAGCATCTCACTTCTATAGGTATCAACAAGGTTACAAATCGGATGATAAGGTTTATCCGGGGGACGGATTCTGGCTGAAAGCTAACCAAGAAGGGCGCTTGATATTCAACTCGAATATGATTGGACAAAATAATCTCGCTCATAAATTTACAAACACGCTCGAATATGTTTCTAAATTCATTTTCAAAGATAAGTTGAATAATTCGCAGACGCTATACTATTCGAGCCAAGCCGACGGGTATTCGCTTTCGGAACTTCCACCTCGACCTTTCGATAATATCTTCGACGTACGGTTTCAATCAAATAGATTTGTAGAATTTCAAAATTCAAAATCGAATAACGAATTTCGGATATTGTTACAGGGTATCGAATATCCTCTTACTATCCAATGGGACATAAAAGATGCAAACCAACAGCTACTAGTTGTTGACGGTAAACAGTATCCGCTGGAAGGGCAAGGTGAAATAATTCTTCACAATTCCTCATTATCCTATATAACATTAAGATTTACAGTGAAAGAATATACGAGCGTTCCGTCAGATTTTCAATTGCATCAAAACTATCCGAATCCCTTCAACCCGACGACGAGGATAAGATATGGTTTGCCAAAATCTTCGTTTGTTATTTTAAAAATTTATAATATATTAGGTATAGAAATTTCCGAATTAGTTAATGAATTCCAAGATGCTGGATACTATGATGTAGATTTTACCATAGATCAAAAAAATAAATTAACATCGGGCGTTTACTACTATCAGTTTAAAGCTGATAATGTTTTAATCACTAAAAAAGCTGTGGTATTGAAATAATATGAAATTAGTAAAATAAAATTAGAGGTTGATTATGTATAAAAAACATTACCTGTTATTTATGATTTTGTTGGTCATAATAACATCTTCCAATGTGTGGGGACAGAACGAAGCTCAGCGTTCGTGGCTTCTAAAATTTGCTTCCGAGCAGGAAATAATAGAGAATAAATTAAAAGCTGAGGCTGAAGCAATTGCTAAATCTAAAAATATGCCTGTTCGCACAGAATACCCCGGTGGTACAATCATAGAGTTAATGAGATTCGAGAATAATCACCCTGTTTATTACATTACCGAGAGTAATTTAAACGCGGCAAAGACAATATCAACCGATAAAGTATGGCCAGGAGGAACTGGTGGATTTTCACTCACGGGCATTACTGATACTATTGGCGAGTGGGATGGAGGTAGAGTTCGTAACACCCATCAAGAATTAACCGGTAGAGTAATTTTAGGTGATGGTGCTACTACTTTGAGCGACCATGCAACACACGTTGCTGGAACTATGATTGCTTCGGGTGTGGACGCAACAGCAAAAGGTATGTCGTATCAAGGAAGGTTAAGATCTCACGATTGGACCAACGACGGAACAGAAATGGCAACTGCTGCCGCTACACATAGATTAAGAGTGTCAAACCATTCCTACGGTCAAATTGCTGGGTGGCGTTGGAGTTACTTCAACGACAATAGATGGTATTGGTTTGGAAATTTGGCATATAGCTCTGTTGAAGATTATGGCTTTGGCTATTACAGCACTCGTGCACGCGATTGGGATAATATTATGGCGAATGCACCAAATTATCTAATTGTTAAATCAGCCGGTAATGACCGTGGTGAAGGTCCCACAGGTACTGTCGAACATTTTGTATCAGATGGAGCTGGAGGTTGGACTTTAGTAACCGCTCCACGTAATTTGGACGGAGGCCCGTTGGGATATGATTGTATTCCGTATTACGGGACTGCAAAAAATATATTGACTGTAGGGGCTGTTCATATAATTACAGGAGGATGGACTGGTGCAGGAAGCGTTGTGATGTCGTCGTTCAGTGGCTGGGGACCGACTGATGACGGAAGAATTAAACCGGATATCGTGGGGGCTGGGGTTGGTGTGAGATCTTCGGTCGCTACTACCGATGTAGCTTACGATACTTATGATGGAACTTCGATGTCGACACCAAACATTACCGGGTCAATCGGATTGCTTTTACAGCATCACCGCAATTTGAACGGAACAACGCCGCTTCTTGGTTCAACAATGAAGGGATTAATCATCCACACCGCAGACGAAGCGGGGTCTGCCAACGGTCCCGATTATCGATTCGGTTGGGGGTTAATGAATACACTTAAAGCTGCTCAATTAATCACATCCAATAAAAATTCGGGTAATAGTTTTAATATCAGAGAAATGGTATTGAATTCAGGTGACAGCATCACGATAAATATACCCGCTAAAGAAACCGCTCCATTACGTGCAACTATATGCTGGACTGATCCTGCAGGAACACCTCCACCAGCATCTCTTAATCCACCCAACCTGATGTTGGTTAATGACCTTGATTTAACACTAACACGCGAGACGACTAAGTTTTTTCCCTGGATTTTGAATCCAAGCTCTCCCGCTACTGCTGCCACAACAGGTAATAATTTCAGAGATAATGTAGAACAAGTTTGGATACAAACACCAACACCCGGAAACTATGTATTAAAGATCAATCATAAAGGAACACTCAGTGGTGGTAGTCAGGTTGTGTCGATATTAATATCGGGAAATCAAAATATTGTAGTTTATGAACCTTCGGGCGGCGACATATTAATGGTCGGTGCAACAAAAAAAATAAGATGGTTAACTACTAATTTCTCAGGGAACGTTAAAATTGATATTTCCAGAAATAATGGGAATTCATACACAAATTTGGTTGCCAGTACCCCGAACGATGGCGAATACGATTGGTTAGTTACTGGACCTAATACTTCATTCGGTAAAATCAGAATTACTAGTCTCGAAAATCCATCGATTACTGATTTTAACATTACCAACTTTTCAATAGTAACTCCATCATTAACTTTAACATCTCCCAACGGTGGTGAATTTTGGAATACCGATAGTGTAAAAAATATTACTTGGAATTCGGCAAATCTTTCAGGAAAAGTGCATATCGAAATTACACGGGATAATGGTGCAACCTTTCAAACATTATTTGCTGAAACTGATAATGATGGTTCCGAAGCTTGGATTGTGACCTCTCCAGCAACTACTCAAGCCAAAATTAGAATTAAGAGTATTGATGTTCCATCGCTTTCAGATTTATCAGATGCCACCTTTACAATCAAGGTATCTTTTCTTACTTTATCTTTCCCGGTCGGGAACGAGGGTTTGATTGTTGATAGCAATTATAATATCGCTTGGACATCATACTTGGCGTCGGATAATATTAAAATTGAACTATCGCGTGATGGTGGGCTAATTTACGATGTCTTGTTCGACAGCACTCCAAACGATGGAATGGAATCTTGGACTGTGAACGAACCGATGACTCATCAAGCCAGAATAAAGATTAGTGAAATTTCTCCTGAGCCAGTGAAGGTTGCAACTAGTTC
The DNA here is from genome assembly GCA_037443545.1 of Ignavibacteriales bacterium. Taxonomy (GTDB): domain Bacteria; phylum Bacteroidota; class Ignavibacteria; order UBA10030; family BY39; genus JASEGV01. Next base: position 1,336 of record JBBIOD010000052.1, on the reverse strand, counting down.
TAATTTTACAATCGGTATAATGGATTCTGTCCAATTTGAAGAAAATTGGAATATTGCTTCTATTCCTCTGAAAATAGCAGAAAATCGTAAATCATATCTCCTTACTTGGGGTGGTCCAGCATTCAAATACTCTCCAACAAGCGGATACGCAATTGGTGATTTGCTCCAATTCTCTGAAGGCTTCTGGATAAAATATCCCTCTTCAGTTTATCAGAAATTTATCGGTGTACCGTTGGAAGAAGATTCAATGAATGTGTTTGCTGGATGGAATTTAGTTGGTAGTCTTTCTTATCCACTTTCCGTGAAAGATATATCTACTGATCCTCCATCAATAATTTCTGCAGGTATTTTTGGGTTTTCGGGAAGATACTGGCTGCCCGACTCGCTGAGACCTGGTGAAGGTTACTGGGTTAAAGTATCTGAGAATGGTACATTAAAATTAAAACGAGGAGCCGGCTATTCTAAAGTAAATATGGTTGCAGGGAATGTTGCTAAGTTCAATTCACTTATTTTCAAAGATGCTTTAGGGAAATCACAAACTTTGTATTTCTCGGACGATAGGGCAGATGAAATAAATCTGAATTTATTTGAACTCCCCCCGCCACCGCCTCAGCCATCGTTTGATGTAAGGTTCAGCACAAATCGACTTTTTGAACTGTTCAATCAATCTCAGACAGATCGAAAAAGAATCGAACAGCAATCACTTACATATCCAATTTCAATCGTTTGGAACATCGTACAAGATAATTCGAAATATCTTTTAACAAGGGGAACGACGATTCTTACAGATTTGAAAGGTTCCGGTTCTATTGTAGTAATGGACGAATCAGAGAATGCGATTACTCTGAATCGATTGAATTCATTCGAGCCGCAACTTCCAACCGAAACGGGACTTTCTCAAAACTATCCAAACCCGTTCAACCCTGAAACGAATATCAGTTATCAAATATCCGAAGCCGTAAACGTCCGCTTATCTGTGTTCGATGTGTTAGGGCGTGAGGTTGCCGTTATTGTTGATCAGCCACACGAAGCAGGATTTTATTCAGTTCCGTTTAACTCTTCAACATTAAAAAATAATTTACCAAGCGGAATCTATTATTATAAATTGAATGCAGGCACAAAAGTCTTTATTAACAAAATGTTGCTTCTCAAATAGTATGAAATGACCAGAGGAGACGGTTAAATTATTTAAATAGTAATAAAAAGTTGATAGAAGAAACGAGGAAATAATGGTCGATGAGTTGTTGGATATCGGTGATAATAGCTTTGGCAGTAATTTCGCCGCGGTCGTATCCATAGTGGTTAAGGAATCTATGGAGCAGCAATTGTTCAAGGG
>JBBIOD010000051.1:10353-13752 GCA_037443545.1 Ignavibacteriales bacterium | reverse complement strand
TCTCCGTAAACCCCATAACCGAATTGTAAGTAAGAATTAATTATCCGACTTAGTTTAGTATCAAAAAAAATTAAATCGAGCGCTTGTTCTTCAGCGCTCAAACTCTGATAAGCATAACCGAGGCTTGTATTAGCCGGAGTATTGTTAAATATTTCAAACGAGGCATCGCCCAGCAATAAAAATGATTCATAGTTTATTTCTATATATTTTCCCGAGAAAATATGTCGTTGAGACGTAATATTTATTCCGCCCACAAAATTGTCAAAATCATAACTGTATGAACCAAGAGCTTTTAACCGCATCGATCTTAACTGGTCTTTAAAGCCAAACATTTCTGGCCTGACTCTGATGTGAAATGAAGCATTTTGTTTATTACGTTTGTAATCATATCTAAGTTGACCATCTAATTTTATTTGAACATCTTCTTGTGTGGTTAAGCCGTCGGCGGAAGAATTGACGTAACCCGTCTCTACGGTCGTTCGCCAAGCGACCTGGCAAAAAGACAATTGATAAAAGACGAGGGTTAAAAAGATAGTAAAATTAACTTTGCTGTAATTATTTTTCATTAACGAACTGATAGTTTATCGGAAAGGATCGTTCGGTAATCACTCAGCCTTTTTTTTAGTTCTTTGAGCAATTCCTGGTAGTCTTTTAAACTTACATGATCGTCACTAAATTTAAAAAACTTTTCTCCTGTTGTAGAAATATATGAGGATTGACTAAAGTTTAACTGGTTGTTTAAAGAAACATAAGACTGCAACTGTGACCTAAACTCTGAACCTTTCTCGTCGAAATACAAAATGCTTGCTTCGGTTGGAGCAGACATTGTCGATGCGGTTCCAACAGGCTTAATCCGGGTCTCAAATTCTACCTCATCCAAAAATTTACTCGCCTTTGCGTGCAGAGTTATTATCTGTGTTATTTCACTGTTTGTCTCGTTCACTTGGTTTAGAAGGTTGTTGACTTCGTTCAATGCGACTGTTAGATACTCTGCGTAAATATTTTTTTGAAGAGTATCTCTGGTTTTGTTTAGGTCGATCTCAAGTATTTTTTCAGGAATAAACGAGAGTTGTTTAATTCTGGGCGTAACCAGAAGTCTCTTTTCAATATAAGATATTATTTGGTAATCAATATCTCTTACGTCAGACACCTTCGGAGCTGTTTGTTTTAATGTTTTGAGAGAGTCGATAAGTAAAGTATATTGGTAATCTAACTTTTGTTTTATTTCTTCAAGTGTCTTTTCTAACTTGGATATAATTTTCTGCTGATATTCTACCGATTTAGAGATTGTAACTGACCCAGCCATTAATTTATAAATTTTATCTTGATCCGGTTTAGACTTACCTTTTTCTTCATTAATCAATTCTGCTCTTTCTTCCAAGCTTTGATTAAGCGAATCTAAAATAAGTTTTTCTTTTACAAAATTACTTTTTAGAGTTTCATATCTTTTTTCAACATCATTGAGAGTTTGAGCATTAATATGTTGTCGAACAATGATGAATATCAACAATAAAAGCCAGCCGAATTTTGTTATTTTATAAATCATACTTTTCCATCTTATAGTAAAGAACACTTGTGGGTATTCCTAAGTATTTAGCCGCTTTGTTTTTTACGCCGTTTGCTTTTTTAAGCGCCTGCTCGATTAAATTCTTTTCGAGCGACTCCACCGCTTTTTCAAGAGGAAGCTGGTCGTAAGCCGGTCTAATCGTCAAGCTCTGATTAAGATGGTTTGCAATCAAACCAGAATCAATTTTATCGCCGACAGTAATAACTGCTAATCTTTCAATCAAATTTTCTAACTCGCGAATATTTCCGGGCCAACGATAATCGACTAACAATTTCATACCGTCAGTCTCAATCTGTTTTTCTTTTTGACGATTAATTCCTGCCTGTTTTTTTAAAAAGTAAGCTACGAGAAGTGGTATATCCTCTTTCCTTTCCCGCAGCGGAGGAATGTTGATGGGAATGATACTTAACCTGTAGTACAAGTCTTCTCTGAATTTTTCTTCACGAATTAATTTCTGTATATCGCGGTTTGTTGCAGCAATAATTCTAACATCCGTCTTCAGAGTCGATTCACCGCCGACTCTTTCAAATTCACCGTCTTGCAAAACCCGTAACAATTTTACTTGCATCGTTTGTGATACATCGCCAATTTCATCTAAGAATAAAGTGCCTTTGTCGGCTAATTCGAATCTACCCTTTTTCAGTCGTATTGCGCCAGTGAAAGCTCCTTTCTCGTGTCCAAACAATTCGCTCTCTAGAAGATTATCATTCAAAGCTCCACAATTTACTTTTATAAAAGGATTCTCGGCACGTTTGCTTCTTCTATGTATTGCCCTTGCGATTAATTCTTTTCCGGTTCCGCTTTCGCCCTGTATTAAAACAGTACTTTCGGTATTAGCCACTTGTTCAACGAGTGTATACACTTTTTTAATCTGTAAAGAATTTCCAATCATTTCCCCATAACCCGAAAATGCTTCGTCGGTGAGTAAACGATTCTGCTCAATTAACTCTTGAATCCTTTTTTCGTTCTGTATTTTTTCTACAATTTTTTTAACGCGTATCCGCAATTCATCGGGCGAGAATGGTTTGGTAAGAAAATCGGCGGCGCCTAATTGTATCGCTTTTACCGCATCATCGACTGTTCCGTAAGCTGAAATCATTAATACTTCGGTAGCGGGATTCTGTTCTTTAATTTTTTCGAGTATTTGAATTCCGTTCATCGGTTCCATTTTCAAATCTATTATAGCAAGCGATACCGGTTTGAATTGAAAATCTTTTAATGCTTGGAGACCGTTTTCATACGCGTAGACTGTATAGCCTCCGCGCCGCAAACTTTCTACAATGCCGAGCCGCATTGTTTCATTATCTTCGATAACTATTATTTCTTCGTTCTTCATTTTCTTCTTATTTTCTAACGCCCCTAAAGGGACTCAAATTTTTGTTTTAATTTGTCATTCCGACCGCAGGGAGGAATCTTAAAACAACCGGATTTTGAAGATTTCTCGTCGTCCGTCAGCCGACGGACTCACTCGAAATGAAAGGTACTAATTTCTTTTTGGCCAGTCCAAAAGATAAATCTTTATATGTAACATATTATAAATTCAAATCGATGCTCAAATCTTTCCACTCTTGATTCATTTGTTCTACTAATTTGTTTTTCTTTTCTCTTCTCCATTTTTTGATCTCTTTTTCTCTTCGTATGGCCGATTCAATACTAGTTGTATGTTCATAATAAACCAATTTCGTTAGCTTATATTTTTTAGTGAAACCATCTACCAATTTATTTTTATGTTCATAGATTCTTCTTTTCAAGTTGTTAGTAACCCCAACATACATTACCTTATTATTCCAATTTGTAACAAAGTAAATATAATAGTTATGCAGCTTCATGTT
>JBBIOD010000051.1:8867-10253 GCA_037443545.1 Ignavibacteriales bacterium | reverse complement strand
TTTTTAGTGGTGAAGAAAGGGTCAAAAATCAACCCGACATTCTCTTCAGAAATCCCTTGTCCATTATCGGAAACCGAGACCGACCAATTTGTATGATTTGCATTCGACGCAACAGTAATCAAACCATCCTCCGATACGGAATGAAGACTATTTGAAATAAGGTTAATCAATATTTGCCGGAGATGTTCCGGGTCGAACCGCACCATTGCTGATTTTAAGTCGTATTCTATTCTAACTTTTTTCTTGTCTAAATCCGGCTTGAACACGTTCGTAATATCAATCAGCAAATCGGACAGGTTAATTAATTCTTGGGTTGCGATTTTGGGTTTGCTGTAATTCAGATAAGCTGTGATTAAAGTTTTTAGTCCGTTTATTTCTTTAAGAATTTTATCTAAATTCTCGGTGTTCATATTCTCACTTTTTAAATCCTCTTTGACCAAGTTCGCGAACAATTCAATACCACCCAGCGGGTTGCGAATTTCGTGAGCTATCTGTGCTAACATATTTTCACGCTCGTTCTGATTTTCGAAAAGGTTGGTCTTCATTTTTTCCATAGCAGTTGAAAGTAATTCTATTTCACCTTTCATATTTTCCGGAGGACGGACATTAAAATTACCCTTCCCGATTTCGTCGCTGAACTTAATAAGCTTATCAACCGGTTTTGTTATCGACTTCGCTATTAACCAGCTAACGATAATCGTAATTATTATAGCGATAAATCCAAAGAAGAAAAAGAGGTTTGCAAATCCTTCTACTTTCTGCAACTTGTTGGCGCTTTCTTTGACCGCAAGAAAATAATTATCATCAAAACGATAAAATCCCCACAAATACCAACTATCATCATCTCCCTTAAAAGGTGTAGACGTAAAAGACTGTTTTACATTTAGATCTTCAATATCTTTCTTGTTAATAAGGAGATTCGGATTAATTCTCTCTTCATCAATCTCAATATTCGAATGGACGAGAACAATTAGGTTTTTATCGAAAATAAATATTTCAGAAGGAGTCGTATCAACGGTATTTTGAGCGAAAATATTTTGGAAGTAGCTTTGTGTTAATTTCGTCGGCAAACCGATACTTAGTACTTTCAAATACGATTCATCAATTTGATTTGAGATAATCTGAGTGGATGTTTTTACGTGCGAAGTTATTTCATCAAGGTAAAGGTTGCGAATAAAACTATAACTGATAAAAGATATCGCTATTACAAGAATTATTGTAACTATGCTGAACGTAAAAATTATTCTTACTTTGTAGTAAGACTTGTCCAAAATTTTAGAAACAATTTTCATTTTAAAAATTATATACTATCAAAGGAAGATATGGTTCTTGATTCCGCGGCTCGTATATTCTTAAAAGTATTGAATCGGCAATACAATTTTGTTG
>JBBIOD010000051.1:7152-8767 GCA_037443545.1 Ignavibacteriales bacterium | reverse complement strand
TACCTATAAGGTCGAAGTAAGTTTCGGTAAACTTTTTTGTCGGCTGCAAATACCGTTCGCCAAAATTTATTTCACTCGTAGTTGTTCCGTTTTCAACCCGCTCACGCTTATTGAAGTAAGCTATGGTTTCCTCGGATATTTCGGAACCGGTTAGTATTCTGTTTACTCCTAACATAAGGCCAAAATTTTCGGATAAAATAAAATTAAATATGACTGGAATTTGCAGCGACCAAATTCGCGAATCATAATTCCATTCAAGAACTTTGTTTTCTAATAATCTTAACGAGTATGAATATGGGGACCAATATGAACTTGACCCGCTATAACTTGATGCTCGTAAAGCTAAAACCGGCTCACTTGAAAAATAATCTGTCTTCATACTGTTGTAATATAATCCGATTGTAACAGCGGTAGATGAAGTCAATTTTGATTTGAAACTGATGAGCGCCTCGTGGTTGTATTTTTTTCTAAACCCATCTCCTTTTCTTTTATCTGAAGTCAGCGAGCTACCCCGATATACTGACCACGAGGTATCCCAACTCCAGCGCGAAGAATAATATGATGTATCAAAAATAATTGAAGAGTTTGCAACATCTTCGTCGCTATAAGCGTAACGATAGAATCCGGATATTTCTCTTCCCTCTTTCAAAATTTGTTTGAAATTAACTCCATAATATTTTGAGCTTCCGTCGTGCTTCCAATTCTGAACTGTCGATGATTTTGAATCGTTAATATACCAATTGCTGCTTACATTTGGGATATTGTATTTGGAGTAGTAAGAGCTTTGCGACGCGTAGTCTTGATCGGCTATTCCTTTTAAAATTCCGCCTTTGATGCCGACCGATGATTTTTCCGAAAAGTCATAAATAACGCCGATACTAAAATCTGAGTGATTGTATTTTTGGTTTCTTTCAAGAAGTTGAGACGTACTATATTCTGTTTTATCTGTAGTTCCATATTCGTCTCTGTGCGAATTCAAGTAACCGCCATCGCGCGAATGGCTCACACCGTTGAATGAGGCGCCTAAGCTTAGTTTATCTGTTAATTTGTATCCGCTGTATAAAGTAAAGAAATGCCCTTCGAGTGTCATTTCATCTTTTCCGGCAAAGCGGTCAACGATCGGAACATTTTTCAACCCTTCTCTGCTCGCCCCGAATGTATCATAATAAAAGTTCGGATAATAAATCCAATAAGGCATTTGATAAAACTTTTCTTGCTTATGCATCAATTGGTATGAACCGCCGATGAAAAAATTTTTAGCAATACTTGAAACCGGATTAGCCAGAAAACCGATTGATACGATTGGCTCAGGTTCTGAACGAGCGACTGTCAGCCATCTTGGGTCGGGATAATGCGGCGCAATTCGAGGCATATAATCGTAATACAACGGCACAATGTAGCCTTCGAACAATTTCACCTCAGTCCGATCGCCTCGGAAATCAATGTAGATTAGCGCGTCATCCTCTTTAATATTTGGTTGATACGCGGGGTTGATATGCAGATTTAAAAACGGGTCATCAATCAGTCCAGCCGAAACTTGTTTGAACCTATACAGTCCGAAAGTATTCAAGTAATGAGACTTAAAAAACAATTCGGAATTTTCGAAACTTTGCTC
>JBBIOD010000051.1:0-7052 GCA_037443545.1 Ignavibacteriales bacterium | reverse complement strand
AAGTATTCAAGTAATGAGACTTAAAAAACAATTCGGAATTTTCGAAACTTTGCTCAGTTGTTCTCTCTTGATTGTATTGAGCGAAAGAAAACAGAGGTAGTATTACGATTAATAAAAATATTTTTTTCATATAAACTCCTATAATTTATTTATCGACATCGGTTATTTTATGATTACGCCCCACTCAGTTACAGAAAAACCTTTCCTAACAAATCGTGGGATAATTGGAACTGCAATGTTTATCTTATCGCCATTTACTCCTTTAATTACATAAAACAATCGCAGCACACTATTCGGTTTACAAGAAAAATTTAACTCTATCATTTTTTCAATATCTAAAGCGTATTGTGGGTAAATAGCATAAGACGAATAATTGTTAAGTAATGGAATCCAATATTCTATAAAGTCATCGATTTCTTTTTGGATAAATCCGGTCTCTAACATATTTTGAGTGAAGAATGAAGTTAGGTCATCTTTTTTTATAATCCAGCCAGAGCGATATTGGCACAGATCGGGGTTTTCGCTTTCATAAAAAAGATAGTCGAAAATGTTGTTTATTTTTCCTGAAGGTTCGACTTCAATATTCCAGCCATTTTCATATAGGGGTATTGATTCGATCACTGAGCCGCCACGAGGAAATATGATTGAAACGTGCAAAGATAGCTTGGTTTCAGGGTATATGTAAATATTTGGTTTCAGGACAGTGATTAACGTGTCCTGTGAGATGGGTTTTGACGGTTCAGTAGGTGACTTTTTACAAGACGTTGGGATTGACAAAAGAAATATGGTTATCAAAAAGAGTAGAGCATGTGTTTTCATTATTAATCCATTGTTTATGGTTTAGTTATTTTTCCGATGAACAAAATGCTGTTCGAATTCTTTTCTCGAATTACAAAAACAAAAGGCCTATCGCAGCGCATAATGATGTCTTCTCCAACTGAAGTCTTAATAATTTCAACAGATGTAACCGCTGCGGCTTCAGTGCCTTCTTCATAAACATCCACAAAAGTCTTGTGTTTAACTTTGCTTATATAAGCTCGTTCGGGACCGCTGTAAAGCTTTGTAAAATCGGCATTGTGCGGGTCGAAAGCTTCACCCATCCCTAATGCTGTTAAAACATTCTTCATTTCAATTTCATACTCTAATTTAAACTTTGGTAGATTCAAGTGAACTTTCCGGTTTGTAAAACTACTTAACCAATTGTTCCAATTACCTTCTGAAATGTTGGTAATAAAAGAATTTACATCACTATTTTGTTTAGGCAAAAATATTGTCATACTAAACGATCCGTCCCCATAAGGTAAATCGATTGCTTGAAAATCTTCGTTAGCCAAGTAATTAAACTCCGCTACCTGAACCATCATTTGACAGGGCGACTGTGTACCATTTTGCCCTATAAACAAATCGTCCCTTGTGTTCTTTTTATCAAACTCATATTTCCAAGTCCCTTTAAAGTAAAGCGCATTGATTAAAAACATTACAATATCTTTTTCAATTGAGTCAACAATCTTATCGATTTTTCCGTTAGTATTTTCTTTCACCCATTGATTAATGATGTTGACAGTCGCGGGGTCGTTAAAATTAAGCCCTCGAACCAGAGCGTCGAAATATTTTTTATTAACTTCAATAAAGTCCGGCTCGAATGTGTCGGTGTCGCGATAAAAAATGGAATTAGCAATTTTAAAATTTACTTTCGAGTCGATGCCCGTTAAAAACTCAATAAGACTTTTGTATGCTTCGTTAATTTTTGCTTGCGAAATATCAGGCAACTCAAGCGTATTTCTCATTGAGTCGTATGTGGAGGTGTTGGCGCCGTTGAGAGTCATACCCAAAGCTAAGGAAACGCTGAGAGGCGAAATAAATAAGTTTTTATTTTGTTCAAGTTCATTTACTTTTTTAAAAAGTTTCAATCCAAACTTATCTGCCGACGAGATTAACTGCGCCTCCGTTTGTGTAAGCGGTCGGACTTCGTTTTTTGTAGGTTCGGTGGGTGCATATTTGCAAGACCAAATTAGCAAAAGTGCAGACATTATTGAGGCAATTAGATAAAGGTTTTTCATTTTTATTCTCCTAATTTTGTTCATCAGGTTATTATATACCCAACAATTATGCCATTACAAAAAACGAAGAATTTATTAATTAATCAAGCTATTTGAACGTAATCGGTTATCAGAAATTTGATGGGGAGTCAGGTTGTTGATAGACACTGGTTTTCCCAATTCACTCGTTCTACGTTTCATTATTTATTTCTGCCACCGACTGGTAATTGCTAGATTAATCTCCACAAAATCTACTTTCCTCAATTGCTCGCTCAATCCATTCTTCCACCCCTTTCCCATTCTCTCTGTCCCAGACTCGCATTTCATTTGCTTCTCCCCTCCTATTTTCATAAATTTCAATTAGTGAAACGAACATCAAAAGGAAACACAAATGACTGGAATACAATTAAGATAAGTAACTGAACTCGTAAGGCAATGACAAAACACAAACAATTAACTATCGAGATATTCAAGAAAAAATTTGCTCGAGTTAGAGAAAAGGGCTGGATAGCATCGAAGAGAAAAGGACCGACAGGAGTTGGACAAACACTGGAATATTATCTTGGAATGAAAGAAAACAACATCGCCTTGCCCGATTTGGGTACAGTAGAGTTGAAAGCGCACCGTGTCGGTTCATCATCAATGATTACGCTTTTTACTTTCAACAGGAAAGCATGGAAAATAAACCCACTTCAAGCAATAAGGAAGTATGGTACACGCGATAGTAACGGAAGATTGGGCATGTATTTTACAATGGCACGAACTCCAAATAGTATGGGTTTATTTCTTCATATCGAAAATCGACTATTGATGTGAAACATATTTCGGGAGAAATCATTGCAGAGTGGCAATTGGATGTATTGGCTGAGAGATTCGCGAAAAAAATTCCCGGACTTGTACTTGTAAGCGCTTTTAGTGAAATGCGTGGCGACGTTGAATGGTTTAAATATGATCGTGCACAATTGTTAACAGGAACGTCATCAAACATCATACGCAACCAAATTAGCGCCGGGAATATTCTTGTTGACCTTAGACTTCACGACAAGGGTACTTCGGCAAGAAACCATGGAACAGGATTCAGAGCTACGGAAGACAAACTTACATTGCTTTTTAAAAATATTTCGGAGCTAATGTGAAAAATTCCGAACAATTAAGCCTAATTGATGAGCCGATCGTTTCCGCAATTGATGATTGGACATTTAACGGTGCTTCTACTCGGGAATTGACACATTGTTACCACGACTATCCTGCGCGAATGATACCACAGGTGGCCGCTAAATTGATAGATTTGTATGGACATGATGCCAGAGTACTTTTCGATCCTTACTGTGGAACAGGAACGTCGCTTGTTGAGGGGGTAGTCCACGGCATAGATGTAGTCGGCACAGACCTTAATCCACTTGCAAGAATGGTTGCAGAGGCAAAAACGTCTCTCCCCGACTTTTTTGTTCTTGATAATAGTATAAGGCATTTTAACGAGTTCGTGTTGCGTTCACAGGCGATCAAGTTAGAAAAGCCACCCGTCATTCCAGGTATATCAAGAACTGAATTCTGGTTCAAGTCCCAAGTTATAGAGAAGCTGTTGCGTCTAAAGATTTTTATTGAAACATTGGAAGACGATGATGTGCGTCTATTCTTTAAAATCGCATTCAGCGAAACCGTACGTGAGTCATCAAATACGAGAAACGACGAGTTCAAACTATACAGGTATCAACCTGAAAAGCTGAAACTTTTCAATCCGAACGTCTTCTATATAATGTCATCGAAGCTAAAAAGGAATCGGCTTGGTCTGGAGAGATTTGTCGGTTTGATGAGTCAATTCAAAGATTTTCCGATTGCAAAAATATACAGCTTCAATACTGTTGAGGGAATACCAGAAGAATTCATAAAAAAGAACAGTGTCGATATCGTTGTAACATCTCCACCCTACGGTGATTCGCATACGACAGTTGCGTACGGACAATATTCTCGCCTTTCTGCAGCTTGGCTCGGACTCGAAGAACCGGAAGGAGTTGATAGAAAACTGATGGGTGGGAAAATACAGAAGAAGATACCACATCTTCCCAGTGAGCAACTCGCTGAGACGATAGAATTGATTGCTCAAAAAGATCATAAACGAGCGCTTGAAGTCGCTTCCTTCTACCAAGAGCTACATCAGTCGATAAAAAACGTTGCGCAAGTTATAAAACCTGGGGGGTGTGCCTGCTATGTTGTTGGTAACCGAAAAGTAAAAGGTACAGTTCTTCCAACCGATGTTGCCATTATTGATTTTTTTTCATCGTTAGGATATGAGCATGTTGATACTCACAATAGAATTATTCCTAACAAACGCATGCCGCTTAGGAATAGTCCGACAAATGCAGCGGGGATTCTTGATGATACAATGACACGAGAGTACATCGTAGTTATGCGTCGAAGACGTGCAGATGTTATTGCTGAAAAGCGAGCTGTTTATTACGTGTCAACGAAGAAAAAGAAGGCAAAGCTCGAGAAGAAGAAAATAACGACCAGTAAAGCTAAACACCGAAGACGCTCAAGACAATAATCGGGATATTTTTTAAATGGTTAGAGATTGGTCCTTCCAATTTCGAAGTTGTTTGGTGGTTGACGTATTTTGAAAAACTACGATACTACGAGGCTTTAATTTGCTTCTCCCCTCCCATTTTCCTAAATTTCAATTAGTGAAACGAACATCAAAAGGAAACACAAATGACTGGAATACAATTTATCGTAGATAAAAAAGGAAATAAAACCGGAGTTCTTATCGATTTAAAAAAACACGAAGAGATTTGGGAAGATTTTTACGATATCCTCATTGCAAGAACTCGTGCCGACGAGCCGCGTGAATCCCTCAAAGAGGTTAAATCAAAATTACGCCAAAAGGGTAAATTACGTGCTTAAATACAGTATCTCATTCGCAAAATCAGCTCGGCGTGAATTAGAGATCCTGGATTCCCAATCGACAGAAAACATATTAAAGAAAATTGAGTTACTCACATTCACACCGCGTCCCAGAGGATGTAAAAAATTAGAAGGGGAAGAAAATTTATGGCGAATACGATTAGGAGATTATCGAGTAGTATATTACATCAATGAAAGAGAGAAGCTTATTGATATTGTACGAATAAGGCACCGAAAAGATGTTTACAAATAAATTATTCATATTACTGTTGGTCCTTGTAATTTCTTTACCAATTGATTTAATCGCTCAAACCAAAGTCTCCAGCGCATTCAAAATCGCACGACTTAAATACAGCGGCGGCGGCGACTGGTACAATGACCCGGGCGGAGATGTTAATTTTTTAAAATACATTAAACAGAACACCCTCATAGACGTTGAACCGGCTTATGAATTTGTAGAAATATCGAGCGATAAGTTTTTTACTTATCCGTTCATATTTATGACGGGGCACGGCAACGTGGTTTTCTCTGATTACGATGTAAAGCGGCTCCGAACGTATCTCGAAAATGGAGGTTTCCTTTATGTCGATGACGACTATGGATTGGACAAGGCATTCAGGCGGGAAATAAAAAAAGTTTTTCCTGAAAAAGATTTAATAGAGTTGCCCTACTCGTTCGGTTTGTATAACTGTCACTACAATTTCCCAAGCGGTCCGCCTAAAACACACGAGCACGACGGCAAACCACCACAAGGATTTGGGATTTTTCATAACAATCGGTTGGTAGTGTATTATACTTATGAGTCGAATCCGAGCGATGGTTGGAACGACCCCGATGTTCACAATACTCCGCCTCACAAACGAGAAGAAGCCCTGCGTTTTGGGACAAACATTATTGTGTGGGCGTTGACACACTAAATGTCATTGCAAAATGAAGATTGAATATTGAAAAATGCAAAATAATAATAACACATTGTCAGAACGATTGCTAAATTTTGGTGTTAAAATTATAAAACTAAGTTCCAAACTGAACGAAAACTACGCTGGACGACATATTGCAAATCAACTAATGCGTTCGGCGACATCATCCGGGGCAAATTACGAAGAAGCATGTTCGGCTGAAAGCAAAGCAGACTTTATACATAAAATGCAGATTGTATTAAAAGAATTAAGAGAATCGTATTATTGGTTGAAACTTTTACACAAATCTGAAATAATTACTAACGAAGAACCGAGTTCTATCTTAATAGAAACAGAAGAATTAATAAAGATTGTCGCAAAGTCCGTTATTACATCCAAAGGTTTACGAAAATAAATTTGCATTCTGCAATTTGCACTATGCAATCTTCAGTTGAATGACAATTCTTAAAAACATATCACCACTCTACGAAGAAATCAGACACCGGCTTGACACGGTTAGGAAAAAGCAAAACTCTGTCGATCTCTTCACCGGGATAACCATATCGATTTCCGTCTTACTACTTACGTCTTGCATCTCTATTGTATTAGACCTCATCTTTGGTTTCGGGATAACTGGAAGAACAATACTCTTCTTCTTTATCGTTTTATCTTTACTCTTCAGCTCATTGTGGTTTGTAGGAAAACCGCTTCTTCGAAAATTAAAAATATTAAAAAACGCAACCGATTCAGACACTGCCACCAAGGTAGGTAATCAATTCCCCAATATCCACGACCGGTTATTGAACGCTTTGCAAATTTATGAGTCAAAAGTACGCGAGAAAGTTTTATACTCAATCGAACTCATCGACGCTTCCTTTATAGATTTGTACGATGCTATCAAAGATATCAATTTTATTCAAGCCGTTGATTACAAACGATTTAAAAAAACAAGAAAGTTTTTTTTATACGCAGTTAGTGTTTTTCTGCTGGCTCTTATTATTTCTCCCAAAGGATTTTTATGGTCGGCTTTCCGTATCTACCAATTTAACCAACAGTTTTCAGTTATTCCTAAACTTTTTTTTATAATTGAACCCGGAGATACAGAAGCGCTTCGAGGCGAGACGGTCGATTTCACCATTCACCCTGTTGGAAGTTCTGTAAATACTATTACTTTTCTTTCACGCGAGGAGGGAGTGGCAAAATATGAAAAGAC
>JBBIOD010000050.1:0-13768 GCA_037443545.1 Ignavibacteriales bacterium | reverse complement strand
GTCGGGAGCGATTGCAATACGAGTATTCTGACGAGTCAAGGCGAAGTACATTAAAATGCAACGGCATTAACGGAGGTATCAGCGGCGACATTATCCGCAGTTGGCTACAAAAATTATCAGTAGAACGTTTAGAATACAAAGTACGACGCATCGAAGAGCGGCTCAAGGAATTAATCAGGTTTGAAAAACTGAAAGAGCCGCCGGTAAGTTACGGTGAGATTCCCGTAGAAATCAATCCTGAAGAAATGCCAAACTTTGAACCTGAATACTCGGCAAACGATTTCACAAACATCCATCACTGGGATCAGGTGTTATACGAATACACAATGGAGGCTTTGGGTTATTCAAAAAACCAATTCCCTTTTTTAAAACTTGCACGGCTTTTGTCTTTGAACAAACTAAAACTAATCAACCAATCTCAAGAATCTAAAGAAAGAATTTTTACATACGAAGCGCTGCTTTTCAGATATGCAGGGCTGTTGCCTTCGATTAATAAAATTGAGGATAAAGAGAACAGAGCTTATGTAGCCAAACTAAAAAATAGATTAACAAATTTGAATGTTAGCACTGATGAAATGAGTGAAGCCTCGTGGCAGTTTTTCCGTTTAAGACCCGAAAATTTTCCAACCATCCGAATCGCCGGGGCTGCACAGATAATTGATAAAATTCTTTCGTCGGCACTTTTTAAATCAATCATAAAAATTACTTCCGACGAAAATTTAACAAACGATGGGAAGCTGAAACACATAGTTGCTTTGCTCAAAGTAAATGCAGATAGTTTTTGGCAGAACCATTTCACACTCGATAAAAAATCTGACCAACAAATAAAAGTCCTGGTAGGAAAAGAAAGAGTCGTCGAAATAATTATTAATGTAGTGATTCCGATCCTCCTTTTGTATGCAAGGATTTTCAAGAAGCGCGAAATCAGACACAACGCATTGAACATATTCGAATCAATCAAGTCATCGAAAACAAGCACTTTATTACGCACAATAAATTCGGAATTGATTAGGGACAGATTCAAGATCGACACGGCGCCGATGTATCAGGGTGCAGTTCAGCTATATAAGTTTTATTGTGCTGAAGAAAAATGTGCAGATTGTGAAATCGGTAAGTTAGTTTTTTTATAAATATCAGAAGAGCTTGTTAGTATTTGTGAAAGTTATGAAAGCATCAACTTTTTAAGAAACTATGGTTTTAAAAAAGTCTCTATTTTATTATTTTTGTATAAGGATTTATTAATAGACAACCTTTTAAGTGTCAATCTGATAAAATTTTCTGTATCCCTTAATATCATCCATGTTACCGAAAATTTAATGCTTAGTTTTCCAAGCGGTATCACAGGATCAAGTCTAATAAACGTTTTAACTGGTTGCGGAAGTTGCCACAGTCCTTCTGTATCGTCTTCAGTTATCGTGGCAATAGTCGGCCCATCTACGTATCAATATAATTATACAGCCCCAGCGACAGCGGGCGATATTTTGATGTTAGCTACAGCAAAAGGTTCTGGATTCAATTCGTTGTTGAGCGGAGTAAAACTCAGTTTTTTCTGTTAAACCCGCAATAAAATTTTGGTTCAAAGCATTTCGTTGTATTTGTTTCTCTCCCCCAAAATTTGTAACTTGAAATCAAATTTATGCTGAATTTATTCAATTTTACAAATTTTCGGACTGAACATGACTAATAAACTTAATATCCTTTTCGCATCGAGTGAGGTCGAACCGTTTGCAAAAACAGGAGGTTTAGCCGATGTTTCAGGATCGCTTCCGAAAGAAATTAAAAAACTGAACGGCGATATCCGCATTTTTCTTCCACATTACAGCACAATTGACTCGGTTAAATATAATATTGAAGACTTGCCGAACTCCGAATTTGAAATTCAAATCGGCAGCAACAAAATAAAAGGAAAAATTAAACAAACTTTTGTCGATGTAAACGGAAAACACCTGACTGTTTATTTCATTCACAACGAAAATTTTTTTGACAGAGGTGGTCTTTATGTTAATCCACTGAATAACTTAGATTATGAAGATAATTTTGAACGGTTTGTTTTCTTTTCGCGCGGAGTTCTTGAAGCAACAAAAATAATCGGCTGGCAGCCGGATATTATTCATACCAACGATTGGCAAACAGGTTTAATACCCATCTATCTGAAAACACTATATATCAACGACCCATTTTGGGTAAATACAAAAACAGTTTTTACAATTCACAATTTAGCTTATCAAGGAATTTTTGACAAGAGTGAATTTCCCAAAATCGATTTACCGTGGGATGTTTTCAGGATTGATGGGATAGAGTTTTATGACAAAATAAATTTGATGAAAGCCGGTATCGTTTATTCTGATGCCTTAACGACCGTGAGCAAAAATTATGCGAAAGAAATATGTTCCTCAGTCGTATTCGGTTACGGACTCGAAGGAGTGTTGGCAGAACGTAAATCGAAATTATTCGGAATTTTGAACGGGGTCGATTATTCGGTTTGGAGTCCGTTGAAAGATGATTTTATTCCACAAAAATATTCAGGCAGAAATATCGGCAAGAAAATTGTAAATAAAAAAGCTCTGCTTGAAAATTTTGGATTGCCGTTCAACGAAACCATTCCTGTAATCGGAATGATATCACGCCTCGCCGATCAGAAGGGGCTTGACTTAATTGAAGCTGCCTCGGACGAATTGCTGCGACTCGATTTGCAATTAGTTTTTTTAGGGACTGGCGATGAAAAATATCAAATCTTTTTAGAACGTATTAAAGAAAGGAATCCCGAAAAAGTTGGTGTGTATATCGGATTCAGCAACCAACTTGCACATCTGATAGAAGCCGGCAGCGATATGTATTTAATGCCATCGCGATACGAGCCTTGCGGACTTAACCAGCTGTATAGTTTGAAATACGGAACAGTGCCGATCGTACGGGCAACCGGCGGGTTGGAAGACAGCGTCGAGCAGTATAATTCTGAAACTAAATCGGGAACCGGATTCAAGTTCTACGAATACGATAAAAATGAACTGAGTAAAACTGTTCGCTTTGCTTTAGAAGTTTACGGCGACGAGAAAAGCTGGCTTCAAATTATGAAGAACGGAATGAAGCAGGATTTTTCGTGGAAAGTTTCGGCTAAAAAATATATGGAAATATACAAGAGTTTGATTCCATGATGAAAAAAATCGGAATATTTTTAGACCGCGACGGCACCATCAACGAGGAGCTTGAGTTTATATCCTCACCCGACGAGGTAATTTTAATCCACGGTTCGGCTGCGGCTATAAAGGAAGCAAACAAGTTAGGATTAAAAGTTTTTGTGATAACAAACCAGTCGGGTATTGCACGCGGGTTTATAAAAGAAGACGAGTTGGCTGCAGTTCACAACACTCTGGTAGAGTTATTAAACAACGAGGGTGCTCATTTAGATGCAATTTATTTCTGTCCTCATCATCCCGAATACGGCGAACCTCCCTACCGTGTAGAATGCGACTGCCGCAAACCTAACATCGGAATGCTAAAACAAGCTGAGGCTGAATTCGGTATCGATTTGAAACATTCTTTCGTTATCGGCGATAGAATTGCTGATGTAAAAGCCGCACAATCTGTCGGAGCTAAATCAATTCTCGTTTTAACAGGCTACGGCAAAAATCAGATTGACGAAATTCAATCTCAAAATATTTATGTAGATTACATCGCAAAAAATTTATACGATGCGATGCAATTTGTAAAATCTATAATTCAATCATAAACAAACTACTCAAATGAAAAATTTTCTGTTATTGGTAATTACTTCGTTTTTAATATTCGGATGTTCGGACGATCCCTCTTCGATAGGTGAAAAATTACTTCCTGATATGGATAACCTGCAAACTAACGCTTTCAGCACGAATGCCACTTATTCATCCTTTTACGAAATTGATGCTAGCAATAATTCAAGTACATTGTTGCTCGGAAAGTATGCCGGTGCCGAAGCAAATATTCTTCTGCAATTTGGAATCGGTATGATAGACACGAGCATCGCTGATTCAATCTTAACAGCCGAAATAAAAATGTTTCAAAATTATTCCACACCCGATACAGCTGGCAATCTTAATTTTAAAATTCACGAATTGAATTACTCGTGGGGCGACTATACATTCACAGTCGATACTTTGAAGGCTAAAGGTGTTGGAGCCTTACTCACCGATATTTCAAAAGGGGTAAGAACCCGCGACACGCTGCCTGTAACATTTCAAATTCCGTTAACCATAGTGAGGAATTGGCTAAAGGGTGTAACAAATAATGGAATTATTTTTATCCCGAAACCTGATATGCAAAATATTTTCGGATTCCATTCGTACTACTTAGGTGATTTTAATGATAAACGACCGCAGTTGATAGTAACTTACCGGAAAACATCGGACACATCCGATAAAATTCTTATTTTTAAAACCACACAGGACGCAACAGTTTTTTCAGGCAGTCGCCCCGCATCAACTTCTGAATTATTGTATGTTCAAGGTGGATTGCTGAACAGGGGGAAATTATACTTTAACCTTGACTCTATTCCCCGTAGCAGCACAATCACTCAAGCATTTTTAACGCTTAAAATTGATACGACACTTTCAAACTTCAGTCAATTTTCTGATAGGCAATTTCTCATTCATGAAATAACAACTCAGGATTCTATTCCGAGATTAGGTTCGCTAACAGCTTACAACAAACCAACTGCCGATTCAATTGTAATAGACGTTCGCAAGATTGTGCAAAAATGGGTTGCCGGAAAAAATAACTTTGGAGTTGCATTAAGAACATTCAACGAATTCACTGAGTTCGAACGATTCGCAGTCTTCGGTTTTAATGCAGTAGAAATAAAAAGACCAAAACTGACAATTCAATACACTTACATACCATAAACTTATGAATACGAAAAATTTTATTTATCTATTTTCTATCCTGCTCGCGTTTAATCAACTGATTGCCGGCACAGGCGGTTCAACCTATTCACGTTACGGCATCGGCGATTTGCAGTATCACAGCAACGCCACAACAAGAGGAATGGGCGGAACTACAATTGCAAATTTAAGCCCGTTCACTTCAAACAGATTAAACCCTGCCGGTTGGACTCAAATTAACCGAACACGATTTTCTGCAGATTTATTTTATCAAGGCTTTTCGATTGACGATGGAACACAGAAATCATTCCTTGGCGGAATAAATTATTACGGTTTCGATTTTGCAATCCCTATTTCCGATTCAAATGGAATCGTTATAGCAACGGGACTTCTTCCCTACAGCAGAGTTGATTACAATATAGTTACGAAGAGCACATTCATCAATTTCAATTACGATTTAAATTATTCGGGTGAAGGTGGCTTATCAACTGCATATATCGGAGGTTCGTATTCACCAATACCACAACTTCATTTTGGCGCTAAGTTTAATTATTTCTTCGGCAACATCAATCACCAAATAAAACAAACATTTACATCCGGCGATGCAAACAGTTTTGAACTGCATCGCCTTAACAAACTTTTCGGCGTTAATGGAACAGCCGGCGTAATTTACACTGGTTTAAATGAGATTTTGAATATAGGTGTATCAGAAAAAATTAATGTTGGATTTTTGGTATCAACACCATCCAATCTTAATGCAGAACTAAACCGCTACTATAAATACTATGCCGGTGGAAATATTATTACGCGTGATTCGATTTTCATTGAAGAAAATAAATTCAAAATACCTTTAGCCTTCGGTTTAGGAGTTTCATACACTAAAAACGGTCGCTACCATTTTACGGCGGATTTCTATACTCAAGATTGGAGCAAAACAGAAATGATGAGCGATATGCCAAGTACATTAAAAAAGAATCAACGTATCAGTGCCGGAGCTGAGTTATTGCCGATGTTGGGCACAAACCTTCCGGATATTAATAGAATCGGTTTGCGACTCGGCTTTTATCAAAATCAAACTTACTATCTTGTTCAAAACCAAAAGATTAACGAGCTTGGATTTACAGCTGGTGTCGATGTTCCGATTTTTGGTGAAACACGAATAGCAGTTGCTTTCGATTACTCTACACGCGGAACAACAAGTTTACAAAAGGATAATATTTATAGGGTTTCAATCGGAATTAACGGCGCTGAACTTTGGTTTTTGCGACCCGAAGAGGAATAACAGATGAAGATCGCAATTGCGAGCGACCACGCCGGATACGAGTATAAAGAAAAACTCAAAACATTTTTAAAGGATATTGGATTCGATGCTGAAGATATGGGCACACATTCATCCGAGTCTGTGGATTATCCCGATTATGCCATTATTCTTTCAAAGAAAGTATCTTCCGGTGAATTCACTCAAGGAATTTTGATATGCGGAACCGGAATCGGAATGTCGATTACGGCAAACAAGATAACTGGTGTTCGG
Organism: Ignavibacteriales bacterium; assembly: GCA_037443545.1. Lineage (GTDB taxonomy): Bacteria > Bacteroidota > Ignavibacteria > UBA10030 > BY39 > JASEGV01. The sequence continues at coordinate 7,381 of JBBIOD010000050.1, read as the reverse complement.
GCTGGAGTTTGCGAATCGGTTGAATCTGCAAGATATTCGCGGCTGCATAACAATGCAAATGTAATTTGTCTTGGTGCGCGCATCACACCAATAGAAAAAGCGAAAGAAATTGTGGAAATTTTTTTAGAAACCAAATTCGAAGGCGGACGTCACGCAAGTAGAATTGAGAAGATACATAGGTTGACTGGAATTTAATAAAGAAAACAAAATTTTTCACTCGGCGGGTGCTCGATTATGGCGCCTTCGGCGACATGTATCGAGAGCACCGCTAAGATAAAAACAAGTGCGTGTGCTCTCGATACGTCCCGCCTTTGGCGGGACACTCGAGCACCCGCCGATACTAACAACCGACAACAAAGCTATGAAAAACATTTTAGAACAAGATCCTGAAATTTTTAAAACGCTCAAGAACGAAACTCACCGTCAGAATTCGAAATTGGAGCTAATCGCTTCCGAAAACTTTGTAAGCTTAGCCGTGATGGAAGCGATGGGTTCGGTTATGACAAACAAATACGCCGAAGGCTATCCCGGAAAGCGATATTATGGAGGATGCGACTTTGTTGATGATGCTGAAAATTTAGCTCGCAGCCGGGCGAAACAATTATTTGGCGCTGAATACGCCAATGTTCAACCCCATTCCGGCTCGCAGGCAAATATGGCTGTATATTTTTCTTTCTTAAAACCGGGCGACAAAGTTGTAGGTATGAACCTTTCGCACGGCGGACATTTAACTCACGGTTCGCCTGTAAATTTTTCAGGACAGCTTTACAAATTTTCGGCTTACGGAGTCAACAAAGATACCGGCTTCATAGATTACGACGAAGTTGAGTCCATTGTCCTCCGTGAAAAACCAAAGATGATAACTGTCGGTGCGAGCGCCTACTCACGCAACATCGATTACAAAGCATTCCGTGAAATTGCTGATAAGGTTTGCGCCTTTTTATTTGCCGACATTGCACACCCTGCCGGTTTAATTGCAAAAAAACTTTTGAACGACCCACTCCCACATTGCCACGTTGTAACATCGACGACACATAAAACTTTGCGTGGACCTCGCGGCGGATTGATACTGATTGGCAAAGATTACGAAAATCCTTTCGGTGCGGTTGCGCCGAAATCGGGGCGAATAAAAATGATGTCGGAGTTAATCGACTCGATGGTGATTCCTGGAATTCAAGGCGGCCCGCTGATGCACGTAATTGCTGCAAAAGCTGTCGGCTTCCTCGAAAACTTGCAACCTCAATTTGAAATTTATGCAAAGCAAGTAATTAAAAATGCGCAGGCACTCGCAAGCAAACTTATCAGTATGGGATATCACATAATATCGAAAGGTACCGATAATCATTTGATGCTTGTTGATTTGAGGAATAAAAATCTAACTGGCAAAGACGCACAGGAAGCTTTGGATCAGTCGGGCATTACTGTAAATAAAAATTCAGTCCCATTCGACGATAAGAGTCCTTTGATAGCAAGCGGCATTCGAATTGGGACACCTGCAATTACTACCCGTGGTATGAAAGAATCCGAAATGGATATCATCGCTGAATTTATTAACAAGGTCCTTACTAATATCGGAAACCAAAAAATTTATAGCGGGGTTGAACAGGAAGTAGAAAAACTTTGCATCCGATTTCCTCTCTATCCGGAATTAAACAGTGGTAGATAATCAACACACCGGAACGATTCACCCCGAAAACGAAATGACGTTCCTCGATCATCTCGAAGAACTCCGCTGGCGGATAATAAAAGTTTTCATCGGTGTCGTTGTTGGCGCAATATTATGCTGGACGTTTATCGATTGGCTTGTTGATGGAATTTTGCTAACACCGGTAAAAAATGTAAATGCACAAAACCCTACTGGTCCTCAAATTATTTTACAAAACTTGAAACCTTTCGGACAAATTCTTCTGTATATGGAAATCGGAATCATAGGCGGGCTTATTATCAGTTTGCCAAATTTGTTTTATCAATTCTGGAAATTTATTGCCCCCGGACTTCTCCCCAAAGAACGAAAATATATTTCGCGGATAGTAGCTTTTTCGACTTTCTGTTTTTTAGCAGGAGTTGCTTTCGCATATTTTCTGATGTTACCTACAGCTTTAAAATTTTTCGCTGGTTTTGGTTCACCTCAAATCGCAAATAACATAGCCATTACTGAATACATGAGTTTTGTTGTGAGTATGATGATAGGCGCCGGTGTCGTCTTCGAATTACCTATGGTCTCCTGGTTTTTGGCAAAATTAGGCATACTAACTCCCACGTTTATGCGCCGCTACCGCCGGCATGCTATAATAATAATTCTGATTCTCGCTGCCATTTTAACACCGGGCACTGATCCTATTAGTCAAATCTTGCTTGCTATTCCTTTACTAATTCTTTATGAAATCAGTATTTGGATTGCAAAAGTTGCAAGCAAGCCCAAAAATAATTTAGAAACAAAATAAAATCTTTTTATGGATATAAAATTACTCTCCAAGCCAATTGAAGAAGATTTAAAAATTTTTAATAAAAATTTTCGCGATGCGATACGCTCGGATATCAGCTATGTAGATTTAATTACACGCTACATCGTCAGGCAAAAGGGGAAACAAATCAGACCATTTCTCGTTTTACATACTGCAAAAATGTGCGGCAAGATTAACGAAAGCACTTACAGGGGCGCCGCATTAGTCGAGATACTTCACACTGCAACTTTAATTCACGACGACGTCGTCGATGATGCTGATACTCGCAGAGGATTTGCTTCCATTAACGCTGTGTGGAAAAATAAAATTGCAGTTCTGATGGGCGATTTTCTTTTAGCGAAGGGATTACTTTTATCGCTCGACAATCGCGACCACGAGTTTTTAAATATAATTTCACAATCGGTACGTAAGATGAGTGAAGCAGAAATTTTACAAATAGTAAAGAGCCGTCAGTTGGATTTGGATGAGAAAACTTATTTGAAAATAATTTCCGGTAAAACCGCATCGCTGTTATCAACATGCACTGAGATCGGGGCAGTGAGCAACGAAGTTGACAGCGGACAACGAAATCAGCTTCGGGAGTTTGGCGAAAATTTAGGATTCGCATTTCAAATACGCGACGATTTATTAGACTATATCGGTAAGAAAACCATCACAGGCAAACCAACCGGCAAAGATTTGATCGAAAAGAAATTAACATTGCCCCTGATACATGCAATCGAAAGCGCACCTCGCAAACAGTCGGCGGCAGTATTGCGGTTAATTAAAAAAGGTGTAAAACGGAAAGACCTTGAAACTATTTTAGAATTCGTTGAGGGCTACAACGGAATTTCCTACTCTGAACAAAAAGCAAAACAATACGCCGAGATCGCGTACTCGAAAATAAAAACTTTCCCCGAATCGCCCAGCAAAGAAACGTTAGAAAAGTTTCTCTCCTTCGTTGTAGAAAGAATTAAGTAATTATACTTCAGTCACAAATTCGTGTTCTGGATTTCGAATACTTAAAACCGGACACGGAGCTTTTCGAACAACTTTTTCAGCAGTGCTGCCAAAAATAATATGTTCAACTCCTGTGTGCCCATGTGTTGCGATAATTATTAAATCTACTTCTTCCTCTTTTGCTACCCTGTTAATTTCTACAAAGGGTTTACCAGTTTCGACTCGAGTGCGTGCCTGAACGATTCCCTGAATTTCTATCTCTGTAAGTTTATCTAATTCCGTTTTCCCGCGTTTGTAAATTTCAGCTTCCATACTCGGAAATCCTACCTGACCAAAACTGAAATCTGCCGGATAAATTGTCGGTTCAACAACATAAACAAGTATTATCTCGGCCCCAAACTGCTTCGCAAACGGAACTGCGTATTTAAGAGCATTCTTTGAAAAATCAGAAAAATCGATTGGGACGAGGATTTTCTTGAGATTAATGACCCGCTTAGGCGGATGAGCTTCTGCGTTTAACATTGCATTCACCTTTCATTTAATTCCTAAAGAAATATCAGAAAAAAGAATTTTAAAGTCAAACAATATTGGGCAATTTATTTGTGGGTCAACGAGATTCGTCGACCTCCAGTGATTTGGGGGCTATTTTTATTCACTTATCTGAGTTCAGCGGATCTCGATTTGGTTCGGCAAGCTCACCGTAAGCATCGCTGTAGAAACACGCCACGGCGTGTGGCTACAGGATTCATCAAATAGCAAAACCTCCGGAAGCGGAGGTTTTGAATTGTCGGAACGGCGGGATTTGAACCCGCGACCCCTTGCACCCCAAGCAAGTGCGCTAGCCGGGCTGCGCTACGTTCCGAGATCTAATCAATTTTTCGATAAATTTTCTTTTTTTATGTGATTTTATTTCGCGTTCGCGATTTACTGCTTCGTTACGGCTTGTATACTTTTTATGATAGATTAACTTCCATGGACAATATGGTTTTGTGTTGTGCACTTCTCCATTGTTGTGTTCTTTTAATCTTCTATGTATGTCCTGTGTTTGGCCTATGTAATTAGAACCATTCTTTTCACTTTGCAATATATATAGGAAATATTCCATAAGAAAGTGCTATAGCCGGGTCCCGTCCTCGTCGCTTTGCGACGGGACGTGGATTCACGCCCACCACAAACTTTCGTTTGTGGTGGGGCGGAACTGCGCTACGTTCCGAGATGTTAACTAAAACTATTAAGTCAACCTAACGAGAAACTCTTCAAAAAATTTCTTAATCTCTATTAAATCATTTCTCAACCGGTTGTCTGGTTGTTTTGGTTGAGCTACAGCCTGCTCTACAGTTGTTGAAACTGTTGGAATCAATTCTAATTGTTCGCCAGCGTCATCTTCGGGAACGTAAGACGCCAATACTTGTTTTGCCCCTTCTATCGTGTAACGCTCATCACGAAGAAGCTTTTTGATATACAAAATAAGTTTTATATCCTTATTTGTATAAATTCTGTTACCGGCACGGTTTTTTGCTGGTTTCAAATTTTCAAACTCTGATTCCCAATACCTTAAAACGTATTGTTCTAAGTCGATTATTTTACTCACTTCGCTGATTGAGTAATAAAGTTTTTTTATCCCCAATTGTTTCATAAGCTGCTCATTTTGATATAAAATTCGAATGAATAATAAGAAAATTCGTTTTGAAAAACAAACTAATTATTTCGCCTCGACCACCGCAAACGCTACAACTACATTTTCGGAATGCGATAGCGAGATGAATACATTGTGGCTATTAAAAATTTCTGATAATTGCCCTGATAAAATTATTGTAGGTTTCCCCGACGCATCGTTGGTTACTTCGACATCCTTCCACCTGAAGCCACCCGACCAGCCGGTAGATATTGCTTTTGCGACAGCTTCTTTGGCGGCAAAACGAGCGGCTAAATGCTGAACATATTCTTTTTTCGATCGAGCATAGCTCAATTCGTTTTCAGTAAATATTTTTTCTAAAAAAGTATTTCCCCACTCATCAATAATCTTATTCATGCGATGTATTTCTACTACGTCTATTCCGATGCCGCTTATCATCCGTTTTCCTTTTTTACGATTTCAATCAATTCCTGAATATCGTTCACATCGTAATCGGCACCCGACTCGATTGTTCCGAATGTGTTTCCGTATCGGGCAAAAACAGTTTTCATACCGACTTTTGCAGCTCCCACCATATCACGTTCAGCCCAGTCGCCAATCATAATTGCATCGCTCCCTTTAACATTCAGCATTTCCAAAACTTTTTGAAACGGAACAGGGCTTGGCTTCCGTTCGCCCGTGTCGTCGAATGTTACGATACTATCGAATATGTGATGGAGGTTCAGATAACACAACCGCAGCCAGGCTTCACGCGACGGTGCATCTGAAATAACTGCTAACTTCATCCCCATCTTTGCTAATTCTATCAGCGTCATATAAACGTGAGGATACGGAACGAGTGCAGCTTCGCGCGCCCGCCTGTATGCAATTATTCCAGCCGATAAAATTTTATAATCGACTTTTTGAAATATATCATACAAAAGTTCGTCGAAAACTTTTTGGAACTCGATTCCGCGTTCCTGATAAATCGCGTCTATACGTTGGTGGATTTCAGATTTTTGCAAACCGATGCCGGCATCAATCATCGCATCTACAGCGGCATTAATCGCCTGCCGCTTCATCGCCATAAAATCGACTAGTGTGTTATCCAAATCGAAAACGACTGCCCGTATCATTTATTTTTTTCCTTTGCGATTCGTACATTTTCGTCTTCAATATATTGCCGCACAATTGGTTTTACAAATACATCGTCAATACCAATTTCAGCAATACCCTGCGCCAGCACAGACGTTTTGCGGTTGTCGAATAACTTTTTATTCACTACTAAAATCTTTTGTTCTTTTAATATACAATAGCCCCCTTCAAAGCTACCTTTTTCGTAGCGGATCTTTATTCCTAATTGTGTTGCTAATTCTTCAAGTTCTTTTATTAATGATAAATATTCCATACTAATGTTTTTTAAACGGTTGGAAAATTATTATTGCAATAACAGTATAATAACTAAACTGGGCGATACGTGGAGCTCCGGCTAATGCTGCCATCCGGTGAATCAACAATTTTCGGAATTCAACCAAATCACCCTTCGCGAATAAATCTTCAAATATCATACGTCCATCGAGGATGCCCGTATAAACCTCAACGGGTGTAAAAAAGTAAAATAGTATGGCGGCCATAAGCAGCCATCCGTTCTTTTTCAGAACCAATCGGGTTTTCGATAAATAAACGATCCCTGCAATCCAAACGGTCATATAGCCGCCTATAACTACAATCGAGCTTTTTGCGATAAGCCCCATAATTGCGCTCTCAACCATCGGATTGATGTTTGGTTTGAACTCGAGCGTGCCCATAATCAGTATAGCATTGCTTATAACGTCTCGAATGTGAACAGCCCCAAGCCAAAAAATTGTTCCCAACACGATTGCTATGAGGGCAAGTTTGGCAGTTTTGGATTCTTTAAATATTGGAAATTCGTTCATTTCTGTTGGAAAATATGATAATTTTCTGAGATTTCAAAATGCCACTCTATGTCTCGGCACTATTGCCTCACTTAAAAACCTTGATGAAACTGATTAGAGGAAAAGGTATTTGCAATATAATTAGCAAAATCATCAGAAAGTAGAGATAAAAAATGATTATGTTTCATACTTAGAAATTTAGATTTTAGTTCAGCGATATGGAATAGACGATTTTGGAGTTTAATTAAATCGCCTTTAAGCCGAGCTGGGTTTAGGGTTCGGTAAAGATTAGTGAGATTTTGTTTTATCTTGTTAGAGATGTCCGGATGCTGAAGTGTGTAAACAGTCTCGTATGAATTGAGTCCCGCCATGCGGGATTTACCACAAATACCGTCTGTGATGTACCAATGTTGTTTCAATGTTTTATCAACTCGTTCATCATACAC
>JBBIOD010000049.1:0-13892 GCA_037443545.1 Ignavibacteriales bacterium | reverse complement strand
TGATCCTTATACTGTAGTTGATACAGCTTATGATATATTCCACCTTTACGAAGCAATTCCTGGTGAGTTCCCATTTCTCTAACTTCGCCTTTGTGTAGAACTATTATTTTATTTGAACGTTGGATTGTTGAAAGTCGGTGAGCAATTACTATAGACGTTCTGCCTTTCAATATTTTTTGAATTGCGTTTTGAATTAAAATTTCTGTCTCAGTATCCACACTCGATGTCGCCTCATCCAATATTAATATTTTGGGATTGAATGCCAGAGCACGCGCAAACGAGATTAGTTGTTTTTGTCCAACAGAAAGCGTTGCGCCCCGCTCTTTTACTTCCTCGCCGTATCGATTCGGAAGAGTGTCAATAAAATTATTCAATCCTACAACTCTTGCCGCCGCTTTAACACGGTCGATTTTAATTTTTTCGTTTCCTAAATTGATGTTCGATTTTATATCGCCCGAAAATAAAAACACATCCTGATGCACAACACCGATTTGCTTCCGCAATTGATGTTGGTCGACGTTTCTGATATCCATTCCATCAATCAGTATGGAACCATTTTGAATATCGTAAAAACGAGTGAGGAGGTTGATAATTGTAGATTTTCCGGCGCCAGTATGTCCGACGATCGCAACAGTTTCGGCGGGATTAATTTTGAATGAAACATTTTTCAAAATCCAATCCTGATTTTCAAAACCGTTTTCAGGCTGATTGTATGAGAAACTAACATTTCGGAATTCAATTTCGCCCTGAATTGAATTGAGTGAAATTGCATTGGGTGTTGATACGATTGTCGGTTTTTCATCGAGAAGCTTGAAGATTCTTTCCGACGAAGCCATTGCGGTTTGCATGATGTTGTATTTTTCGGATAAGTCGCGAATCGGACGCCAGAACATTTCGTTGAATTGAAAAAAAGCCATAACCGTTCCGATTGTTACCGTTCCTGTTAAAGCCTCGACACCAGAATACCAGATAATTAAACCGACAGCGATAGCCCCTATTAGCTCGACGCTCGGATAGAAAACAGCATAATAAAAAATTGATTTGATGTTTGCATCCCTGTGCGATGCATTTATGCCGGTAAATTTATTGTAGGAATTTTTTTCGCGGTTAAAAATTTGGTCTACCGACATCCCGGTTATATGTTCCTGCATAAACGTGTTAATGCGGGCAACCTGCAAGCGGACATCACGATAAGTTTCGCGTGCCTTTCGGCGAAACAGAAATGTTGCATAAAATAAAAGTGGCAACACACTCAGCGATACTAATGCAAGCTGCCAGTTCATTTGAAACATAAAGTATAGTATGCCGATGATAGTGAAAACATCGGTGAACACCATAACTACTCCCGATGAAAACATTTCGTTCAAAACTTCAACATCGTTTGTAACTCTGGTAATTAACCGACCGATCGGATTTTTGTCATAAAATTTTAAACCAAGCTTTTGGAGGTGGGCAAAAATCTGCATTCTCAGGTCAAATATCGTCCGCTGACCTATCCATTGTGTCAGATACGCATTGAAAAATTGTATTACTCCGCGAACAACCAACACTGCGAGAAATAAAAGCGCAGTAATCAGCAAACCGTGTTTGTCATCGTTGGCGATGTTCACGTCAACTGCTATTTTGGTAAAGTACGGACGCACTGCTTCCATAGCCGATATCAAAATGCTTAGGATAATTCCGAGCGCAACGAACCAGCGGTACGGTTTCAGCGACTTCAAAAGCCGTTTCATCAATCGAGTATCGTATGCTTTGCCAAGGACTTCTTCTTCGTACATAAATTCATTAAAAATTTAAAATTTAAACGTAAAAAAGGGTGCTGATATATTAGTCGGAATTAAACTCACATCTGCTCCAGCTCTTGTTCTAACAATTGCTTAGCATACAGGTCGGCATAAATACCACCAAACCCAACTAATTCCTCGTGTGTACCCCTCTCGACGATAGTGCCTTTATCCAACACTACAATCAAATCGGCATCTTTCACAGTCGAAATTCGATGGCTGATAATTATGCATGTTCGATTCTGCATCACCCGTTTCAGACTTTTTAAAATTTCTTCTTCGGTGTATGTATCGACCGCTGAGAGTGCATCATCCATAATCAAAATTTTCGGATCGCGGATAATTGCACGTGCGATACTCGTGCGTTGTTTTTGTCCCCCCGATAGTGTTATTCCACGTTCACCGATTAAAGTTTCGAACTGCGATGGAAATTCCTTTACATCCTTCATCAGTTGCGCCGCCTCGGCAGCTTGAATAACTTTACTTTCGTCTTCCCCATCAATTCCATAAGAAATATTATTTGAAATCGTATCTGAGAACAAAAATGTTTCCTGCGGAACGAATCCAATATTCGAGCGCAACACTTCAACAGGAATTTCTTTTATATCCACACCATCAATCAGGAGGTCGCCGCCGGTTACATCATACATCCTCGAAATCAAACTGATTAATGTTGATTTGCCGGTCCCTGTGTAACCCACGACTGCAACCGTCATTCCCTTTTCAATTTTAAGATTGATATTTTTAAGAGTCGGTTGCGGGCTGTTTTTATGTTTGAACGTTACGTTTCGAAATTCTATAGTTCCGAAAATATTTTCTACCGAGTGGTTTGTATTTTCGTCGTCTTTAATTTCGGGTTGAGTATCAAAAATTTTTCCGAGTCGCCCCATCGATGCCGCGCCCTGCTGCAGAAGATTTATAACCCATCCGAACGCAATCATGGGCCAGATCAACATAATCAGATAAGCAAAAAAAGCTGTCAGCGTACCGATAGTCATCTTAGCTTCAATCACCCGTAAGCCACCGAAGTAAATAGAAATAACGAGGGAGATACCAACTAACAAAAACATCGTGGGCCAAATTATCGCTTGATACTTTGCAAGCACTAGATTTTTCTTTAAATATTCCCAGCTTAAGTTTTTGAATAATTCTATTTCGTAATCTTCGCGGACATAAGCTTTTACAACACGAATCCCCGATAAATTTTCCTGTGCGCGGGTTGTGAGTATGGAAAACTGTTCCTGCCGTTCCTGAAATTTTATGTTAATCAATTTTCCCAATTTGAAAACAGCGAATGAAACGAGTGGTAGTGGAATTAAAGCAAGGAGTGTCAACTGCCAATCTTTTATCAACATCATCGTAATCACCATAACGAACGTAACCAATGTATCGGAGGGATACATAATGCCGGGGCCGACCACATTGCGGACGGCACCAATGTCGTTCGTTGCGTGCGCCATTAAATCGCCCGTTGGTGTGTTTTGAAAAAACGAGTGAGATAATTTTTGGATATGTTTAAGAAAGTCGTTACGCAGATCGTATTCGATGTGGCGCGAAACCACGATAATCGTTTGCCGGATTGCGAACGACAACACACCGGCGACAATAGTAAGTCCGACAATCGCCAAAGCATAAATTAACAATTGAGATGAATCGAGTGTGTGCGTTTCAATCCCGAACTTCAAATTATCAATCGCTTTCCCGATGAAGTGGGGTTGAATTACGGTAAAAATATTACTCCCTACGATTGCGATCAATCCGATTAGAAGTGTTTTCTTGTATCGTAAAAGATATGGGAGAAGCCGAAGCAGCGGTTTCATAAAACCATTCTGAAGCAAATCATCTGATTATCTCAAATCCTGTATATTTGTGCAGAACTTTCGGAATGATAACTTTCCCTTCTGGTGTTTGGTAGTTTTCTAAAATTGCAGCCACAACGCGTGGAAGTGCGAGCGCCGAACCGTTTAATGTATGCACGAACTCAGGTTTGCCGCCCTCGGGACGAAAACGTACGTTGATGCGGCGGGCTTGGAATGATTCGAAGTTGCTGATAGAAGAAACTTCCAACCAACGCTTTTGTCCGGACGCCCAAACTTCTAAATCATACTTTTTAGATTGAGTGAAACCCATATCGCCGGTGCACATTAGAAGAACGCGATAAGGTAGGTTTAATTTTTGAAGAAGACTTTCAGCCTCTGCGCGTAATCCATCGAGTTCGTTGTATGAAACTCCGGGATGAACAAATTTTACAAGTTCAACTTTATCGAATTGGTGCAAGCGGTTCAATCCGCGAACATCTTTTCCGTAAGAACCGGCTTCGCGGCGAAAGCAAGGTGTGTATGCAGAATATTTCAGGGGCAAATTTTTTTCCGCAAGAATTTCGTCGCGATGAATATTTGTTACGGGAACCTCGGCAGTCGGAACCAAATACAATTCATCCCGATCCACAACGTACATCAAATCTTCTTTGTCGGGAAGCTGACCTGTTCCGATCGCGCTTGCAGTATTGATCATCAACGGCGGTTGCAGTTCAGTATATCCTGCGTTATGAGCTTCGTCCAAAAAGAAATTAATTAAAGCACGCTGCAACTTTGCACCGGCGCCGCGATAAAGCGGAAAGCCCGCACCGGTAATTTTTACCCCCGTTTCGAAATCAATTATGCCTAATTTCTCTGCTAATTCCCAATGTGGTTTAGGTTCATAATCAATCTCGTTGGCTTTCCCCCACGTAAAAATAACCTGATTATGTTCGGGCTTATGCCCTTCGGGAACTGAAGGATGAGGAACATTCGGAACTGAAAGCAGAAGCTTGCTAAAACTTTCTTCGATCATCCGCAATTCGTCGTCCATTGCTTTAATCTCCTCCTTCACCTTATTCATCTCGGCAATTGCCGTAGCTGCATCTCCTCCCGATTTTCTCGTTTTGGCAATTTGTTCGGAAACTACATTCCGTTGATTTTTTAAAACTTCAGTTTTTTGAATAAGATTACGCCGTTTCTCATCCAATTCTAAAATTTCATCTACTCTATCGACATCGCCTTTCTTGCGGATTCCTTCTTTTACAAGTTGTGGATGTTCGCGAATGAATTTTATATCTAACATAAATTATCCTATTTAGATTATCTGATATTCTTTATTTTTTTGATGGTGATAAAATTGATTATGGAAAACAGTTAAGCCGTTTTCGACATTCGACATTTTCAGATTCAACTCGGTTTCAGCTTTTAATATAACGAAGCCCGATTTTAAGGGCCTCGGTGCCGGCTGTTTTAAAAATGAAGTTTTAATCGGAACAATTAGTTCTTTATTAAATTTAAATTTCTTTGCTAATTCCAACGCAAAATGATAACGGCTGATTAATTCGCTGCCGGCTATATGAAAAAGTCCTGAACGATCGTATTCAACGATTTTTAAAACAGCATAAGCTAAATCGTCAACTAACGTCGGGTTACCAATTTGATCGTCCACAACGCGAATTTGTTTGTTCTCGCTCAAATTGTTAGCTAGCCAAAGTGCGAAATTATCTTTCACCTGATTCGCCATGCCGTAAAGTATCATCGTTCTGACGATTACGTTAGGAATGCCTGAAAGTTTTAAAACATTCTCACTTGCCAACTTCGTCCGTCCGTAGTATGAAATTGGATTGGGTGTTTCTGATTCAGAATAAGGTCCGTTCTTTCCGTCGAAAATATAATCGCTTGAAAAGTGAATTACTTTCGCACCTACCATTTTTGCTCCGTAAACAAGGTTTTCGACTCCGCTTACATTGACTTTCCATGCAAGCGCTCTGTCAGTTTCGCATAAATCAACATTAGTTACAGCGGCTGTATTTATGATTACGTCGGGTTGAATTGAGTCGATAAATTTTAATACCGAAGATCGTTTCGTAATATCCAACAGGTGATAAGGAAAAACTTTTTCATCTAAAAAAGATTTTTCCTCAATTGAAACATTGAAAATATTATACTGTTTACTCGTAGCAAATAGTGTAGTTATCTTCTGTCCTAAAAGTCCATTGCTTCCAACGACTAAAACACGTTTCATACTTATCTTAAACTTTCTTCAAGCGCTGTAGAAGCATCCGTTTTTTCGTCGCGATATTTTACAATCACCGGAGTATAAACCGAAATGCCATTAATTTTTCCCCACTCGCTCGAAATAGGCCGCGAGCCGGGAACTACTACTGCATTTTCGGGAATTATCAAGGGGGCTTGGTGTGTCTTTTTATAAATTTTATTTTTTACAGCATCATAAACCGGCGTTGAACCTGTGACGAACACACCCGTTGCAATTACGCAACGTTTTTGCACGACCGTGCCTTCGTAAATACCGCAGTTACCGCCGATGAGAACATCGTCCTCAATAATTACGGGCATCGCACCTACCGGCTCGAGAACACCGCCAATTTGTGCGGCTGCGCTAACGTGAACTCGTTTACCGATTTGTGCACACGAACCAACTAACGCATGCGAATCAATCATCGTGCCTTCGTCAACATAAGCTCCGATGTTAATGTAAGCCGGCGGCATCATTACTACACCATTTGCCACATAGGATCCGTCGCGGACAGCGCTTCCGCCGGGAACGATACGCACGTTATCTTGTATCTCAAAGTTTTTTAACTTCATTGTATGTTTATCGAAATACTGAAACAACTCGTCGGTTGAATACTCTGTTAACAAACCAATACGGAAGCCGAGAAGTATTCCTTTTTTAACCCACGTATTCACTCTCCATCCGCTGCCATCCGGTTCAGCCGATCTGACTTCGCCTCGATTTAACAACTCTTTAAGTTCTTTAAAAATTTTTTGAGCTTCTATCCGATTGAGTTGATCAATCGGCTCAGAAAATAGCTGTTCTATTTTTTCTTGCAAAGAAGTTTTCATATTTCGGATTTCGGATTTTACCCGCCCGACTGAATGAATCGCCAGAACTGCAACGTCGGGCTGGCTTCAGTCGTTCGGACAGGGATTTTTTAAATAAGTTGTAATTCTTTCAGTATCTTTTCTAACTTCGGACGATGTTTATCGCTTAACGGAACGAGCGGCAGACGGTATGCTTCTTCAATTTTTCCCATCATAGCGAGAGCTGATTTTACAGGAATCGGGTTCGATTCAATGAAGTTAAAATTCATTAACGGTAAAAGTTTGTTGTGTAACTTTGCCGCTTCGTTAAATTTACCATTTATTGCAAGTCGGGTCATCCGAGAAAACATTTTTGGAACTTCATTTGCGACTACGGATATAACTCCATCAGCACCCAGCGAAACAAGTGGAAGCGTGATTGCATCGTCGCCCGACCAGACTGCGAAACCTTTCGGACGGTTACGAAGGATTTCCATAATTTGTGTGAAATTGCCGGATGCTTCTTTAACTCCAATCACGTTCGGAATTTTTTCAGCAATCCGAAGAATAGTTTCAGCTTCGATGTTGCTTCCTGTTCTACCGGGGACATTATAAACTACTATCGGTACACCTGTTTCTTCTGCAATGACTTGATAGTGACGAAAAAATCCTTCTTGCGTTGGCTTGTTGTAATATGGACCGACGGATAAGATTGCATTGGCTCCTGCTTGAAAAGCCAAATTGGAAAGTTTAATGGCTTTGCTTGTATCGTTTGAGCCGGCGCCGGCAACTATTTTTACTCGTTTTCGTGCAGTATCAGCTACAATTCGGATTACATCTATTTGCTCGGCTTCGTTCAGTGTGGCACTTTCGCCGGTTGTTCCGGTTGGAATTATTGCTTCAACTCCGTTCTTAATTTGGAACTCAACCAAATTGCGGAGTGCCTTTTCGTCGATTGTTCCATTTGTTTTGAAAGGTGTAACTAACGCAGTTCCCGTTCCTTTAAACAATATTTCTCTTTTCATAAAATTAACCCATCATTTTTTTCGTTGTGATTTTTATATCGAGGTCATAACATCTTTCATAGTAAACACCCCCTTTTTACCACTAAGCCATTCGGCTGCTAACAACGCACCTAAAGCGAAACCACGCCTGCTTTTTGCTGTATGAGTCAACTCGATACAATCAAAATCGGAATCGAATAAAACAGTATGTTGACCGACGCAAGAACCAACACGAGCTGAAGTTATATGCAATTGATCCGATTTCATTTTCGAGTGCGCAGTTTCTTGCAGTATCTCTTTCTTCCGCTTCACGTTTTGTGTTATTATCTGTCCTAACACTAACGCAGTTCCGCTTGGGCTATCAGTTTTATGTTTATGATGGATTTCCGAAACCATCATATCATACTCATCAAAATTATTAAAAATATTCGATGCTGTATTTATTATGCGGTAAAAAATGTTTATTCCTAAAGAAAAATTCGGTGAATAGAGTAAACCGATGTTGTTCTTCTTCACAATCTTCTTTACATCTTCAAGTTTATTGAACCACCCGGTTGTTCCAACCACAATATTATTGCCGGCCTTTGCTACAGCTTCAATATTATCGAAAACCACGGATGGCGTCGTGAAATCGATGCATACATCAATATTTTTCAGATTTTTTTTAGTCAGGGCAAGCGAATTGTAATTTTCTTCTTCGGTAAATATTTTTTTAACAGTTGTACCTTTCTCGAGTGCAACTTCCTCAATAGCTTTACCCATCTTACCATAACCAATTATAGCAATATTCATAATATCTCCGCTTATTTTTTATTTTCATTAATTTTATATTTCGAGAGTAGATCAATTTCGTTCGACGATTTAAGAGTTGCTTTCATCGCAGCAACTTCATTCGCATATTCAGCTGATATCTTTTCGTCTTTCGCACGGATATATTTCGCGCAGTAGGCGGCTGCAAAAACATCGCCACAACCGGTAGAATCCACTGCCCGTTCGGTTTCGATGCCCGCAAAATCAAACCGCTCGATGTGTTTATGTTCATCTTTGAAAAGTGTACATCCTTTTGAACCCCGTGTTATAATTACGTTGTTCGTATTCAATACTGTAATTTGTTTAATCAAATACTCTTCGTCGGGCTTTTCATTCGCAAGTCCGGCGGTTTCTTCTTCGTTCATCTGAACTGTGTGCAGCATAAACAACCAACGCCGCCAATCGGGTATCAACCGGCGATACCGCTTTCCGTCTTCATTTATTCCTAAGGATAAACTGTGGGCATCTAAAACTACCGGTATCTTATCATCTCGTACAGCCATTCTAATTTCGTCCAAAGTTTCGAGTGTAATATCAAAGCCCGAAATCATATTTATCAAAATCATATTTGTATCAAGATACGGTTTTATTTTTTTAAAAGGAATTGGTTTTGCAATGTCCTTCGAACACTCGATGCGGTGATTATTATCCTGATAGTAGAGATGAACCCGATTCGTTTGTCCATCGGTTCTAAAAATCCCGGAAGTATCTACGTTTCTGTAAGCGCTTAGGCGTTCAATCAACTGTGGATAGTCTTTACTTCCTACACCGAACACGGGAAAAATTTTTGTGTTTGAATCGGCAATGTTTGCAAGAGTGGCGAGCGAATAAAATATTCCGCCGTAACCTTCCGATTCGCTACCGTCGGCGTGATGAATTACATCGAGGCAAATATGTCCGACTACTGTAATTAACATTTTTATACCTTTGCCGTGAATGGATATTTCATTGATTCGCAAATCCGCCAAATGCCTTGGCAGGAAAATTTATTTTCATAAAGAGCTTTTCCGATCACAACCGAATCGACACCGTGTTTAACTAACTCTTGCATTCGCAGAAGATCGCTTAATCCCCGGATACCGCCCGACGCAGTTACTCGCATACCCGTTTCGATTGCGAAATCTTTGATAGCTTCGAAATTCGGAGATGCTGTTTTTCCGTCGGTAAAAATATTGCGATACACAATCCGGTTGAAGCCGAGAAATTTAGCATGCTGGGCAGATTCAACGAGAGTGATATTCCAATTTTTGACCCAGCCCTTAGTAACAACGTTGTTATTTTCTACCGACAGACCTATTACCACTTTGCTGCCACCGAACCGTTGCAAAATCTTTACAGCTTCTGTTGGCTTTTCGAGAAACAAAGTTCCGATTAAAATTCTGTAAACCCCGATATCGAAAGCTCGTTGAGCATCGGCAAGACTTTGAATACCGCCGCCTAACTCAATTGGAATATCGACCGTTTCAATCATTTTTTTAATCACATCGAGGTTCACAAAACGACCGGCATCTATGGCATCGAAATCGGTAACGTGTAACGACTTTGCGTTTTCGCAACGCCAAAGTTTTGCCATTTCGACTGGGTCGTCAGAACAAATTGTGCCGTCCTCGTATTTTGCCCTGAAGATGCACTTGCCCGCTCTGATTCGTATTGCAGGTATAATTAGTAGCATAATTTTGATTTAAATTGCAAAAAAATTCGAAGAAATTCAAGCTGATAAATATTCAAAATCCTTTTTCTGTCATAATTCCTTTTTGAATAACCAATTTTTTTGACGTTACATTTTTTTTAAAACTGCAATAACTACATCTCGATAATCCGTCGGCCTGTTGAGGCAAATGCCGACAACAGTCCCACCTAATCCCAACTCGAGCAAATATTTCTTTGAATCGTTTATTTTTTCTAATATGTTTCTTTCCACACGCATTTTATCTAACCGAAACGTTTGCATCTTCAAACCTTCATATACAATGTAAATTCTGATTTAGAAGCGTTACATGACCGAAAAGTTTTTGGTAACGCATCTTCACGATGGACTGAATAACCGCATTTTATACCTTCACATAGAGGTTCTATATCAGATGATTGAAAATTTTGAGTTTGTACATAATCTTCTTCTATCTGTTCGTCCATAAATTACCTTTTCGATTTTCTATATTAACACTGTGAAAACCATTATAATTTACTTTGATTGCAAAAGTCAGTAAATTTCACTACTTTTTTATAGAATTTTGTTACCAGATATGCAAATACAACCATTAGAAGAAATAGAAGAAACCGTCGAAACGCAGACACCTGCTAAGGTAATTTTATTCAATGATGAATTGCATACTTTTGATGAAGTGATACACCAGATTATACGAGCGGTTCGCTGCGACTTCGAAAAAGCAAGAGCACTTACTCATCAAGTCCACAATTACGGAAAAGCGGTTGTGTACGGCGGCGAGTTGAACAAGTGTATCGAGGTCAGCAGCATACTCGAAGAAATAGAATTGATGACTCAAATTGAGTACTGAAAGCATGGGTATTAGAGAAAATAATAAATTTATGAGTTCAAAAATAAAAGTAGCATAAGTGTTAGAAAACAGGGACGACTTAGCTTTAGTAAAAATAGTTGAGAATGAAATATCAACTCCGTGCGAAATAGTGAAGAAAAAAAAGATTGGTCGGCACGAAAAACCGATGGAGAATTTGGATAGGTAACTATCGGATACTCTACGGAATAAATGATGATATAAAAACGGTGGAAAAATTTAGTATTGCGCATAGAAAGGATGTAAATAGATAGAGTGGTAAAAACCTCCAACGAAATACGAAACGATTTTATAAAATTCTTTGAAGAACGGGGACACAAATTTGTTGCGAGTTCACCAGTAGTTCCATACGACGACCCGACGCTATTGTTCACAAACGCCGGGATGAATCAGTTTAAAGATGTTTTTTTGGCAATCGGTAAACGTGATTATACACGTGCTGTCAATTCTCAAAAGTGCATACGCGTCAGCGGCAAACACAACGACCTCGAAGAAGTCGGGCGCGATACTTACCACCACACATTTTTTGAGATGCTCGGCAACTGGTCGTTCGGAGATTATTATAAGAAAGAAGCGATAGAATGGGCTTGGGAGTTGATGACACACGTTTGGGGACTCGACAAGAAGCGATTGTACGCATCAGTGTATGAGACTGATGACGAAGCTGAACAACTCTGGAAGAAAGTTACAAACATCGACCCGACGCACGTATTGCGGTTTGGTAAGAAAGATAATTTTTGGGAGATGGGCGAAACCGGACCTTGCGGACCATGTTCAGAAATTCATATAGACTTGAGTGAAAAAGGGGACTGCGGTCATCTCGTTAATGCGGGTGATCCACGCGTAATGGAAATTTGGAATCTTGTTTTCATCCAATATAATCGCGATGAACAAGGAACTCTCACTCCTCTGCCATCAAAACATGTTGATACGGGAATGGGTTTTGAACGTATCTGCGCTGTTCTGCAAGGAAAGAAATCAAACTACGACACCGATGTATTCATGCCGATTATCAATCGGATATCAGATATTGTCGGAAAATCGTATTCAAACACAAATTCCGAAATCCGAAATACGAAATCCGAAATCGATATCGCGATGCGAGTAATTGCCGACCATGTTCGGATGTTGTCATTCTCGATTGCTGACGGTGGTATTCCTTCGAACGAAGGACGCGGCTACGTGATGCGCCGTATATTACGCCGGGCTGCTCGCTTCGGGCGAAGTTTAGGATGGAATGAACCCTTCATTTATAAAATTGTGGAAGCCGTTGTCCAATCTATGGGCAATCAGTATCCTGAAATAAAAGAACGCCAAAATCACATTGAGCGTATAATTAAAGGTGAAGAAGAGAGTTTTAACACAACACTCGACCGCGGGCTTGAAATTTTTGAAACGGTTATTGAAGAAATCGGACACTCAAAAACTTTTCCCGGTGAAGATGCGTTCAAACTTTATGACACTTATGGTTTTCCACTCGATCTCACAGAAATGATGGCAACAGAAAGAGGATTGAAGGTTGATACTGTACGGTTCGTTGAGCTGATGGAAGAACAACGAACACGGGCAAGAGATGCCATTAAGTCATCTACACAAATTGCACAAATAGGAAGCGAATTCAACGATTCAATTTTTATTGGCTACGAACAAAAGGAAGCCGATGTACTACTCGATAAAGTTGTAGATAATAAATTTATTTCATTCAACAAAACTCCACTCTACGTAGAATCGGGAGGTCAAGTCGACGATACCGGGATTGTGGAAGGAGAAGGATTTAGAGCAAAGATTATCAAGTCCATTAAGCAGGATAAGAAATTAATACACGAAATTGAAGTATTCGAAGGGAATATCATTGAAAGCGTTGGGAAGGTAGTCCACGTAAAAGTAGATTACAATCGCCGCCTCAACATAATGCGCAACCATACCGCCACACATCTTTTGCATGAAACACTACGGCGAGTGCTTGGCGATCACGTTCAGCAGCATGGTTCATTAGTTGCTCCCGAGAGATTGCGTTTCGACTTTAACCATTTCGAAAAAGTAAGCGAAGATCAGATCAAACAAATAGAAAAAATCGTTAATCAAAAAATCTACGAAGGGATTGATGTTGAAGCTGAGGAAATGCCTATCGAACAAGCCCGCAAAGTTCCCGGTATCAAAATGTTCTTTGGCGAAAAGTATGGTGATAGAGTCCGCGTGTTAAAATTAAAAGATAATTTCAGCGCTGAGTTATGCGGCGGCACACACGTTAAAAATACAAGCGATATCGGCTTCTTTAAAATTATATCTGAGGCAAGTATCGCAAGCGGTATTCGCCGTATAGAAGCGGTAACTGGTGAGGGAGTAAAACTATTCCTCGAAGATCATATTGATAAAATCCTGAATATAGATGATAATTTAAAAATATATCTTAAAGAAATGGAATCTTTGGAAAAAGAACTCAATCAATACAAAAAAACTGAACATCCAATACCACTACCTCTCGGTAGCGTGCCAGCTTCAATTCAATCTGTAAACAACAGTATTGTAAATGAAATCGAATCTCTTCTCGAACAACGAGAAACAGCAATTGAACAGATAAATAAACAAATTAGCGATCTAAAAAAAGAGCTTTCGAAATATCGGGTAAAGGAAGCGTCTTCAAATATTGACGTGTTGGTTGCAGAAGCTCTCACACTTGATGAATTCAAGATTGTTTCTGCCAGGGTTGAAGCCGGCACAATGGACGAACTTAAAAGTATCGGCGACGCACTCCGATCGAAACTTACATCCGGCGTGGGCGTTCTAGCGGCAATCATCGATGAAAAAGTCGCTTTTGTGTGCGTAGTAACTGATAATCTCATTAGCGAGAAGAAACTTCAAGCCGGAAAAATTGTAGGAGAAATTGCAAAGATTGCTGGAGGCTCGGGCGGCGGA